>JBJKOV010000041.1:0-5771 GCA_046707105.1 Thermodesulfovibrionales bacterium
AACGATCTCCCTGATGACTGGTTGTGCCCCCTCTGCGGAGTGACAAAGAATCTCTTCAGGGAATTGTCCGAAGACGAAGGACCTTTCGACCCCGACCGCTATTTCCAGGAGATGTAAGGTTCATCAAGAAACCCGCTGCGGCTACCTTCCCTTTGTCCCACGCGTCAGTTCCGCCATCAAATCCATCTGGATTTCCTGGATTTCCAGAAGTCTCTGCCACTGGTTCATAAGGAGGTGGTCCACCTTCTCATGGAGCTGCCGGATTTCGAGCTCAGCCTTGAGGTTCACCCGGTAGTCGTATTCGGCACGCAGCCGGTCCCTGTCCTCCTGCCTGTTCTGGCTCATCATGATAACGGGCGCCTGGATCGCTGCGAGACAGGACAGGATGAGGTTCAGGAATATATAAGGGTAAGGGTCGAAGGGCCGGAATAAGAGTAATGTGGAATTGAGGCCGACCCAAAGGAAAAGTACACAGGCAAAGATGATGATGAAGCGCCAGCTGCCTCCGAATTCTGCGATCTTGTCCGCCAGACGTTCGCCGAGCGTCAGCTGCCGGTCGAATTCGACATTAACGTTCTTCGACAGGAGTTCCTGCTCCCTGAGGCTCTCGACTACCTGCGCCTCCAACGCCGAAAGCGCGCCTCTGTCGGTCTTGATAACGTCCTGTACATACTCAGCCCTGAAGCGATTGAGATCGGAAATACAGACAAAGCCGTCCGAAGACCAGTCCGGATTGTCTTTTCTGATCCTCTCGACAAGAGGTCCGCGGACCACGGCACCCGGCAGCACCTCGCTCAGCTTCTTTCTATTCCGGCAGACCTGACAAATGACCGTTTCCTGCGGTTTTCTGGTCATATACTCTCACCTCCCGTGAATAAGTTCCGGCAAGATCATTTCCCTCTCCTCCGCGGCACGTGTGAAGCCGGTCTTCTGCCCTTACGGTGATCCCGGCCTATCTCCATACGTCGCCGTCAGCATGCCGCATAAGGAACACTGCGGCCTAGCGTTGCCAAAGAATCTGGGCGGTTTCGAGGGGAACCGCAACCCCGGCCCGGGTTGGTACCATGCGCGCAGTGTAGTCGCCGGCCGACCGTGTTGCCGGCACCTGTGCGCTGTAAACATAGCCGTGCTCCGCGCCCACGAGCTGCCTTCCCCTGGTCATCTCATGCCGTTCGGGGTTGCCTCCGTCCACGCCGACTGCGTAAAGTTCCACCTTCACGGAATCGGGGCTGAGGCCGTTGAGATACACCCTGACCTCAAAAAGGTGCCGTTCTCCTTCCGTCTCAACCTTGACTTCCCCGAAGCGCAGGTTCGCCCATTTTCTTTCGAGAGAATGCACCCATTCCAGGCCTTCCGCGCCCTTTGTCCCTTTTCCCGCGGCCCGGTCGAGAAAAGTCGCGGCCCCCGGGATGTAGTATTGTTCGGTGTACTCGCTCACCGTCCGGGTGGCCGAAAAGCGCGGTGTCAGACGGGACATGCTCTCACGAATTCGGGCCACCCAGGCGGTGGGAATCCCGTTTGCATCCCGCGTATAAAACTCCGGAATCACTTCCCGTTCCAGCAGCGTGTAGAGCGCTTCCGCCTCGGCGGCATCCCAGGCCGGGTCCTCGTCGTGTTCTTTGCCGTCACCCAGTGCCCAGCCCACTTCGGGCGTATACGCCTCGGCCCACCAGCCATCCAGCTCAGACAGGTTAAGCCCCCCATTGACCAGCACCTTCATGCCGCTTGTACCACTGGCCTCCCACGGCCGACGCGGTGTGTTGATCCAGACATCCACCCCCTGGACAAGCTGCTCGGTCAGCAGCATATCGTAGTCGCTGAGAAATACAACGTGCTTCCGGGCTTCGGGGCCGGCAATAAATTTGATCCACTGCCGGATCATGTCCTGGCCCGCCTGGTCGGCCGGATGGGCCTTGCCGGCCAGGATGAGCTGAACCGGACGCCGGGGGTCGGAAAGTATCCGAAGGAGCCTCTCCGGATCATGCAGCAGGAGGTTCGGCCTCTTGTAAGTCGCAAAGCGCCTTGCGAAGCCCAGAGTCAGCGTGTTGGCGTCAAAAATATTCCCGGCCCTCTCCAACGTCTGGGAGGGCGCGCCCGAAACAGCCAGTTGGCGGGAGAGCCTTTCCCTGACAAATTCGACGAGAGACTTTCGGGCGGACGAACGGCACTCCCACAGCATGGAATCCGGGACGCTGCGGATCTTTTCTTCCAGTGCAGCGATCGTCCCCATCCAGCGCTCCTTGCCGCAGCTTTGTGTCCAGAGTTCGTCCGCTTCCTCCGAATCCCACGAGGGCATATGGACCCCGTTGGTGACGTGTCCGACCGGTACTTCGGCCTGCGGCCAGCGTGGGAAAAGGGGCTGAAAGATGCCCCGGCTCACCTCCCCGTGCAGCCTGCTTACCCCGTTAACGGCGCCGCTGCCCCGGACTGCCAGATAAGCCATATTGAAGTGTTCCGAGGTGTCATTCGGATTCAGGCGGCCGAGGGCCAGCAGATCCTGGACTGAGATACCCAGTCTGGTCGTTGCAT
This sequence comes from Thermodesulfovibrionales bacterium, assembly GCA_046707105.1. Lineage (GTDB taxonomy): Bacteria > Nitrospirota > Thermodesulfovibrionia > Thermodesulfovibrionales > UBA6898 > JARRRD01. The sequence continues at coordinate 2,530 of JBJKOV010000041.1, forward strand.
ACCAGCCCAGGTATTGCTCGATGAGGGACGGGGTGAAACGATCAAAACCGGCTGCCACCGGTGTATGGGTGGTAAAAAGGTTGCCCGCCCGGGTGACGGCAAGCGCGACTTCGAAAGGCTGGCCCGTCTCCTTCATGAAGGTCCTGGCACGCTCCAGCACGGCGAAGGCAGCATGCCCTTCGTTCAAGTGGCAGACTTCGGGTTTGATGCCGAGCATGCGCAGCAGCCGCCATCCGCCAAGCCCGAGCACCATTTCCTGCTGGAGCCGCAGTTCGGGCCCACCTCCGTAAAGCTCGCTTGTGATACCACGATGAGCCGGGAAGTTTGCGGCATCATTGCTGTCAAGCAGGTACAGCTTTACCCTGCCCACCTCCACCTGCCAGATGCGCAGCCAGAGCGAGTAGCCGGGCATCTTGACTTCCTGCCGCAGCCACTCGCCGTTTTGCTCGCGAAGCGGTGTTATAGGCAGCTGGCCGGGGTCGTTGTAAGGGAAGAGGGCCTGCTGGTACCCGTTGCGATCTATTACCTGCCTGAAATAGCCCTGTTGATAGAGCAGTCCCACTCCTATTACCGGCACGCCAAGGTCGCTGGCGGCCTTGAGTTGATCCCCTGCCACGTTGCCCAGCCCCCCGGAATAGATCGGGAGCGCCTCGCTCAGCATGAATTCCATGCTGAAATAGGCCACACAGGTGAGCGGCGATCCCGAATGCTCCCGCTGAAACCAGGCGGCCGACTCCGCATCCTGGCGCTTCGCCTGCAGGAGTTCGTCGATCTTCCTCCGGAAGACGGGGTCCGCCAGCACTTTTTCCAGACGGTCCCTCGATACGGTCTGCAGCACTACCCAGGGATTATGGGTAAGGTCCCAGAGCAGCGGGTCCAGCTGTCGCCATAATTCGTCCGCCGCATGATTCCACGACCAGCGCATGTCAAGAGCGAGCTCGGCAAGAGGCTCGGCTCCGGCAACCGCAGCCGGCAGAAAAGCGTATATGGGACTGCTGGATCTCTCTTCGTCATTCATTTTTAATTCTCCTTTGGTACAGTCTGTGTATAAAGTCGGGCATTTCCAGCCGTCATTCCCGCGAAGGCGGGAATCCAATCTTTGTTTTCAGAGCAATGGATTCCCGATTACTACCTCGGGAATGACAAAAAACGGATTCTCTTTGACGGCCTCAATGAAATGGGATTTCTGACTCGACGCTCCGGCCGGTTTCATGTCTTACCACCCTTCAGCCTCCGGTAGCGCAGAATCAGTGCGTTCGTCGAGCTGTCGTGTGCAGGCGGGGGTTCGCCTGCACTCTGAAGTTCGGGAACTATCTTTTTGGCCAAAACCTTGCCAAGCTCGACGCCCCACTGATCGAAGGAGTCGATCCGCCAGACCGTCCCCTGAGTAAATACGCTGTGTTCGTAAAGGGCTACCAGTCTGCCGAGCGTCGCCGGCGTCAGCCTCTCGGCGAGAATTGTATTCGATGGCCGGTTGCCTTCAAAAACGCGGTGCGGAACCAGTTCGTCCGGTGTACCCTCGGCCCTCACCTCGGTCTCAGTCTTGCCGAAAGCCAGGGCCTCTGTCTGCGCAAACACATTCGCCATCAGAAGATCATGGTGATTGCCGAGAGGGTTGAGAGGCCTGCAGAAACCGATAAAGTCGCAGGGCACCAGCTTTGTTCCCTGATGGATCAGTTGATAGAAAGAATGCTGTCCGTTCGTGCCAGGCTCACCCCAGAAGACAGGACCGGTCTCGTAGTCCACATGCACGCCGCCGCGCGTAACATGCTTTCCGTTGCTCTCCATCGTCAGCTGCTGAAGGTAAGCCGGAAAACGTTTCAGGTACTGGTCGTAAGGCAGCACGGCCACCGTCTGGGCTCCGAAGAAGTTGTTGTACCAGAGGGAGAGGAGCCCCATGAGCACAGGCAGGTTCCTTTCGAAAGGTGCGTTGCGGAAGTGTTCGTCCATCGCCCGGAAACCGTCGAGCATCGACCGGAAATTCTCAGGCCCGATTGCGATCATAGTCGAAAGGCCGATCGCAGAATCCATGGAGTACCGTCCTCCCACCCAGTCCCAGAACCCGAACATGTGATTGGTATCGATCCCGAACTTTTTCACCTCTTCGACATTGGTCGAAACCGCAACGAAGTGCCTCGCGACCGCCCTCTCGTCGCCCAGCGAGCGGAGGGTCCATTGGCGGGCGGTGGCGGCATTGGTCATTGTCTCCAGGGTCGTAAAGGTCTTTGAGGAGATTATGAACAGCGTTTCAGCGGGATCAAGGTCCCGGGTGGCCTCGGCGAAATCCGTGCCGTCCACGTTCGAGACGAACCGGAAGGTCATGTCGCGCATACTGTAATGTCTGAGGGCCTCGTACGCCATTACAGGTCCGAGGTCGGACCCGCCGATGCCGATGTTGATCACATTGCGGACGCGCTTTCCCGTGTGGCCCTTCCATTCTCCGCTCCGGACATGATTCGAGAAGTCCGCCATCCTGTCGAGGACGGCATGCACCTCCGGAACCACGTCTTTGCCGTCTACGGAAATCGTTTCACTGCGCGGAGCGCGCAGCGCCACGTGGAGAGCAGGGCGTTTCTCGGTTGGATTGATCTTTTCCCCGAGGAACATCGCCTCGATGCGTTCTCCGAGATTGCAGTCCACGGCCAGCTTCAGAAGAAGCCGCACCGTTTCCTCAGTGATGCGGTTCTTGGAGTAATCGAAATAAATTCCCGCCCCCTCTGCCGCGAACCGTTCGCCACGCCCCGGATCATCCGCAAAAAGCTGCCTCAGGTGTACATCCCTGATCTTCCGGTAGTGCGCCTCCAGTTCCTGCCAGGCGGGTAGATGTTTGAGTGATATTGTATCTTGTGCAGTCATAGCGTCTCCCTTGCATCCGACTAAATTTGAAAGGAGGAACAAATTCAGCAGAGGGCATCGCCGCTCCCAGTTCGCTTATTACAGTATATCAGACATTTTCCAATGAAGGCTCCGCCGTCTTTAATTGTATTTGTCCGGACACTCGTTCCGATTCATTGCTGCGGCCTGGCAGGGCGCACAGGCTTTGCCCTAAAACATGACGGATTTCTAATCTGATAAGAAAAGGCCTGTTTATTAGACGTTTCATTTCAATACATTTATTCCGGATTCTTCTTCGTCGTGTCTTAAGTTCTTTTCACTTTAATTCGACAAGTATAACATCCGTATTCGTATCTCCTATGTTTTCGCCGATGTGCTGATGCGCTTTCATCCAAACAATACTCCCG
>JBJKOV010000042.1:0-2250 GCA_046707105.1 Thermodesulfovibrionales bacterium
TTACGCTTCCTGTCATGATAGTCCTCTACGAATTCTTCTTCTTTAAATCCACCCTCAAAAAGAAGCTCCTCTTCCTTTTGCCGGTCCTTCTCACACTGGTCATCATACCGGTAAGCGTGATGGGGACGCACAAGCCGCTGGGCGAGTTGCTTTCCGATCTGAGCGCCCGGACGCGGGTCCAGACCAACATCCCCCGCTGGGACTACCTCATGACCCAGATGAGGGTCATTGTTACCTATATCCGTCTTATATTCCTGCCGGTAAATCAGAACCTGGATTATGATTATCCGATATTCCATTCATTGACAGACCTGCCGGTAATCCTGTCCTCACTCTTTCTCCTTTCGCTCTTCGGGACAGCGGTTTATCTGCTGTATAGAAGCAGACCGCATAGAGCAAAGCGCATAGAGCATAGAGAAACAAACGAAAACCAAGGCATAGAGCAAAGCGCAAAGGGCATAGAGCAAGATACACAGGTTCCGGAGCCCTGTGCGAGTTGTTCTGGGCGCTATGCCCTGTGCCCTATGCCCTATGCGCCTTACTTTCGCCTTATTTCTTTCGGCATCCACTGGTTCTTCATAACCCTGTCGGTGGAATCGAGTGTAATTCCCATTGCGGATGTGATATTCGAGCACAGGGTTTATCTGCCGTCCGTGGGTGCATTTATGGCCATCAGCGCGGCGGCCTTCATGATCGTCGGGAATATCCGCAGCAGGCGGCTGGCCAGGAAAAGCATGATCTACGCCCTTCCGGTTCTTGTGATCGTTCTGCTGACGGGGGCCACATATGCCAGAAATGCTGTATGGAAAGACGAAGTAGGCTTATGGCAGGATGTGGTGCGGAAAAGTCCTGGAAATTGCAGGGCGTACAACGATCTTGGGTATCTCTATCTCGAAAGGGGACAGACCGACAAGGCCATAGAATATTTCCGTCTGGCCCTTAAAATCAGGCCCTATTATTCAAACGCCCACACAAACCTCGGTGTTGCTTATTACAACAAGGGATGGGCCGATGCGGCAATAGAGCAGTTCAAGACGGCTCTTGCTTCTGAACCCTACGGCCCTGACGTTACAGATGACCATCACAACCTCGGTCTCGCCTATATTCTGAAAGGGCTTACGGATGATGCGATCTCCGAATTTGAAGCGGCATTGAAGATCCAGCCGAACAATTACGAGATCTATAATGACCTGGGCGTTGCATACCGGCAGAAGGGATATCTCGATAAGGCTATCGACAGCTTCAGAAGGGCCGTAGCTCTTAAGCCGGATTATGCCGGCGCACATTACAACCTCGGCCGTGCCTGCGAAGCCGCAGGACTGAGGGGCGAGGCTGAACAGCATCTCCGCGAGGCCCACAGCCTGGACCCCGGGAGATTCTGAAACGGTTTCCATCTGGCTTTGTTAAAAAGGAGAGAGAGGGAAGCCGAGGTCATGAAATTCGGCTAGCAAACTTCATTTAACGTGCTGCTTGGTGTTATCAGGCCTTTCAGCGGCATAAGGATTGGCAAACTGAATGATGACCTGACCCGTTGCCAGGAATGTACCGTTTCCGAAGGTGACCGCTCTCAGGTAATAGAGTTTGTCCAGGCTCTGAGGGACCCAGATCTCACCGTTTGCGGATGTCAGGATGTCAAGTTGCTTCTGATCTGAACTAATGGGGATGCCCACAATGACAAATGAGCCGTCGCTGGAGGCGACCGACTTGAACAAAAACGGACTCATTGTCACCTGCTTGTCCCATTTCTTGCCGTCTGAAGAGGTGAGGACAGGGCTTCCGTCGCCTATGGCAACGAACAGCTTGTTCCCGAAAGTGATCGCATGGAGCGTTCCCCGAACTCCTGAGTTCTCCCTCTCCCATGTTACTCCGTCTGCGGACGACATCATTGCGCCGATGTTCCCGACAGCTACAAACTTTCCGTCGCCATAAGCTACAGCATTCAGGTTCAGTTTAGTGGCCGCCTTTTCATCCTTCCATGTATGGCCGTCAGAAGAGGAGAGTATCGTCCCATGTGCGCCGACCGCAACAAAGCGGCCGCTGCCGTAAGCGAGACCTCTAAGGTCCTCCTTTGTCCCGGACACTGCCGGTTTCCACGCGATGGCGTCGGGAGAAGTCACGATTGTCCCCTTGTTTCCCGCGGCGATGAAGATGTCGTGTCCGTAGGCAACGGCATAGAGCCGATTTTTTGTGCCTGAGTGCCCGGGCTCCCAAATTACCCCGTCCGGGGAGGAAATGACCACACCTTCTGCG
>JBJKOV010000043.1:0-5300 GCA_046707105.1 Thermodesulfovibrionales bacterium
CGGATGCTCATCGCGCGAACACCAGCAGGACAATAATCGTTATAAATGAGTAGATCAGGTACGTCTGTATCCGGCCGCGCTGGAGGTTGCCCACCTTCCGCGAGAGCCAGAAGCTTACATCGATGACAGGCCTGTAGATCCAGCCCCAGGCGCGGTCTCTCACCCGGAGGGAGTAATTCAGCTTCACCGGGAACGCCGGATGTGCGGGCTGGGCCGCCAGTCCGACCCGCTCCCTGATATCGAACAGGAACCCGAATATCCTCCTTATTGGCATCGAAAAGGATGTGGCGTTATACTGCATCCTCGGAGTCATCTTTTCGAAGCCGCAGTCCCAGGCCGGTCCCCTGTGAATCTTGCCTGCCTTCACGTGGAGGGCGAAGTAAACAGCGGCAAAGATCAGAATAAAGCCGAGGAACACGACGGGACCCGAATACGATGCTCGCCCCGCTGCGACAGGGGTCAGCCACATCCAGCCGTATGCCCCCGCGGTGGTGCCGATCTTTGCTCCTACCAGCTGGCCGGGGATAACGTCCATCCAGCCGATGACGAGGGTAGGGAATATCCCGAGACAGAGACAGGCAGCGGCAGCCATCAGCATGCCTGTGCGCATGGACCAGTCCGCCTCATGAATATGGGGGGTGCGATGTCCCCGCCAGCGGCCCAGGAAGGTGACGCCGAAGGCCTTCACGAAACAGGCAGCGGCAAGCGCACCGGTCAATGCGAGGAGTGCGGCCCCCAGCGGCAGGAGTAGTCTCATGAGAGGGCTCGGGAGTGACGGCGACAGCAGGAATGCCTGGAAGGTAAGCCACTCCGAGACGAAGCCGTTGAAGGGGGGCAGCGCGGAAATTGAGATGCAGCCGACGAGGAAGAGCGCCGCCGTCCACGGCATGAGGTGGATCAGACCGCCCATTTCCTCCATATTCCTCTCCTCCGTGGCATGAAGCACAGCCCCCGCCCCCATGAAGAGCAGCCCCTTGAACATTGCATGGTTCAGCGTATGATAAAGTCCGGCTATAAGAGCAAGGGCCGCCAGCAGAGGCATATTGAACGACGCGAATATCATGGCGAGGCCGATACCGATGAGAATGATACCGATGTTCTCGACCGAATGATAAGCCAGCAGCCTCTTCAGGTCATGCTGCATCAGGGCGTAGAGAACGCCCATCACGGCCGAAACAAGGCCGAAGACGAGCACGATAGTCCCCCACCACCATGGGAATACCTTAAGAAGGTCGAATGTTATGCGGACTATGCCGTATATTGCGGTCTTGAGCATTACCCCGCTCATGAGCGCGGAGACGTTGGACGGGGCGACGGGATGCGCCTCAGGAAGCCATACATGAAGGGGTACTACGCCCGCCTTTGCCCCGAAACCGAAGAAGGCCAGAAGGAACGCGGCTGTCGCCCATTCAAGGGGAAACTTCGCCTGCCTCATCGCGTCGAATGTATATCCGCTGAAATTCTGAAAGCCGGTCGCGATGCCGGCCATGATCCCGAAGGAAAGTAGGATTGCTATCGCTCCGACGTGGGCGATGACAATATAAAGGAAGGCGGCTCTCCGGTTCTCCGGCCTTTCGTCTTCGAACATGACAAGGAAATAAGAGGTTGCGGCCATCACTTCCCACGAGATCAGGAAAAACAGGGCGTCGTCCGCGAGAACCACCATGAACATGCCCGCCACGAAGAGACTGTAAAATATGACGAGCCGGGTCACGTTCCGCTTGCCCAGAAAACCCTTCAGATAACCCGCCGAATATATCGAAATAAAGAAGGCGAGGAGGCCAATGACTACAAGGAAGAACCCCGCCAGGGGGTCCAGCCTCATATGAAACGGAAGATCGGGTAGTCCTATCAGCAGCACCAGCCGTTCCGTTGTTCCCCTGCCGACGGCAATCGCCCCCGCAGCGGCGCTCATCAGCGAGGCGGCTGCGGCAAGTATCGAAAAGACCGAAATCAAAAGTCGCTGGTTCTGCCTCAGAAGCGCCGCGAAGGCAGCAACTGACATAAGAAGCAGGAGGGATGCCGAGGCGATCTCTATGGGGGATGAAATCACTCCGGCGCTCCTCCGAAAATCTCGGACTCTTTGCGGGAGAAAACCTCGTATACCTTATCGGCGGGAGGGGCATCAGCGATGACAGCCAGTATCTCGTCGTCTTTCATGAGCCGCAGGAGTTTGGTTTGTATCCTCAGGAAACGTCTTTCGCTTCTCGGAAAGATGAAGAAGAGGGTATCCACGTCCTCATTGTCCAGTGCGCCGAAGGGGATCGGTTTTTCCAGAAAACAGAGGGCGAGGTAAGAGACAACAGTGAAATGCCCGAAAGACCGGGGGTGTGGAAGTGCTATTCCATGACCGACAGCGGTGGGGCAGAGCGTTTCCCTGTCCATGACGGAGTCAAAGAGCCCCACGGTGTCCATGTCGGGAATGCCGCTGCCTATAAGTGCCAGGCAGGAACGGACAGCATCCTGCTTGGTGTCCCCGCCCACGCCGCGATAGATGCCCCCCCGCCGCAGGAACTCCGCCAAAGATATGGCTTCCCTGTCGGCCTCCGCGTTCCGGGCCTCCGGGCGGGAGAAGTTCCTCGTATCCTCTATCCATGAGTTGATCTCCCCCCTGTCGAAGCGCCACTGCCCGCCTACCCTGAAGCAGGGGATCGTTTCGCCCCGGATCATCCGGTAGATCGTTTTCTCCGATACGTTGAGAAGCTTTGCTATATCTTTTACGCTGAGGTCCATTCTTGTCCTGAATTGTCCCTTAATGTACGATTCGAACCGCTATTATTTTTCATCGTCTTCTCGTTTGTCAAGGAACTTCCAAAGACCGTGAATAGTGAAGGGTAGATAGTAAGCAGTGACAGTGAATGAAAAGCTTCGGCTTTCCGCCTTTTGCTTGAAGCCTTTGGCCGGTCAGTAACGGCGGAAGAGGGGGATGTGCGTTTTACCCGACGCTGTAATATCCTTTTTGTCTTCCTTACGGTCCGTCGGACGGCACATGCTGCACCGCGTTTTGCTGCAGTACTGGCAAAAAGTGCAGTCGGGGCAAGGGTTCTTTTTCAGAATCAGTTTCTTTATCACTATAATAATTCTAGCCTATATCATCCATTAATGCATAATCCGGGGATAACGACCTTGACGCAAGGGGGCCTGATGTTTGCACTTACATGCAATTCTGACTGATAATTTGGTTGACGTTGACTCTTGGGACAGAAATCTTGTAAACTCTAAGGTCATGAGTATCCAGCCCTGCGCAGTGCAAAATCTAAAACCTTTTGAGGCCCTTGCAAACTATCGATTCGGATGTGCCGTTATTCCCGCGAAGGGGTTCCGCAAGCCTTTGTTTTCAAAATGTGCGGATTTCCGGTAAAAAACCGGGAGTTACGGATGAATATTTTTTTCAGGGGGCTCTTGGGTGCGAGGGACTTCAATCTTCAGTGAGGTAAGAAAAATGTTTGACGAGACGAGCAGCAACAATTCAGTGGATGTAATCAGCAGAGGAGGCGAAGCTGGTGAAGTTGAGGAAGACTTTGCCTCTTTACTCGAAAAAAGCGGAGATTCCCCGGAGAGGCTTTCCCGCGGACAGAAGGTCACGGTCAGGGTGGTCAGTATTTCCGGGGATTCCGTGTACGTTGACCTTGGCGGGAAAACGGAGGGTTCTATAGATATAGGAGAGTTTGTCAACGAGGAAGGTGTCCCCGGGATAAGGGAGGGAGACGAAGTGGATGCCTTTTTTGTGTCTGTGCAGGATGGTATCAGAAGGCTTACCACGCTGATAAACGGATACTCGGCTGTGACATTGAGGGCCATCAGGGACGCATTCGAGGCCGGCGTGCCGGTCAACGGCGAAGTTAAGCGCGAGGTAAAGGGGGGCTTCGAGGTGTCGGTCGGGGGTGTGAGGTGCTTCTGTCCTTTTTCCCAGATTGACCTGAAAGGCGGCCGCGAAGGCGGCGTTTACCTGGGACGGACTTTCCCTTTCAACGTATTGGAGTATGAAGAAAACGGCAGAAATATAATAATTTCGAGGCGTGCCAGGCTTGAGCAGGAAAAGCAGGCAAGGATAGAGGAACTCAGGGAGACCCTGAAGGAGGGGCAGGAACTCACCGCCTCCGTCAGTTCCATTCAGAATTTTGGCGTCTTTGTCGACCTCGGAGGCATTGACGGACTTATACCTGCCAGCGAGATTTCGTGGGACAGGGCCGAGAGGCCGGGCGATGTACTTACCATCGGGCAGAAGGTGACAGCCAGGATAATTTCACTTGACTGGGAGAAGAACCGTCTTACCCTCAGTTTGAAGGCAATGCAGCAGGACCCCTGGGCGGATGTTTCAGACAGGTATACTCCTGACAGCAGGATAAACGGGACTATCGTCAGGCTCGCTCCGTTCGGGGCCTTTGTGAGACTGGCCCCCGGGGTTGAGGGCCTGGCCCATATTTCGAACCTCGGCGCCGGCCGGCGCATCAACCATCCCAAAGAAGTGGTGGAGGTCGGCCAGGCGGTGGAAGTCTATGTATTGTCGGTCGACGCCGCGAACAGGAAGATCTCTCTTTCCATGCAGCCGAAACCGAAACCTGAAAAGGTTGTGCTTCCGGAAGTGGGGGAACTGGTTGATGGCGTCGTGGAAAAGGTGATGCCTTTCGGGATTTTCATCAAGACGACCGGCGGCGTGAAAGGACTGATCCCCAACGCTGAATCCGGCACCCAGCCCGGCGCAGACCATAAGGGTATGTTTCCCGCCGGTACGGCGATGCAGGGGATCGTGACCGAGGTGGATGCCGCGAACAACAGAATACGCGTAAGCCGAAAGGCGGTATCGGAAAAGGAGTCCCGTCGCGAGTACGACCAGTATGTCGATTCCGTCAGAGAGGCCACCGGATCCAACGGTGGGCTCGGCAGCCTTGGTGATATACTGAAGGCAAAGATCGAAGAAAAGAGACTTCAGGGATAAAAGGATGTAGGGGCGGGGTAGCCCCGCCCTAGAAGTAAGAATGCAGAAGTATTATTACTCTGGCAACAAAATAGGTGAAAGTTCCACAGCGCTGTCATTCCGGCCTTTCACGACCTTCACGGGGATTTTTGTTGCTTTTTTCAGAAGGATTCCCGGCGCGCTTTACTTGCGGGAATGACAACAATTTAAGGTTCTTAATTACCAAAGTACTTTAGATACGGTCGAGTCTTTTTCCGTCATTCCCGCGCAGGCGGGAATCCAAGCTTTTATTCTTAAAGACAAATGGATTCCCGATTACTACCTCGGGAATGACGACTTCTACTTCTCGTTCTGTCACTTGAGTTTTAACTTCTGCATTCTG
>JBJKOV010000044.1:0-1796 GCA_046707105.1 Thermodesulfovibrionales bacterium
CGTTTTGGTCGTCATTCCCGCGAAGGCGGGAATCCAATTTAACCGAGAATGGATGCCCGATTAAGGTCCTCGGGCATGACGAATAAGACTATGAAATCTGTGAATATTATTATGAGACTGTTAATAAGTGGGTGGACGCTACGCGACCACTCAACTGCTCAACTTATCATGGGCGTGTGATGGACTATTCACCATTCACGCTTCAGGGAGATTTCATGCCTTTTGAATTCATAAGAACCGAAATACCCTCCGTCATTGTGGTGAAGCCGGGGGTGTTCAGGGACGACAGGGGTTTCTTTATGGAAACCTACAAGCATTCTGATTTTGTAAAGGGAGGCATCCCCGAGCATTTCGTCCAGGACAATCATTCAAGGTCGTCGATGGCTGTTTTGCGTGGACTCCATTACCAGAAAGACCCGAAGGCGCAGGGCAAACTGGTGCGTTGTATATCGGGAAGGATCTTCGATGTCGCGGTTGACATACGGTCCGGTTCTCCGACCTATGCCAAATGGTTTGGGGTCGAATTGTCCGGGGACAACGGAGACATGCTCTATGTGCCCAAGGGCTTTGCGCACGGCTTTTTGGTGCTCAGTGACTCGGCCGAAATAATTTATAAGTGCACGGAGGAATATTCACCTGACAACGACAGGGGCATCATCTGGAATGATCCGGACATTTCTCTTTCGTGGCCGATTCGTGAACCACTGGTTTCTTCCAAAGACGCCGCCAATCCCCTGCTGAAAGACGCTGATATCAATTTTGTCTATCGAAACTGAGAGGTTTAATAATTATTACACCCTGTGGTCTCTGCCACAGGTCCAAATTTCTGTCATTTCCCGACCCTCACGGGGAATCTTTCCGGAAGGATTCCCGACCTGCCTGCTGGCAGGCAGGCGCGTCCCACTTGCGGGAATGACAATGAAAAATAAACATTCAAATAATAGACGCCCTGCGGTCTCTGCCGCAGGGTTCTTCACGGGCTCGATAATTTCTATGTTACGTTAATCCTGAAATTATGGTTAAGAAAGGGGCAGGCATCTGATGAAATTCCTCATTGCAGGGGCGAGGGGACAGCTCGCAACCGAAATAATCAATTTACTCGAAAAGAGGTCGGCCGATTACAGGGCGTTTGATGAATTAGATCTCGACATCACCTCTCCTTCACATGTTCGAAGCGCCATGGAAGTATACAGGCCGGATGTCGTGATAAACTGCGCGGCTTACAACGCGGTCGATGATGCCGAAAAGGACTGGCGAAAGGCGTTCTCGATAAATGGTGTAGGCGTGAGGAACCTTGCGGTAGAGTGCTCAAGAACGAACTCCGTGCTGGTCCATTTCGGGACCGACTTTGTCTTTGACGGGACAAAGGGCAGTCCTTATACAATTGTGGACAGTCCCAACCCTCTAAGCAAATACGGGGAGAGCAAACTGCTCGGGGAGATTTACGCCAGAGAGCTGACAGAGAAATTCTTTTTGGTCCGCCTCAGCTGGGTCTTTGGGGGAGGCGAATATTCTTTCCCGAAAAAGGTATTGCAGTGGGCGGCGAAGAATACCAGACTGCGCATTGTAGACGACCAGGTGGCGAGCCCGGCCTATGCCGGGCATCTGGCAGGCGCGATTTTGAGCTTGATCGAAACGGGCGCCTTCGGCCTTTATCATATGACAAACGGGGGACACTGCAGCAGGTACGAATGGGCGAAGTTTATTCTGGAGAAAACGGGATGGCAGGGCGAACTGACGCCCGCAAAGAGCCAGGAGTTCAGGACAGCGGCGAAAAGGCCGGCTTTTTCAGTACT
>JBJKOV010000045.1:0-5559 GCA_046707105.1 Thermodesulfovibrionales bacterium
CAAAGGGCGGAAGTTTCTGGACCAACAGTACTACGGAACTGCTTGCCACAACGACCGACGCAGACCGCAAGTCCCGCACGCGAAACCGCTGTAACGGCGAGGGCTACGAGTCCGTGGCGCTTGTCCCGTTGCGGATGGGCAAGGAACAATTGGGACTGATCCAGTTGAACGACAGGAGAAAAGGGATGTTCTCTTCGGAAACCATCGCTTTTTGGGAGCGACTTGCCGGATATCTCTCAGTGGCTTTGGCCAAATTCCGCAGCGAGGAAGCGCTGAGGGAGAGCGAGGAGCAGTTCCGGACCCTGGCGGACTCGATTCCCAACCTTGCATGGTGGGCAAATGCCGACGGCTTCATTACGTGGTACAACCGGCGCTGGTATGAGTATACCGGCACGACGCCGGAGCAGATGGAAGGATGGGGCTGGCAGATGGTCCATGACCCCGAGGTGCTGCCGAAGGTCATGGACCAGTGGAAGGCGTCTATCGCAACAGGTGAGCCCTTTGACATGGAATTCCCGCTGCGCGGAGCCGACGGTATATTCCGCACTTTCCTGACTCGTATACTGCCGGTTAGGGATTCCGGCGGCCGGGTTTTCCGGTGGTTCGGCGCGAATACCGACATCTCTGAGTTGAAGCAGGCCGAAAATGCCCTGCTTCAGGCCAAGCGGGACCAGGAGCGGCACTCGGCCCAGCTTCAAACGATACTTGACAGCCTAACCGAGGGCCTGGTGGTTGCCGACCTGGATGCCAACCTTTTCCACTGGAATCCGGCCGCGGTGGTCATGCACGGCTTCGCCGACGTGGAGGAATGCAGACGCAAATTGCCGGAGTTTGCCGATATATTTGAACTCTCGACTCAGGAGGGCGGCGTCCTTCCTCTGGATGAATGGCCGCTGGCGCGCATTTTGAGGGGTGAGACTCTGAGAGACTGGGAGGTTCACATCCGGCGGCGCGGCACCGGGTGGCACCGCGTCTTCAGCTACGGGGGGACGCTGGCCAGGGACAAAGAAGACAAACCGCTGCTTGCGGTCGTCACCGTTGCCGACATTACGGAGCGCAAGCGGGCTGAAACGGAGCTGCTTAGGTTAAATGAGACGCTGAAGGCTCTCAGCGACAGCAGTCAGGCTGTCATCCGGGCTAAAGACGAAGCTGAATACATGGAGGAGGTGTGCAGGATTGTCGTAGAAGACTGTGGATACAGCCTGGTCTGGATCGGTTTTGCGGAAAATGATGAAATAAAATCGGTCCGGCCGGTGGCATATTCAGGCTTTGAGGACGGCTATCTTGAGACACTTCAGATTACCTGGGCCGACACGGAACATGGCCGGGGCCCCACGGGCACGGCCATCCGCACAGGCAAAGTTACAAAGTGCCCGAATATTCTGACCGACCCGGCCTTCGCGCCCTGGCGCGAAGAGGCGGTCAGGCGGGGCTACGCATCGTCCATCGTCTTCCCGCTTATGACTGCGGCCAGGAAGACCTTCGGAGCGATTACCATTTACTCGAAAGAGGCCGATCCATTCTCGGACGGAGAGGTGAAATTGCTTGCTGAACTGGCGGACGATCTGGCATACGGCATCACCGCCCTCAGGATGGGTGCAGCTCGCGAAGAGGCGGAGGAGGGGCTTAAGAAAAGCCTTGGTCGTTTCGAACTGTTGACCGGGACTGCAGGCGAACTGCTGCAATCAACGGAGCCCCAGAAAGTCGTCGAGTCTGTCTGCCGCAAGGTTATGCAATATCTGGAATGCGACGCCTTTTTCAACTTCCTCGTGGACGAAAAGGCCGGAAAGCTGCATCTGAACGCCTGGGCGGGCATCCCTGATGAAGAAGCAAAGCGTATCGAGTGGCTGGACTTTGGAGTTGCTGTCTGCGGTTGCGCTGCCCGCGACGCTGCGCGCATCGTGGCGGAGAATATTCCTTCAACTCCCGACGAACGCACGGATCTTGTAAAATCCTATGGGATTACCGCCTATTGCTGCCACCCGCTGCTTGGCCCGGGAGGAAAAGTAATCGGGACGCTTTCTTTCGGGACCTGCGGCCGCGAGACTTTCAGCAAGGAAGAGCTCTCCCTGATGAAGGCGGTGGCGGACCAGGTGGCTGCTGCCATGATCCGCATAAGAAACGAGGCGGACGTACTTAAGCTTGGAGAAGACATGGCGGCGAGGAACGTGGAACTGGAGTCTGTGAACAAAGAGCTCGAATCTTTCATTTATTCCATATCTCACGACTTACGTGCGCCCCTTAGGTCGATGGGGGGCTTCGCCAGGATCCTGGTCGAGGATTATTTTGAGAGCCTTGATGCGCAGGGGAGGGATTATCTGGGGCGCATCATAAACGGCTCTGAAAAAATGACCCTTCTCATCGACGACCTCCTGCACCTGTCGAAGATATCCCGGGAGGAGGTCGAAAGGACAAAGGTCGATATGTCCCGTCTGGCCGACTCTGTCGCTGCCGGTCTTCGCGAGTCCGATCCGCAAAGGAGCGTGGAAGTTGCTGTCGCCCCGGAGCTGACAGCGTTTGCCGATCCGCGGCTGATGGAGATCGTCCTTTCGAACCTTCTGGCCAACGCATGGAAATTCACATCGAGGACAGGGAAAGCCGGAATCGAATTCGGTGCCTTTGAAAGGGACGGCAAGAGAGTTTTTTATGTAAAGGACAACGGAGCCGGGTTTGACCCGGAGTACGCCGAGAAGATGTTCTCGCCTTTCCAGCGCCTGCATTCGGATAATGAATACGAAGGCACGGGAATCGGCCTTACCATAGTAGACCGTATCATTCGCCGCCACGGGGGCACGGTGTGGGCGGAAGGGGAGGTCGGCCGGGGCGCTGCCGTCTATTTTACAGTAGGCTGATATTGGAGTAGAATGAATATGATGACGACTTTGATGCCGGAGACGGTACTTATAATCGACGACAATCAGGACGATGTCATGATAGCAGGAAGGGTGCTTTCCAGGCTGGAGCGGGGGATAAGGACCGAGATAGCCTCAAGCGGCGAAGAAGGTCTTGCCTTCCTGCGCAGGGAAAAGACGCTGCCGGCACTGGTGCTCCTCGATCTGAAGATGCCGGGGATGGACGGCATTGAGGTCTTGCGAAGAATGCGCAGCGACCATAAATTGAAGAGTGTTCCGGTGGTCGTTGTCACGCATTCGGCCCTGGAGTCGGACGTGGCGGCATGCCTTGAGGCAGGCGCAAACGCGGTTCTTCACAAGGCGTTCGATATTGAACTGTTCAGAAAAGAAATCGAGGCTGTTCTGGGCCGCTGGCTGTGAGGGTACGGTCTGACCGGCAATGACAATGCCGGACGAAAACGAAGGAAATCTTTCCGCTGGAATGCTGGAAGGGCTGAACCGGGAACAGAAAGCAGCGGTCGAGCATTTCGGCTCACCCCTTTTGCTGTTGGCCGGCGCGGGCAGCGGCAAGACCAAGGTCCTTACGCACAAGATCGGTTATCTGATTACGGAGAAGGGCCTCAGACCGCACCGTATCCTCGCCATCACTTTCACAAAGAAGGCCGCCCGGGAAATGGCCGGTCGCGTCGAGATGATGCTTGCTGTTGCTCCAAGGTCCATCAGCACGTTCCACTCGTTCTGCGTCAGGGTACTGAGGGAAGATATAGCCGCCCTCGGCAGGAAATTCGACAGGAAGTTTGTCATCTACGACCAGTCCGACAGCAAAAAGACGCTGAAAGATATCGTGAAGCGGTTTAATCTCGACCCCCGTGAAGCCGACGAGGCGCAGAAGACAATATCCAGGGCGAAGCAGGCATACAGGGACAACATAGTTCAATACATTGCCTCCATGCCGTTCCCTCATGACCGTTATGCGGAGGTGGCGCACGCTTATGAAAAGGAACTTGAACAGTCAAATGCCCTGGACTACGACGACCTGCTTCACTACACCACTCACCTTTTTGCAAGCAGGCCTGAAGTCCTTCAGAAATGGCAGGACCGCTATGATTTCTTCATGGTGGATGAGTTCCAGGATACCAACGAGATCCAGTATTTTCTTGTCAAACTTCTTTCGGCCAGGAACAGGAACAACATTTTCGTGGTTGGCGACCCCTTCCAGACGATTTATACGTGGCGCGGCGCGGTGCCGGAAAATATCCTCAAGTTCGGAAGGGAGTTCAACGCCGAGGAGATGAGGCTCGAAAAGAACTACCGTTCCACGAGGAAGATCCTCGATGTGGCCAACATAGTTATCGGCAAGGCGGACCGCATGTGGGCGGACAAGATACTTACGCTCCACACCGACAAGCAGGAAGAGGGGGAGGTGGAATACAGAAGCGCGCCGGACCATGACGTGGAGAACCGGCGCATTGCCGAAAAGATCGGCGAACTCGCATCGACCTGCTCCTATTCGGATATTGCGGTGCTGATACGCCTGAGCTTCCTCTCCCGGGGGCTGGAAAGCACCTTTATGAGGTACGGAATCCCCTACGAGATTGTCAGGGGCCTGGCATTTTACGAGAGGGCCGAAGTAAAGGACCTGCTCTGCTACCTCAGACTTATGGCCAACTCCCGTGACGGGGCGGCCTTCGCGCGGGTCGTGAATACACCGCCGCGGGGGATCGGGAAGAAAGGTCTTTCGGCCGTCACAGAGAACTTCAGCACCGACTGGATGCAGGCTTTGAGGGACACCAGGCTTTCCAGGAAACAGAGGACCGGCGCTGACAGGCTTGCAGAGATGGTGTCGAAACACGGGGATGCTGTAGAGGACAGGCCGTACACCGTCCTTATGAGCGTAATCCGGGAACTGGACTACCTCTCATACCTGGAAGATGAATACGGTGAAGACCATGAGGACCGCAGGGAAAACGTCTCGGAGCTCTGCAACGTCCTGCTTTCCGTCGAGCGGGAGGGGAGACACTTTTCGGAGTTTATGGAAGACAGTCTCCTCGCCTCCGACCAGGACAGGATCAGCGGGGAGGAAAGCGTGAAGATAATGACGATACATGCCGCCAAGGGGCTGGAGTGGCCCGTTGTCTTCCTCCCGGCGCTGGAAGAGGGGATATTCCCTTCTGAGCGGTCCGTGATGAGCCCGGCGGCCCTTGAAGAGGAGAGGCGGCTCTTTTATGTGGCATGCACCAGGGCGAAGGAGAGGCTATATCTGTCGTCCGCCGATTACAGGATGAAGTTCGGCAGGACATCCAGGATGCTGCAGTCACGATATGTCGGCGAGATAAAAGGTTGTTACAGCAGGAAATAAACCCTTTTAAAGGCGGTGAAAAGTGAATAGTGAAAAGTGAAAAAGTGAATAGTGAATGGAACCTGTCTCAAGTTCATTTTTGGGAAAAATCCGTCACCCCGCGAAGGCGGGGCCCACTTTAGACCCTGAAAAAAATGGATTCCCGCCTACGCGGGAATGACGCAACCAACCCGGTAACGGCAAAAAGTGAAGAACCCTGCGGCAGAGACCGCAGGGCATCCATTATTTGAATGTTTATTTTTCATTGTCATTCCCGCAAGCATAGCGCGCCTGCCTGCCGGCAGGCAGGTCGGGAATCCTTCCGGAAAGATTCCGGACAAGCCGGAATGACAGAAATTTGGACCTGTG
>JBJKOV010000046.1:0-6204 GCA_046707105.1 Thermodesulfovibrionales bacterium
TCGATACAGGCAAGAATATCCTCACGTTTCAAGGAAGGATAGTCCTGCAGCAATTCTTCAACGGAATCGCCGTTTGCGAGCATATGAAGAATCTGATGGACGGGGATGCGCGTTCCCCTTATACACGCATGGCCGTGACATATTTTGGGATCAATCAATATTCTCTCAAGCATAATAAAACTCCTTCCTGTTTGATATCTTTATTCTATATCAAATCCCGCTTCATGTTAGCAATAGCAAACAGACGACCCCTTATCGGTGACCGCGGTAGTATTGGTTAAGAAGAAGCCCGGCAAGAACCCCGAAAAACTGGAATCGCCGGTCGAAGCAGTTTATGGAAACCGCTTTCCTGGTACACAGTCAACGATAAAACTTTTCTGTCAAGAGGAAACCCGATGTCAAAATTCTGTGATTACAGCCCCTTTAACTGGCCGAGCTTTGCGGCGATATCCTGCGATTCCATGAGGCAGGTACCGACCAGGACCGCATCGATGCCGGCTCCTTCGACCTTGAGAACGTCGTCTCTGGACTTTATCCCGCTTTCGCTCACGACTATCCTATCCTTCGGTATCTTCTCCCTGAGGCGTAATGACGTGTTTAGATCGATCCCGAGCGTCTTAAGGTCCCTGTTATTGATGCCGACAACCGGGGCCTCCAGAGCAAGCGCCCTGTCGAGCTCCGCGTCGTCGTGGACCTCGAACAGCACCCCCATGCCAAGTTCTCCGGCGAGATGCAGGTATTCCTCAGCCTGCCCTCCTTCCAGGATTGCCGCTATGAGCAGTATCGCGTCCGCCCCCCGGGCCCTCGCCTCGTAGATCTGGTATTCGTCGAAGATGAAATCCTTCCTGAGAACGGGCCTTCCGACCGACCTTTTCACCTCCGTCAGAAAATCCAGCCGGCCCTGAAAAAAGTCTTCTTCAGTGATGACCGATATCGCATCGACCTCCGCTGCTTCGTAAATGCGTGCTATGGCCAGATGATCGAAGTCTTTTCTGATAAGCCCCCTGGACGGTGATGCCTTCTTGATCTCTGTTATGAACCTGGCAGGGCCGGTGCCTCTTGCTATGGCCTTCCTGAAGTCGCGAGGCCGCTCCATATCCCTTATGAGAGACTTAACTTCCGAAAGGGGCATGCCGGACCTGGCCGACGCGAGGCGGTCCTTTTTTCTTTCTACTATCTTTCCCAATATTGTCATACGAAATTTTAAGCGGAAAGGAAGCGGTTTTTCAAGGGCCTGCGTGCCCCCGGAGGCCGGGCATTCAGACTTATATGGTAGAATACACCGGAAAGCGATGCCGTAAAGGTTTGTGAGGGGATGATATCCGGTCTATGCTTGAAACATTAAGGACTGTCTTCGGATTCCAGTCGTTCCGGCCCAACCAGGAAAGCATAATTCAAAGCATCCTGGCGGGGAAGGACGTTTTTGCGGTAATGCCTACCGGCGGGGGCAAATCGCTCTGCTACCAGCTTCCGGCGAAGTTGAGGGAAGGCACCGCGGTTGTAATCAGCCCTCTCATATCGTTGATGAAAGACCAGGTCGACGCAGCCCTTGAAAATGGCATACCTTCGGCTTTCATGAACAGCTCGATGACAGCCGGGGAAATATCGGGCGTCTACCGGAGGCTGGAGCAACATGCGATAAAACTTCTCTATATCGCGCCCGAGCGCTTTGCAATGCCGCATTTTTACGAAACGCTCAAGACATTTCCAGTCTCTCTTTTTGCCATAGATGAGGCCCACTGTATTTCGGAATGGGGCCATGATTTCCGGCCCGATTATCTCAGCCTCTCCCTTATTCCGGAGCAATTCCCGGATGTGCCGGTCGCAGCCTTCACCGCAACCGCTACTTATAAAGTCCAGGAAGACATCATCAGGAAAATAGGCCTCCGGACTCCATACATAGTCCGCGCCTCCTTCAACCGGCCGAACCTCTTCTATGAAGTGAAGCCCAAATCCGGGATCCAGTCGCAGATTCTTCAGTTTATCGGTGAGCGCCGGGACGAATCGGGCATCGTCTACCGCACTACCCGCGATTCAGTAATGGAGACCTCCGCATTCCTGGCGTCAAAGGGTATCAATGCACTTCCCTATCATGCCGGGCTTTCCCCCGAGGAACGGAGCAGGAACCAGGAGGCGTTCAGCAGGGACGAAGTCCAGGTTATTGTAGCGACCATCGCATTCGGCATGGGCATAGATAAATCCAATGTTCGGTATGTCCTCCACGCGGACCTGCCGAAGAATATTGAATGCTACTACCAGGAAACCGGCCGGGCGGGACGCGACGGGGAGCCTGCGCATTGTCTTCTCTTTTTCGGCCGGGGAGACATCCCGAAGATCCGCTACTTCATCGACCGCGTAGAGGACGAGGGGGAGCGCTCGATGGCGATGGAGAAGCTGAACCAGGCCGTTGAATATGCCGCTCATAACGTATGCCGGCGAAAACATATCCTCCGGTTTTTCGGGGAGGAATACCCGGGCGACAACTGCGGCGCATGTGATATCTGTGCCGGCTCGACAGAACAGGTCGACGTCACCACCGACGCACAGATAATCATGTCGGCAATATCCAGGACCCAACAGCGGTTCGGCATAGGGCATGTCGTGGATATCGTGACAGGAGCAGACACAAAACGCATACGCGACCTTAAACACAATGAGATAAAGACGTACGGCGCAGGCAGCCAAAAGGACAAGAAGCACTGGAGGTTCCTTGTCGGAGAACTTCTTGCGCAGGACATGATCAGGCAGGAAGGCGATCCCTATCCGGTTCTGAAGCTGACGCAGAAAGGCCTGGATGTGCTGTACGGCAAAGAAGAGGCGAAGGCGTTGAAGAGGGAAGAACCGGTGAAGACGAAGGCGGGAAAGACGGGTGATCACGGCCGGTACGATGGGGCGCTGTTTGCGAAGCTCCGCGTGCTGAGAAAGAAAATTGCAGAGGAACACCATGTTCCTCCGTATGTCATATTCTCGGACAAGACCCTCCACGAGATGTGCCGGCATTTTCCATCGACCTTGCAGGATATGAGAAGGATCAGCGGCGTCGGCGATGCCAAACTTGAGCGATACGGGGAGGATTTCACACGGGAGATAAGAAAGTATCTGGATGAAAATCCCGGCATCGGGGGGCCTGAGGTGCGATCGGCCGGCCCCATGGGTCCGCATGCCGCAAGGCAGGCGGCAATTAAAAGAGGTGAATCTGCCGAAGAGACCTATGAGTTCTTCAAAAGAGGCATGTCCCTTGAGGATATTTCCAAACTGCGCAGGCTTTCTCTTTCCACCATCTCCTCACACCTCGAATATCTTATCCGGGAAGGCCGTCAGATGGACATCGACAGGCTTGTCGACCCTGCGAAGAGGGAGGAGATCGAAGAACTCTTCCTGACTACGCGGCAATGGAGTCTGAACCATGTTATAGAATACTTCGAGGGCGTCGTCAGTTACGAAGAGGCGCTGCTCGTTAGGGCATGGATGCAGAGCGGAACGCCCGGGGAAGCCATATGAGAGGCTGTTTCGGGACAGATCCGGAAGGGCTGAACCAAAGGATCCAAACCTGAAAAGATTCCCCATCCTCCCTGAAAACTGACCCGGCCTGCCTGTCCCGGGCAGATCAGAAGTCCGCGAACGTCAATGATTCTGCAATCCCCCGCCGTTTTGCTATAATTAGCCCTAACCATGGATCAAAAAGGAAAGATAGCCAGGGCGGCAGGCATCATGTCGGCTGCAACCTTCGTAAGCCGCATCCTCGGTTTTGTGAGGGACATGGTCTTTGCCCTCTATTTCGGGGCTTCCGGCACTTCCGATACTTTCTTTGCCGCCTTCAGAATACCGAACCTGCTGCGGGAACTCTTCGCCGAGGGGTCGATGTCGGCGGCTTTTATTCCGGTGTTGACTGAGTACCGCAGGAAACAGGGCGAGGAGGAGGCCCGTGAGCTTGTAAAGATAACTTTTTCATTCATTGTGATCGCTGTGGGGGTACTCTGTCTGCTCGGCATCATTTTCGCTCCCGAACTTGTTACGGTAATTGCGCCCGGTTTCCTCAAGTCTCCCAAAGAATTTTCCCTGACAGTCCTTCTGACGAGGATCATGTTTCCATTCCTCCTTTTTGTGAGTCTTGCGGCCCTTGCAATGGGCGCGCTTAACACGAAGAAAGTGTTCTTTGTTCCCGCCCTTGCACCGGCGATGCTCAACATCTGTCTCATAATCAGTATTGTTTTCTTTGCGTCAAGAGCTGAGAGGCCCATTGTAGTGGCCGCGATAGGGGTTCTCGTCGGCGGCCTCATGCAGTTCGCCTTCCAGCTGCCCTTATTTTTCAAAAAGGGGTACAGGCTCGGTTTTCGCCCCCATTTCAGGCATCCCGGCCTCAGGAGGATGGCAATCCTGCTGGTGCCCGCCACACTGGCACTGGCCGTCAACCAGATCAATATACTTGTGGCCAATATTCTGGCTTCCTATCTCCCCTCAGGAAGCATTACCTATCTCTATTATTCCATGAGGCTTATCCAGTTCCCCATCGGCATATTCGGAGTGGCGATGGGCATGGCGGTTCTGCCCACCTTGTCCGAGCACGCCGTGAGGGGAGATACAGAACGGCTCCGGGAGGATTTTTCCTTTGCCCTCCGGATGCTTTTTTTCATCTCCGTTCCCTCCATGGCCGCCCTGATTGCACTCCGGGAACCCATAGTGAATCTCCTTTTCCAGAGGGGAAGTTTTGACTATGCTGCCACAAAGGGGACGTCCGAGGCCCTCCTGTTTTATTCTTTCGGCATATGGTCGATTGTCGGCAACAGGGTCATGACTTCCTCGTTTTACGCAATGCAGGACACCAGGACGCCTGTCAAGATCGCGACCGCCGGCATGGTCTCAAACATCCTCTTCAGTCTTGTCCTCATGGGTCCCCTGAAGCACGCAGGCCTTGCCCTTGCGAATGCATTGGCATCGTGGGTCAATTTCTCTTTGCTCTCTTATTTCCTCCGAAAAAAATTAAAAAGGGTGGATGCCAGAAAGATAGTAAAATCGTTCGTCAGAATAGTTGCGGCATCTCTGGTAATGGGAGTCGCGGGCCGCTTGCTCCTCCACGGCGATCTGTGGGAAAAGAGCGGCAGGAGCCTCGAGAAGGCCGCGTATTTTGCGGCAACGGCCCTTGTCTGTATCGGTATATATGCAGCTGTGAGTTTTATTCTGAAGAGTGAGGAAATGGAATATTTTTTTGAAACTCTACGAACCAGGATGCAGAGGAGAAAAAAATGATTGATATAGACTGGCTTGCGGTCGGACCACTGCAGACAAACTGTTATGTGATATCCGATAAACAGACGCTCGACGCGATCGTTGTCGATCCCGGTGATGAGGCGGACAAGATATTACGGCTTATCGGACAAAAAAAACTGAAGGTGCTTATGATAGTATGCACCCACGGTCATTTTGACCATGTCGGGGCCGTTTCCAGGCTGAAGGAGAGGACCGGCGCCAGGGTGGCCCTCAACCTCAATGACATCGAGATATACAGCAAAGCGCAGGACCAGGCGGCTTTTTGGGAGTACAGGATCGAACCGCCTCCCGAACCGGACCTTTTTCTGGCGGATGGCGATAAGGTTGCGGTGGGCCACCTGAATTTCGAGGTTCTTCATACTCCCGGTCATAGTCCCGGTGGGATCTGCCTGTTTGGCGAAGGCGTGGTTGTCAGCGGCGACACCATCTTTGCCGGCTCGGTCGGGAGAACGGATTTTTATGGCGGAAACATCGAAGAACTCAAGAAGTCATTCGTAGAAATCCTTTCCCTTCCGCCTGAAACCAGGATACTTCCCGGCCACGGTGAGTGGTCCACCGTGAAAGAAGAGAAAGAAACAAATTTTTTTCTGAATGAGTTGTGAAAAAGCCGGGCCGGGCCGCGAAGAGAAAAAATGGGAACAAACGCGAAATAAAAGCCAAAGCGAAGGATTTGCATGATAATATGCCCCGTTATTTTATATCCTTGGAATCTGACGCGTACTGCCGGGATTTTCAGGTCTTGAAGTGATTTTTTGGAAGTGCTATAGTATAGCTGAGATTTGAGTGAAAAAGAGTTGTATTTTTTTTGTAAAGCAGTTATACTCTAGTTTCGCTGGTTTTTGATTCTCCTTAATACCGTCTCTAAATCAGATGTCGGGATGAAGGGGGAAAGTGTTCTTTGAAAACTAAAGAGTAGGTTCCGTTAAGTTTAATTTG
>JBJKOV010000047.1:0-2376 GCA_046707105.1 Thermodesulfovibrionales bacterium
CCGAGAGGGTTGTGAGGAACAGGATAATGATGACCGCCGAAAGATAGAGAACCGGCACTCGCAGGTGTATTTCCCATCCGAACGATATTTTATTGACTACCTCGATAAGAATGATGCTCATAAGCGGCCCCATTATCATGCCGAGTAGTATGCCGGTCAACCCTATCGTGCCGGCGGAGAGTATAAGGACACGCTGTATCTGACTCCAGCTCCCCCCCAGGTATCTGATTATGCTGATTTCCCTTTTCTTTTCCAGTACAAGTGTGAGCAGGGTTGTGATCACTCCTATCATCGAGACGATGATCGAGATCAGCTCAATGGCATACGTGATGGCAAAGGTCTTGTTGAAGACGGCGAGGACGTGGTCTCTCAATTGCTCATTGTTCATGATCTCGACGGAGTAACGGGGCAACAGTTCTTCCCTGAGTCCGCGAACGACATCGTTTACATCTGCCCCCTTCTTTATATACACTCCGAGCTGCGTGGCGTCGTCCAGTCCCCAGTATTCCTTCAGATATCTCCTGTCGAGGTAGATGAACCCGGAGGTTGTCGAGTAACTGCTGAAGACGTCTCTCACCGTAAAGGGAATATTTCCTCCGGGTGTGTGGAGTTCCACCGTATCCCCTTTCCCGAGATGGTATTTTGTGCCGAGGTAAGAGGATATTCCCGCCTGCCGCGCGCTTCCGTAATCGCGTGCATGGGCGTATTCTCTCTGCACCTTTGTATCGCCGAACCCCGCTACTATCTTTGTTCCCATAAAGTCGATATGCAACGTCCGGAATTTGTCCACGGCGGCGACGCCGGAGTGGCCTTCGACTTTAGCAATGAGCGAGCTGGAGAGGGGGTAGAAACAGAAATTGGACATGCATGCGGCCGGCTTGATGTAGATGTCGGCCGCGATGTTCCTGTGTATCCATTCCTTGAGGGAACTCCTGAAGGAAAATATCAGCAGCAGGAAGGCGATGATCAGGGCGCTGCTGATGGCCACACTCATGAGTGCTACTGAGAACCTGTAGATATTCCCGCTGATATCTCCTGCGCTCAGTTTTCCGGTCGCGCCGAAAAGACCGGACGAGGCCCTTCTTATGCCCTTCACGGAAAGAAAAAGGTAAAGCGGCGCCGTTAGAGCGAAGCCGGCGATGATGAGGAGAATGCCGGCATAGGCCAGAAAGGGAAAGTTGAATGGAGCGTACAGGTAATCGATCAGGGAGACGACCCCTCCCAGGGCGACGAGGCATAATCCGGCAAGAAAGAAGTGCTTCATATACAACCCGTACTTTCCTTCCAGGGAGCCTTCGCGCGCGCTTTCGTTAGGTCTGATCCGTGATGACTCATATGCCGGGACGGCAGAGGCGATGAGGGATACGGCGACGCCGAGAAGGAGGGCGGTGACGGCGTCCCTGCCGGAGAGAATATAATCGGATATGGATATTGCCCCGTACATTGTTGAAACGGTCTTTGCGACCGCCGTCACGGCAAAATAAGCGGCGACCTGGCCCAGGACGATGCCGAGCAGTGAGCCTGCGAGGCCCAATATCAGGCCCTGGAAAAGGAAAATCCCGATAACGGTCTTTTTATCCATCCCGAGACTTCTCAGGATGCCGATCTCCGTTCTCCTCTTGACGACCGAGATGAACACGGTATTGTAAAGAAGGAATATCCCCACGAGGATGGCAATGAGACTTATGAACTGCAGATTGTAACGGAAGGACTTGAGGAGAGAGTTCCTGTCTTTGATTATCGTCATCTTCTTTTCAAGAACAAGGCCGGGAGGCAACATTTTCTCTATCTCGCCGGCCTCATGTTCGCCGGCTGATATGTCGATCCTGGACAGAAGGCCGGTCTTATGAAAATACTCCTGGAAGTTCCCCAAATCCATGAAAACGGTGTCGGCAGGCAGGGTCCCCAGATCGAGCACGTCCACTACTCTGAGGTCGTATCTCCCGTCGTAGACAAGGGCCCTCAGAGTGTCGCCCTTTTTCAAAGAAAACCGGTCGGCAAACGTCCTGGATATGAGGATGCCTCTGATGTCCGTGAAAAGTTCTTTTATATCCGGTCCTGTAGGCCACGATATCCCGGAGGGCGTAATAAAGCCCGCCGATCTTATAACGTCTACGCCGTTCAGGATAATGCTCTGTTTAAGGTCCGGCAGATACGCATCGACCTGCAGGACGGGATAGCTTCCGTCATCGATCCCGCGAAGTTTCCTGTATATCTTTTCATCGAAATCTATTCCGGAGGCGTCTACGACTTCGAGGCCGGTGCTGGGAGTGATTCCCCTGACATCTGCCTCGAAGGACGAGGACGCCTTGTCGGAGGCCGCTTTCACCCCGACAAAAAGTCCTACGCCAAGGGCGATGCCGATAACGGCAAGAA
>JBJKOV010000048.1:0-5472 GCA_046707105.1 Thermodesulfovibrionales bacterium
CGTGGTTCGGGTATGGACATGATCGTTATGGGTGCAAGGGGGATAAAGGGCATAAAGTCACTCATAGTCGGCAGCGTCACAAAGGCGGTGGCACTCAACGCCGCCATGCCTGTCTTTGTCACTAAACTCCCGGTCCATGAGGCCCGGTCTATGAAGATCCTCTTTGCTACCGACGGCTCCGATTATTCTATTGCCGCCGCCCGGTTCCTGTCTCTGGTCCCCTTTCCGGAAGGCACGGAGATGACTGTCTTTAATGCTATCTGGTCCGATTTCTCCGACATTCCGGAAAGGTTCGTCATGGAAGTCGACGACCGGATGAAGGGGATCGTGGCGGAAAAGAGGACCAGTGAGTTTGCTGAATCCCAGAGGATACTGGAGGACGCCAGTGGATTGCTGGAGGACAGGTTCAGCAACCTGAAAACCGTATGGAAGGTGGGGGACCCGTCTGTCGAAATCCTGAAAGCGGCGGAATCATTGAAAACCGACATCATTGCGGTCGGATGCAGGGGGATGAGAGGCATAAAGGGCATGATGGGCAGTGTATCGAGAAATGTGCTGAATCATGCGGCCTGTTCCGTTTTCATAGGCAGGACTTGCGGGGAATAGTCTCAAACAATTGCACTACTGCACCACGGAGTCGCGTAGACACTGAGAAAGGAACGCACGTGATAAGTTTCTTCCGGTTGTTGCCCTGACTTTCAACTCCGTGTCTCTCTGGTAAATTGCTTTTGGGGGGATAAAATCCATTATCTCTGCGAATCTCGCGTTTCTGCGGTGTAATGCATCTTGCCGAAACGTCCGAACCTGAGTGCCAGGGATGGAAGTACGAGAAGGTTGAGCAATGTCGACGTCACGAGACCGCCGAGTATTATCTGGGCCATCGGGCCTTCTATCTCCCGTCCGGGCGCCCCGCTGCCGAGCGCAAGCGGAAGAAGGCCGAGCGCCGTAACCGACGCCGTCATAAGTATCGGGGCCAGGCGCTCCGAGGCTCCCCTCACCGCCGTCTCCAGTCCCCAATCCATTCCTTCCACCCGCACAAGATGCTCATAATGAGAGATGAGCATGACGGAATTCCGGAGCGTTATCCCAAAAAGGGTCACGAAACCCACGATGGAGCCTATGGAAAGCACCCCTCCCGCGGCGAGCGCCACGAAAACGCCCCCGGCAAGCGCGAAGGGCAGGTTAAGGAGTATCAGCAAAAGGTTCCTGTAGCTTTCGGTCACAATCGAAAGAAGTATGACTATTCCCAGGGCCGCTATGAGCGAATGAACCAGCAGGTCTCTTTTTGTGCGGGACTGCTCCTTTGCGGCACCAGCAATATCGAAATAGGTGCCGGCCGGCAGGTGAAGCCTGGAAGACAGCTCCTTTTGAACCTCCGCCACGAAGGAGCCGACACTTCTGCCCTGGACCCTGCATGTGATCGTTTGGACTCGTCTTGCGCCCTCGTGCAAAATGATGAACCTTGCCGGCATCTGGTGCAGGCTGGCGAGTTGTGAAAGGCTGACGTACGTGCCCTCCGGGTTCCTGAGAGGCAGGTTTGCCACGTCCGTTATGCTCTTTCTGTCTTTCGGATCGACTGTGACCGACACATTAAAGACCCTGTTGCCTTCAAACACCTGTCCCACCTTCTTTCCTGCGAAGGCCGTGTGAATGTCGTCAAGCACCGCTGCGGGCTCAAACCCCCAGCGCGCAAGGCTGTGCCTGTTTAGCGCCGCCAGAAGTTCCGGGGCCGAGGGCGGGGCCTGGAGTCTCACGCCGGCTGCGCCGCGGATGCCGCTTAATATGGCCGCACCCTCGGCGGCCTCCCGGTCTAGCACCGAGAGGTCGTTTCCGTAAATGTTTATGGCGACAGGCGCCCTGAAGCCCGAGATGGTCTCGTTTATCCTCTCTGTAAGAAATGTGTCTATTTCGGAGGACATACCGGGGAATCCGCCGACGATGCGGCTTATCTGTTTTCTTGCCCGGTCGAACCCCGATTTGCCGAGGGGCTTCAGCGTCAGATCGAATTCGCCTTCGTTCGTCCCCCTGGCCTCGTCGCCTTCCACCGTCCTGCCTGCCATCTGGGCGACTGAGCGTACATAGGGCAGCGCGGCCAGTTTGTCTTCCAAAAGGGCCCCGGTGCGCAAGGTCTCCTTAAGCGAGGTGCCGGGGGCGGTTGATACGTGTATTATGAAATTTCCCTCGACCAGTTCGGGCATAAACCGGCTCTCAAGAAACGGGAAGATGACAAGCGTGGCCGCGATGAGTATGCCGGCCGCCGCCATGACCGATTTCGGCCTTCTTTCTACGGCGCGTATCATCTTTACGTAGTGTCCCTTCGTCCAGCGGGCCACTGGCGGATCTTCCGCCGCGAGCTCCCTTTTGCCCAGCATCAGGAGCGACAGCGCCGGAGTCACCGTGAGAGCAATCAACAGCGAGGAGAGAATGGCAAAAATATAGGAAAGGCCCAGCGGCGCAAAGAACCTGCCCGATATCCCTGTCATGGTGAGCACCGGGATAAAGACCAGCACCACGGCAAAAGTGGCGTAGACTACGGCGCTCCTTACTTCAACGCTGGCCTTATACACCACCTGCAGCGCCGGAAGAGGCTCTTTCGCCAGGCGGTTTTCCCTCAGCCGCCTTAATATGTTTTCCACGTCTATGACGGCGTCGTCAACCACCTCCCCTATTGCGATCGCAAGCCCTCCGACGGTCATGGTGTTTAGGCTCAGGCCAAGGTGCTCCAGCACCGTCACCGATCCCAGCAGCGAAAGCGGAATGGCCGCGCAGGAAATGGCCGCCGTCCTCAGGTTAAACAGGTAAAGGAAGAGGACGATTATGACAAGAAGCGCGCCGATGATGAGGGCGGAGTTTATGTTATGGAGCGCGGATTCTATGAAGTCCGCGGCCCGGAAGAGACCCGGGTATAAAGTTATGCCCTGCTTCTCAAGAGTCGGGCGGAGCTCTGAAATAGCCTTGTCAAGGCCGCGCGTCACGTCGAGTGTGTTTGCGCCATACTGGGCCCAGACCACCAGTAGGGTGCCGGGCCTGCCGTTAATCGTCGCCCCGCCGATCCGGGGTGCCGGGGCCTCCGCCACACGGGCGACATCCCCTAAAACCACGTTGGCACCGTTTCGATGCTCCAGGACGGTCCCCGCAAGCTCTTCAGCCGTAAGTGACTGTCCTGTGCTCCTGACGTTTATTCTCTGGTTGGTCCCGTCAATGAAACCCGCCCCTTTAACGCCGGTCGCCTTTTTAGCTACTGATATCACGTCTTCGAGGGAAAGGCCGTATTTTATCAGCCTATCGGGGATGACCTGTATCTGCAGCTCTCTTTCACCGCCTCCGTACATGTTCACCTGGGAGACGCCCGGTACTGCCAGGAGACGCGGCCTGACCGTCCAGTCGGCGACGGTCCTTAGCTGCATCTGAGAGATTTTCGAGGAAGTCAGCCCGATTTCGATGACGTTGCCGGTGGAGGACGTGAGCGGCTTCATTTCCGGCGTCACTCCCTCCGGGAGCGCGCCTGTGAGAGTGGAGAGCCGCTCGGTTATCTTCTGCCTGGCAAGGTAGACGTCGGTGCCGCTTTTGAACCTGACAGTGATAACCGACAGCCCCTGCATAGACCTTGACAGGACGGATGCCACTCCGCCCAAGCCGCTTACAGCGGTTTCCACGGGGCGGGTAATGAGCTCCTCCGTCTGCTCCGGCGAAAAACCGGGCGCCTCGGAATTTATCGTGACTTCGGGAGGTGCAAACTCCGGAAAGACGTCATATCTGGCCCTGGTGAGAGAATAGATGCTGTAACCGAGAAACAACAGGGTGAGCGCTATGATCACGCCCCGGCGGCGCAGGGCAAACCGGACGATCGTCCCCAGTATGCCGTGGTGTTCCGTCCCGGCACTCAATCCTCGTCCTCTTCGTTGCCTCCGCCGGCGGCCTTCGGCTTGCTCTCTTCCGATAAAAGGCCCTGTGCCCCCTTAATCACAAGCTCGTCTCCCGGAGAAAAGACCCCGGAGACAAAATAGCCCGTGCTTAGCGGGATAGATGTCGAAACCTCCACCCTGGAAAAGCCGGTCTGGCTTTTTTTGACATAGACCCATGCCTTGCCCCTCAGCCACACCACAGCCGAAAGCGGCACTAAAAAACCTGTTCGGGCCTTGCCTGTCGGCATTTGGGCCGTCACATCCATTCCGGCGAGGAGACTGCCGGAGCGGGAAGGGGCGACATATATGAAACTTAATCCCTGTATCCTCGGGTCGCTCCTGGCCGCCCGCGAGACGAAGTTTGCCAGGACTTCACCCCCGGCCGGCGGCCCTATCCTGACCTTCTCCGCGATGCCCCGAACCGGCAGAGCCGGAGGGACTGTAATCTGCACAAGGACGTCTTTTGTACCAAGAACACCCCGGAGTTGAGATGAATAATCGAATATCCATTCCGCGAGAGCGGGGCCCCATTTTACGCCGATCGAGTCTTTCGCCGACTGCAGGGCGCCTCGTGCACTGGCCTCTTCCGCTTTGTCGGCGTCAAGCCGGGCGGCGGCAGCCTGAAGGTCGCGGTCGGAAATGTTCTTTCCTTCGGCGTTGAGGTATTTCATCCGGGCATAATCTTTTTCCGATGCCTTCAGTGCGGCCTCCGCTTTTTCAAGGCCCGCAACGGCCGCAATATAGACCTTGCGTGAGGAGTTAAGTCCTTCAGGGTCCAGGACCCTTCCGTAGGCGGTCACGCTTATCCGGTGGAGGTGCGGTTTCAGTGCCTCTGTCGTTATACCGTCCATCTTTTGGGCATCTTCGGTCACCGTTACCGTATAGCCTGCTGCCGGGGGGGCAATCTTTTCCTGCGCATGTTCCTTCTTTTTCCCATTGCAGGAGGAACACACTGCAACGACCGACAACGCAATAATGACCGCCATTATGAATTTACTGCTCCCCCGGGTTTTCATCTTTGCACCTCTTTGTGAGAAATCGACTTCTCAGGGAAAATATCCTGCTTGTTGAGGGGCCTTTGCACGGCGTCCTCCAGCCTGCCCACCGATTGCTGGGCCAGAAGGAGTGTGCCAAGGCGGGCAAGCTCGGCCTTTACTGCCTGCAGCCTCGCATCCAATAAGGCAAGCTTGTCCGCCATCCCGGCGCGGAACCTGATCGCCGTTGCGTGCAGGTGTTTGCGGGAGCCGGCAAGGAGCGAATCCGCCGCCCCAAGGTCTCTCAGAGAGTCTTTATAACCCTGAAATGCGGCGTCGATTTCTTCTATAACGCCCGCCTGAAGGGCCTTAAACTGCGCCGCTATCTCTTTTCTTTGCGCCCTGGCCCGGGCAATCGGCCCCTGGTTATGGTTGAACACCGGCAGGGCGAGACCCAGACCCAGGGACCACTCGTTATCCCCCTGGTCCCAGGAATAGCCCGGCCCCAGGCGGATGTCGGGATATTGTTTCGCTATCTCAAGGCGCAGTTCCGACTGTGCGGCCTCGTACCGTTGGAGCTCCGCCCGGATATC
>JBJKOV010000049.1:0-18710 GCA_046707105.1 Thermodesulfovibrionales bacterium
TTCAGCCGGCCTGCGTGGAAAAGTCCGACGGCGGACTGATCTTCGGTGATCTCGAGGACCCGAATTCAGATGTCAGGAAGATCCTCAGTACGCGCTTCAGCATAAGGCGCAAACCCGAACTCGGGACCCAGCCAAGCGTGTACTACCTAATAGGAGGTGTTCAAAATGTTTGAGAAGGCACTGGTGGGAAGTAGGCGATACTGGACGTGGATCGGGATCCTGCTGGTCATAATCGGAGTGGGCGTCATCAACTACCTCCGTCAGTTTTTCTACGGTTTGGGACTTACCGGCATGAGCAGGGACGTCTCATGGGGGTTTTATATTGCACAATTCACGTTCCTCGTCGGTGTGGCCGCCTCCGCGGTTATGCTTGTCATACCATATTACCTGCACCATTACAAGACTTTCAGAAGGATAGTCATCCTCGGAGAATTCCTCGCCATCGCTTCCGTCGTAATGTGCATACTCTTTATCTTCGTGGATCTCGGACAGCCGATGAGGGTTATGAACGTGGTTCTGCACCCGACGCCGAATTCGGTTATGTTCTGGGATATGATCGTCCTGATCGGTTACCTGACTCTTAATGTGGTAATAGGCTGGACGACCCTGGGAGCGGAGCGCAAGGAGGTACCGCCGCCTGCGTGGGTAAAACCGCTCATTATTCTGTCCGTGCCATGGGCGGTCAGCATACACACGGTCACCGCTTTTCTTTACGCCGGTCTTCCAGGAAGGCACCTCTGGCTTTCTGCAATAATGGCGGCCCGCTTCCTTGCCGGGGCCTTTGCTGCAGGTCCGGCGCTGCTGATACTCCTGGCCTTCATCGTGAGAAGGGTGAGCTCGTTTGACGCAGGGAGGGAAGCCATACAGTCCCTCGCAAAGATCGTGGCCTACGCGATGTCCATTAACGTTTTCTTCATCCTGCTTGAGTTCTTCACCGCCTTTTACAGCGGTGTACCGGTACATTCGGCTTCCCTGCGGTACCTCTTCTTCGGACTGGACGGCCACGCGGAGTTTGTCCCTTTTATGTGGGTCCTTGTGATTCTCGCGATTGTGGCCCTTGTTATACTGGTAATTCCTCAACTTCGCGAAAACGAAACCCTTCTGCCGGTGGGGCTCGTTGCGGTTTTCATTTCCACCTGGATAGACAAGGGCGTTGGCCTCGTGGTGGGAGGCTTTATTCCGAATCCTTTTGAAACCATCACGACTTATTCGCCGACTGCTCCCGAGCTGCTCATAACGTTGGGGGTTTACGCCATAGGTGCGCTGACGCTTACAGTCCTTTACAAAATAGCGATCGGCGTTAAGGAAGAGACCGCCTAAAAAAACGTTTGCCGGAGAAATCGGGCGCGCGGGGTGGTTTTTTATAAAGACTTTTATTTATAATTAAACAGACCGTTATGGTGATCACATTAAAGGAGGAATTCCATGTATTTAGTAACAGTAAACAATGAAAAATGCGAAGGATGCGAGGAATGCTCGAACAACTGTCCAGTCGGGGTATTCCAGATGAAGGACGGCAAGGCCGACCCTTTCCAGGCGGACCTGTGCGAAGGCTGTGAGACATGCGTTAGCGTATGCTCGACCGGAGCGGTGACATTGTCTGAAATGTAGGAAATCGGGCGGTAGTTTTTCACACGGGGCAATGAGAAAATCATTGTCCCTTTTTTTTGTGATGCGGAAATGACTTGACAAACGGGTCAAAAAGCAATAAATTGGAATCAGAGACAGGAAAAAAAGGTGGTAGTCTTGCAGCTCTAACCCAGAGTCTCAAGATGTAAAGTCGTAAGATGAGAATCTTAGGATGTAAAGTCTCGGACGTAAGAGTCGTAAAGATTCACTGGGTGAAGGCAGAAGCAAGACACCGCCTTTTTTTTATTGATTAGCGGCCAGTCAAATGGACCCTGAGTCAGAGCGTCTCGGTCATCGCAGAGCCCCCTCCGGTAGACATTTCCTTCTTTCTGTTATAAATTGGGGACGGGACTTCCACTCAAGGGAGATTCGGCCGACGACCTTCGATCCCTGCTATAGAATGTCATGGGCATCTCATCCCTGACTTTTAAGGAGCTATTCAATGGCACACAAGGAACTTCCTGTACCTCCGCACTTTAATCCCGGCAAGACCGGAGAGGTCTGGAGGGTGGACTACCATGAGCGGGCTGTCGATGCCGTCGCGTGGGCTAAACAGCATGGCATAAAGCCTGCTGAGCAAGACGCCTTCAAAATCTGTCTGGTAGTTGTGGACGTTCAGAATACGTTTTGCATACCAGGGCACGAACTTTATGTGGCGGGACGCTCCGGGACAGGGGCGGTCGACGATAACCGGAGGCTCTGTAAGTTCATATACAGGAATCTTGATGTAATCACGCAGATATGTCCGACAATGGATACTCATCGCGCGATGCAGATTTTTCATCCACTTTATCTGATTAATGACAGGGGTGAGCATCCGGGCCCCTTTACTATGGTCTCCGAAGAAGACCTGCTGAAGGGCGTCTGGAAATTCAATCCGGCGCTCTGTTACAGTCTGCAGATCACCGAAGAGTACGGGCAGCGGCACTTGCTTCACTACACCAGAAAGCTGAAGGAGGGGGGCAAGTATGATCTTACAATATGGCCATACCACGCCATGCTGGGAGGCATCGGCCACGCTCTTGTAGCCTCCGTGGAGGAAGCGGCTTTTTTCCACTGCGCGGTCCGTTACAGCCAGACCGATTTTCATGTGAAAGGGGACATAGCGCTGACCGAACACTATTCGGTTCTTGGCCCCGAAGTGCTGAATGGTCCGGAGGGAGAGCCGATCGGGCGCAAGAGCGAGAAGTTCTTCAGAAAGCTCGTTGAGTTCGACGCGGTAGTGATCGCCGGGCAGGCTAAGAGCCATTGCGTGGCCTGGACGATCGATGATCTCCTCCGGGATGTCTTAGCCGGGGATGAGAGTCTGGTGGAGAAAATATACCTGCTTGAAGACTGTACGTCGGCCGTTGTGGTTCCCGGCGTGATAGACTATACCGAAAAGGCGGATGATGCCTTCCGAAAATTCGATGAGGCCGGTATGCACGTGGTCAGTTCGGAAGATCCCGTCGAAACCTGGCCCGGGATCAGGCTCTGAAATCATGACACGTCCGGCGTAAAAGCCGGCACACTATAGTATTCTCATCAAGGAAAAGGTTACAAAAAGAACCCCGGCCAGGACTATCACGATAAAAAACAATTTGTTATATTTTTTCCCGTTCTCTCTTTTCTCGGTTGACGCAGCAAGTTGCCCGGTGTTCTCCTGTCTCTCCTTCAGAGTGTTTCGGAACTCCTCCGCCCAGTCTTCAAATGTAGTGCCGGATTCATCTTTCTTGTTTGATGATCCGGTAAGTTCTTCAGTTGAATTCATTGCTATTCCTCCCTTAACCTGGCCTGTTTAGCAAACAGGCGAAAAACCACTGCATGATCCGTGCTTAACGGAAGTGAAATTTCCTTGATGACCATACCATATTATTCTAGAAACTTCCGCGGTAAAGGTGTATCAGAAGAAGTATAATTTTTCTGTAAGAATTTTCCTACAGCACAGCGCCGTCAGGCTCTGGGTCAAACCGACAGACCTATGGCGGGATTGGTAACGTCGAATTGCCCGGGCTGCACCTTGCAAGAATCGCGGACGCCTCCTCAGCCCTTCGGCTTTCTTGTCTTCTTTGCCGGTTTTGCTGCCGACTTACTTTGTGTCCGCTTGGGTTTGGTGCTTCCAGTTGCCGCCCCGGCAGTCTTTTGCGGTTTTTCAGGCTTCATCTCTGCCGCTTCAACTTTCCCCTGGGCAGCAAGTCTGGCCATAACTATCTGCTCCGCCCTGAGCCAATGCTCAAGTTCCATGCCTCCGGCCCTGCCGGTTTTTTCGTAAAAGTCGTAAGCCAGTTTTCTTATCTCCTCCTGCACATTCATAGCTATAGCCTCCTGCGTTGTCGTTCCATTATTTTAATGCTATCTCCAACCACTCGGCAATGCAACCGGATAATTATTCCCGTCATGTTTCCGACTGGAACAACTCACCCACGCATTTACGAAAGAATTCACGAACCCGCCGCCGGCATGCCGGAGCGTGTGAAAGGAGGTTCTTGATACATGATAAACTGAAAGAAAAGGAGGTTTTGACAAAGTCACTGATAAACGGACTGGAAACTGAAAAATTGATGGAAGTTGTAAGTGAGGTCAAACAGAATTGGGAAAAGGGAAGGACGGTGTGGAAGGCGTCCACTAAATGGCTGGGCGGCTTCAAGGTCCAGACGTGTTCCAGAGACTTTACCCTTCTGGCCGATGAGCCCGAAATGCTCTGCGGGACGAACACGGCATCAAACCCCGTTGAGATGATACTGCAGGCGTATGGGGCATGTCTTACAATAGGTTACGCGATGAACGCAGCAGTGAGGGGAATCAGAATCGATGACCTCAGTATTGAACTCGATGGAGAAATAGACCTCCCGGGTTTTCTGGGGCTTGAACCCCCCGAAAAAATGCAGATGGACAAGCTTCCCGGTTTCAAGATGATCAGCGCAAGAGTGACTGTTAAAGCGGATGCGGACAAAAAGACATTGAAGGAACTCCATGATCATGTGGTGAGGACGTCTCCGGTGGGGATAACCCTCTCCAGACCTGTAAACGTTCAGACTACTCTGGAACTTCAGTAGGAAAGATCGGCGCAGTCAAGTCGGGCCTGCTCCGGATGGAGCAGGCCAACGATTTATCGCTGATCGGACCGGTGCACTCCGTGATATCTTCGAACCTCATTTCTCCAGTTTTGAAGTGCTGATTTCAACTATCTCACTCTTTATCTGACCGGGCATTCTCATATTCTTCATGAAGGCCCAGTTTCCGGCGTCTTCAAAATAAAGCTTCATGCGATACATTTCGTCGAGCGTTACGACCTTGACCACGCCTCTTTCCTTGTAAATGACCACCTCGATCGGAAAGGCGGCCGCATGGTCTATGCCCGGACAACGGTAGTCCCTGGATTCCCTCTTCTCCCCGGCGATGCCGTAAGCCCTGGCCTCAGTGGCCGGATTATTGACGCCGAACATGACGATGTCCTTGGCAGGTTCGAGCGTATAGACAAGCTTCCAGCCTTTCTTATTAGCCAGGATACCCTCCTTGACCTTTGCTGAGACGTCCTGAAAGACGCCCGGGGTGTCATCCTTCTTATACATTACCTCAGGCATATCCGCGAAATCGCCGCCGCCCATGCCGCCGACCCTGCCTTCGGTCCTCAACTCTCCGATCTGGCGGTTTACTACGTCGCCGTGTACGGCCGAGGCGAGAATTTCGGACAATTTTTTCATAGTGGACTCGGAGAGCTGTTTTTCCGTCTTGTCGCCCAGAATGGTCCTGTTTATAGAGGCGGGATTCACGAAAGCGGAGTTCAGGCCCTTTTCATCCTGATATAGTTCTACCCTCAGGGGGATCGCAAAATAAGACCTCGGGCCGTGGGAGAGAATCTCTTTCGCATATTCGGGCGAACTTATCACTATGTTATAAGCCCTGAACCCACAGTTCCCGGGCACGGCCGCTTCGTAGGATGCCAGTATCTGCCAGCCGTTTTTCTTGAGGGCTGCCTCGGTATTCTTTATAGCATTATCGAAGCCGCCCTTTATCTTGTCGACAGCCTTTACATAGACGCCATATTCCTGGGCGTGTACCGCCGGGGTCAAGGCGAAGAAGACAGCCAGAACAAATAACAATATTTTTTTCATCGTGGCCTCCTTAAAATATCTTAACTGCGAAGTTACTATATTAAATACCTTTTAACCCTCTTTGTAAAGCAGAATTGCAATGGTTCAGTCTGGTGGGACATACTAGAATCGTGAAGACCACAGTGGTATGCGGATTGCTCGGTGCCGGCAAAACGACCTTTATAAGGCACTTTGCCGCGAGTGCGGGGGTAAAGGCTGTTGTCCTCGTCAATGACTTCGGCAAGACCGGTATTGACGGTGAGATTTTTTCGGCTGACGGAATGGAATCGATTGAACTTCCGAGCGGGTGCATCTGCTGCACCCTCAAGTTCGACCTCATCACAACTATAGAAAAAATCCTGAAAACCCATGCTCCGGCACACCTTCTCATTGAGCCGAGCGGGGTGGCATCTCCCTCCGGAGTGTTGGAAGCCCTGGACGCGCTGTCGATCCGGCCTGTTACGGTTGTCGGCATAGTGGATGCCACCGAATTCATTGAACTCCATGAGGCCCGGTTGTATGGAAGGTTTTTCGAAGATCAGATCATGACTTCGGATGTCATACTTGTGAACAAGTCCGATCTTGTGTCCGGGGAAAAGATAGAGAAAACGGCCGGACTGGTCGAGGCATTGAACCCGGGTGCGGTCGTATTCAGAACGGTAAACGCCAGGCTCGAATATGACCTGTCAAGCATTCCCGCACCCACTCACAGGCCGCGGCGGAAGGCGCCGGAACATCTTCACTTCGACACAGTATCGCTGAAACTGAGAAAAGGGACTGAGTACGCGATACTGAGAGGGTTTTTTGATGAAATGGCGAAGGGAGAATATGGACATGTTGTAAGGGCCAAGGCCCTCGTTCAGACCGAAAGAGGACCTTTCAGGTTCGACCTTTCCTATGGAAAGATGGATGGGGCTATCTTTGAGAAGGACGTGGCCGACGGCAGGCTGGTCATCATAGGGGAGGGCCTGAAAAAGGATGAGTTGGCCAGGAAAGTATCTATGGAAGGCAGGGCAGAAGATTAGAGGTGATGATGTCGCTATTCAAATAAAAAGGTCTTATGCTATATTAACTTCGTGGGAAGGTCTAGTGGGAAGAAGAGCGGGGGCGCCGGGAAGGACAAGCCGGAAGCCCTTGGAAAGACCGGTAACAAATCTCTGTTGCGTACACCGTTTGTTCATATTTTCCTGATAGCGGCGCTCGGCTTTCTTGTCTACTCAAATACCTTTCACAGTTCTTTCCACTGGGATGATTCACCTCAGATTGCCGATAACCCTGTCATAAAGAGCCTCGAAAACTTTACTTCGAACACGCGAGGTTACGACTTCAATCCCCGGCGTTTCATGGGTTATTTGACTTTTGCCCTGAACTATTACGTCGGGGGAGGCTCGGTAACCGGCTACCACGTGGTGAACCTCGGCATCCACCTGATCAATGCCTTTCTCATATATTTTCTCGTACTCCTGACCTTCAAAACACCGGCCATGAGGCAGTCAGCTCCTGCTACCGGTCCTCCTCCCGTTCTGATCGCCCTCTTTTCAGCGCTTCTCTTCGTCTCACATCCCTTGCAGACCGAGGCAGTTACCTATATCGTTCAGAGGCTTGCTTCACTGGCAACCCTGTTTTATCTGCTGTCTCTTTTCATGTATATAAAGGGACGGCTGCAATTGCAGGGAGCAGAGCGCAAAGGGCACGGCGATGAACCGCCGGGAAACAGACATGTTTTGTCCTCCATACTCTATACACTATGCTCTCTGCTCTTCGCCGTTTTTGCCATGAAGACGAAGGAAATAGCATTCACTCTTCCGATAATGATAGTCTTGTATGAGTTTACCTTTTTCAAGTCTTCGCCTAAAAAGAAGCTTCTCTTCCTTCTGCCAGTATTGCTTACCCTATTGATAATCCCTTTAAGCGTTCTGCACAGCGGCAAGCCTCTCGGCGAGTTACTGTCTGATGTGACGCATCAGACAAGGGTCCAGACCAGCATGTCACGATGGGATTATCTCATGACTGAAATGAGCGTAATAGCAACTTATATGAGGCTTTTATTTTTTCCCGTTAACCAGAATCTGGACTATGACTACCCACTCTACCATTCATTCTTTACACCGTCTGTGTTCCTTCCTTTTTTGTTCCTGGCGGCGGTCTTCGGACTTGGGGTGTATCTGCTCTATAAAAGCAAAGAGCGCAGAGCAACCGACGAAGGGCTGAATACTGCGCCTGGTCCTGTGTCCTATGCGCCTTATTATCGTCTCATTTCTTTCGGCATTTTCTGGTTCTTCATAGCTCTTTCCGTTGAGTCGAGCGTTATCCCCATCGTGGATGTGATATTCGAGCATCGCGTTTACCTTCCCTCAGCAGGTTTTTTCATGGCAATAACGGCAGGTGTGTTTGTTGCTGCCGACAGGCTGAGGAAAGAGAAGGCCCTCGTAACGGTCCTTATCCTGACACTTGTCGGATTTTCAGGAATCACCTATGCGAGGAATATCGTTTGGAAGAATGAAACACGCTTATGGGAGGACACGGTGAGCAAAAGTCCCGGCAAGGCCCGTCCTCACAGCAACCTGGGATATTATTATATGGAAGATGGCCACCCGGATAAGGCATATAAAGAGTTGCTGGCCGCTGTAAGACTCAGACCTGACTATGTGGAGGCGCATACCAGCCTGGGCAACGTCTACCTTATGCAAGGGCGCAGGGATGACGCTCTGAGGGAATTGAAGACTGCTCTGAAGCTTAATCCGGACTATACGGAGGCACATATTGACCTTGGGAATCTCTATGCCGCGGAAGGTCGCCTTGCCGAGGCACAGGGGGAATATCAGGCCGTCCTGAAACTTAAGCCTGATCATTTAGCGGCACATGTCAGTCTGGGTAACGTTTACCTCATGCAAGGCCGCAGGGACGACGCTCTCAGGGAATATCAGACGGCCTTAAAGCTAAGCCCGGATGATTTCCAGGCACATAATAATCTCGGGAACCTCTATTTCATGCAGGACCGCCTGGATCAGGCCGTCAGGGAATATCAGATCGCTTTGAAACTCAATCCCGATGCCGTCCAGACGCGCACGAATCTTATGACCGTTTACCGCAAGCAAGGCCGCCTGGGTGAAACCGCAGGAAAATATCAGGCTCCCTCCCTCAAACCCGAGACCGGCCCCGCTGAAGAGCATATCAATCTCGGCAACATCTATTACAAGCAGGGTCGCCTGGATGAGGCCCTGAAGGAATATCGGGACTTCTTGAAGTCGAATCCCGATTCAGCCGTGGCGCATAACGGTCTAGGCAACGTCTATTACAAGAAGGGACGGCTGGATGATGCTCTCAGTCAATATCAGACTGCATTAAAACTGCATCCCGATTCTGCTGAAGTGCATAACAACCTTGGCAAGATATACGGCAGGCAGGGCCATCTTGATAAGGCCCTGAGAGAATTTCAGGCCGCGGTAAAGCTGAACCCCGATTTTGCCGATGCATATAACGGGCTCGGTAATGTTTACGGCTTGCAGGGTCATCTTGATAGGGCACTGAAAGAATATGAGACTGCCTTGAAGCTTACCCCTGATTCCGCGGACGCACATAACAACCTGGGAACCATTTATTACAAACAGGGCCGCCTCGATAAGGCTCTCAACGAGTTTGAGACTGCTTTAAGACTTAACCCCGATGATCCCTGGGCACGCAGGAACCTGCAGATCCTCAATAAAGAGAAGCGGAACAAACAATGACAGGGAGCGCTCATCCTGTTCGAAGGGCGTCGACGATGTTCATGCGCGACGCCCTGGCCGCCGGCAGCACGCCGCCTGCCAGTCCCATGATAAGAGAAAAGGCGATCGCCTGGTAGGCTATCTGGAAGGTGAGCGTAAAGGAGAAGGCCAGTTCGGAAAAGGTCTGCCAGTTCATAGTCGAAATAGTAATGAATTGCATGAATGAGGCAAGGCAGAGCCCGGTGAGACCGCCGACAAGCCCGAGAAGCATCGATTCTACGAGAAACGCGGCCAGAATACTTCTGCGACGGAACCCGAGCGCCCTCAACGTCCCTATTTCGGCCGTCCTGTTCGCCACCGATGCATACATCGTGATCATGGCGCCAATCATCGCGCCGAGGGAGAAAATGGCGGTGAGCGTGATCCCCAGGATGCGGAGGAATTTCGCCATCATCTCGGACTGATCTCTGTAATATGTTGTTTCACGCTTTGCCTCGAGGGTCAGGCGTGGGTCATTCCCAATCCGCTTTTTGATGTTCTGAAACCCGGAAGGGTCCTGCAGCCTAAACAGCACGGACGAATATGCATATCTTCGGAACGCCTGCATGAGCTGATCGGCATCGCCCCATATTTCGGAACTGTACCCGGTCCTCCCCGCATCGAAAACTCCGACGACCGTCCAGTCGCGCATGGCGAACCGCAGCGTTTCGCCGATTCCCGCCCCTTTGAACCTCTTTGCCACGCTCCGCCCCGCTATTATTTCGGAAGACCCCGGTCTGGGCATATGTCCCTCCACCAGCTTCACCTGTGGACGCAGGGCGAGGGATGCTTCTCCGATCCCTCTTATGGTAATGTTTGAAAGCTTGTTGCTGCCCCTCTTTGGAAGGTTAATGATCACTACCAGTTCCTTTGCGAGCAGGGGGTCCCCATTTTGTTCAGTTGCTATCCCGGGCTCTGTCTCGACGATCCCGGCCTGTGTCCGGTCGATGCCGCTTTGCATCTCGGACTGCGATCCTTTACGAATGACTATTACGTTGTCGTAAGAGCCTGTCTCTATCAGTGTTTTCTGAAGTCCTTCGGCAAGCATCAGGACCGAGGCGAAAACAAAGACGACGAGCCCCATGCCGGCTGCGGTCAGAATAGTTGTGAGCCTTCTCGTCCATAGATTCCTGAAGCTGTAGGAAACGGGTACCGCCATTATCCTATTCTCCTGAGCCCATCGGCAATTCTCACCCTGATCGCGAGCCTGGTCGGGAACACCGCCGCAACCGAAGCAATGATGAGCCCTGCCGCAACGTCCATATATATCGTGCTGCGGGACACGATAAAAATCGGGAAATACTGGCTCAGAGAATCACCGAAGGCCTTCGCCGCAGGGAAGGTGAGCAGGATTCCGAGAGCGGAACCGACAGCCCCGATTACCAATGATTCACCGAATATGAGCCCCGTGATGTAGAGGCCGCCGAAGCCGAGCGTTTTCATGATTGCGTATTCGCCCATCCGCTCGCGAACCGTCATCGCCATGGTATTGGCCATCACCGCCATTATTATGAAGATAACGATATAGGAAACCAGGCGTATTACCACGACTATCGCCTCGGTCATTGAAATGAAACTTAACTGGAACGCCTTTTCGGTCTCCGTAATGGTCTCGGCCAGGGAGTTCCTGAACATCTTGTCGATTGTGACCGCTACATTCGCTGCCATGTCGGGGCTCTTGACCCCGACCAGGTACCACCCGACCTTGTCCGCCCTGTAGGGGGCCGTTTTTCTCAGGGATTCATTGAGGTAGTTCCAGTGGAAAAAAAATTGGGTTTCATCCGTGCTCTTGCGTGCCCCGCGGTAAATCCCCCGAATGACGAATTCCCAGTTCCCCGGGAAAATGGTACCTTTGAGAGTGACCATGTCGCCTATCTTCCAGCCGAACCTCTCGGCGGTCTTGATACCCACGACGGCGCCCTTTCTGTCGCGGAGAAATGCCTTTTTCTGGTTTTCCGGCAAGACGAACTCCGGATAAAGATCCATGGCGGTCTTTGCATCCGTTGCAAAATTGGGGAAGAAATTCTTTTCATCGATATAAACGCCGCCGAACCAGACCGAATAACCTACCTCCGTCACTCCCGGCACCTGCCGGATCTTTTCCCTGTACGAAATCGGCAGGAAAAAGACAAGGGAAACCGCGTTCCTGGTGATCAGTCGGGTGGCGGAAGACGCCTCGACGCCGGCATACCAGGCGCTGATGACAGTTCGTAACAGACCGAAGGCGAGGATGGCGATGGTGATTCCTAGGATCGTAAGCCATGTCCTCAGTTTATGACGGAAGGCATTCTTAGCGATGAGTTTCAGAATCTGCATTCAGGACGCCTTTGTCAAGCTGTCGTATGACATGAGCTTTTTCCGCTGCCCTCGGGTCGTGGGTCACCATGATGATGGTCTTTCCCGACTCGATGTTGAGTCTCTCCATAAGATCCAGTATTTCCGC
Organism: Thermodesulfovibrionales bacterium; assembly: GCA_046707105.1. Classification (GTDB taxonomy): domain Bacteria; phylum Nitrospirota; class Thermodesulfovibrionia; order Thermodesulfovibrionales; family UBA6898; genus JARRRD01. The sequence goes on from JBJKOV010000049.1 coordinate 11,892, forward strand.
AGCCGAGATCCTGTCCAGGTCGCCTGTAGGTTCATCAGCCACAAGTATGGCAGGGTCCGTGACCACGGCCCGGGCGATAGCGACCCTCTGCTGCTGACCGCCAGAGAGTTGTCCCGGGTAATGGTCCATACGGTCGGTGAGATTGACCACCGCAAGCGCTATTTCCACATGTTCCCGCCGCTCTTTGCGTGAAAGCCCGGTGAGGAGCAGGGGGAGTTCAACGTTTTCGAATGCTGTGAGTACGGGGATCAGGTTATAGAACTGGAATATGAAGCCGACGCTGGAAGCCCGCCACTGAGCCAGTTCGGTTTCTGAGAGCGAAGTGATATCGATCCCGCCGATCTCTATGCTGCCGCTGTCCGGTTTGTCTATGCCGGCAATGAGGTTCAGAAGAGTGCTTTTGCCTGATCCAGACGGGCCCATCAGTGCGAGAAATTCACCCTGTCCGATGTCGAAGTTGATATCATCCAGCACCGGAACGATCTCACTTCCCCGCCGATAGGATTTGTTCAGATTTTTTACCTCAACGATGGGGGGGCTGGTTTTGTCCATCAGCCCTCAAGGACCTTGACCCTATCGCCGTCACGGAGCTTAGCCGGGGGCTTTACTATCACCTTTTCCCCGGTACTCAGCCCCTCGAGTATCTCTACCATCTCGCCCAAATGCCTTCCGGTCGTTACAGCGGTTTCCACCGCCCTGCCTTCTTTCACAACGAAGACGCTCTTTTTCCCTTTGCGGTCGACAACAGTGTTCGAACCGACAGCGATGAAGGGCTTTTGCTCGTCCTGGCCGGCAGGATGTTCAAGAAAGGCCACCCTCGCGCTCATCTCCGGCAATATTCTGGGATCTTTGTCGATGAACCGGACTTTGACCATTACGGTTGCTTTTGAGCGGTCGGCGGTGGGCACGATCATATGGACGGCGCCGCGGAAACGCGAATTCGGCAGGGCGTCCAGCTCTATCTCGCAGGACTGCCCCTGCTTTACGAGTTCAATATTGGACTCTGACACATCGGCCTCGACCTGAAGAGAATCCATGTCCGCAATGGTGACCACGGCCGCCTGGACATTTGCCGCGGCGCCTATGGGTGTCACGATATCACCGACATCGGCGTCTTTGGTCATCACCACTGCGTCGAAGGGTGCGCGGATATATGTATAGTCCAGGGCTACATCCGTCGCCCTGAGGGCCGCTTCACTTGCCTTTACCTCTGCCCCGGCCCCTGCGACAGCGGCAACCGCTTTCTTGTACCGCGCGTCAGCCGAATCATAATCAGTCTGTGCTACATACCCCTTTTTTACCAGCTCTTTATTGCGGGTGAAGTTCAGCGTGGCATCATGAAGCTCAGCGCGGGCCTGGTCGAGATTATATCTCGCGGCATTCACGTTGGCTTCCGCCTGCGCTTTGGAGGCCAGCACGTCCTCGTTTTCGAGACGGGCAAGGATTTCCCCCTTCTTTACCCTGCTTCCCTCTTCCACGTAGATAGACACGAGGCGGCCTGTAACCTTGGAGGCGACCGCCGCCTTCCGCTGGGCAACAATATAACCGCTTGCGTTCAGGAGTGTGAAGGTCTGGGAAGGGTACATCTTCGTCACGCTGGCAACCTGCACGTCTACGGCAGGGGAGAAAATACCAAGGAGATAAAGGGTGACCGCAACAGCAGCCACAGCGGTAACGAAGATCCATTTTGTCCATTTCCTCCGCTTTGCCGGCCGAATGACCGTCTTTGTTTTGTCTATCTTCAACTTTGAAAGGTCTTCTTGTGACATTCGCTTTTAACCGCCCCCAAGCAACCAAATTTAGTGAAATAATAACCTAATTATAGCAGCTTATGTAAGAGGGGGGACATGTCCGGTGTGGAAAGGTCAAGACACGCGGGGAGGCAGGAGGAAGACCACCAGGGGCGAGACTTCGCGGGTTTCATACTCATTCTTCGTACGCGTCCAGGTCAGCCTTTGCCGAAAGATAACCGAGTATGTCTTTCAGCGTGATGACCCCGACCAGCCTTTCTTTGTCGATGACTATCAGTCTGCTGTTGCCCGTGCGGTTCATTATGGCAAGGCACCTCGTGACGTCCATGTCCGGAGTGACTGCGATCTCGCGTGAACACTGGGTGGTGATCTCGCCTACGGCGCGATTCCGCCATTCCGCCCTTGGAATTTCCTTCAGCCTGCGGGTGGTTATGCAGCCGGCGAGTTTTCCATCGTCGACGACCGGGAACATCTTGAAATGGTACTTGTACACATAGTCCTCCACGAGTTCTTCGACCGATATCGACGGGGGCACGCTCACCACTTCTCTTTTCATCAGTGAACGTACTTTTTCTCCCTCGAGTGCCCGGCGAACAAGTATATTCCTGTATGAGGCCTGCGAAGCGTTCTTTAGAAATATGCCGATCAGCGCCCACCATATGCCGCCGATTATGTTGCCGAAGAAGATCACATTTGCACCGCCGATGACCATAAGAGCGATTCCGAACCCGGAGCCTATCTGTGAGGCGATGTGTGTTGCCCAGCGCAGGTTTTTCTTCCATTTCCAGAGGGCGGAACGCAGCACTCGGCCGCCGTCAAGGGGATAGGCTGGAAGAAGGTTGAAGCCCGCAAGCAGGAAGTTGACGAACATCAGGTAATCAAGAACGCCGTTTACGGAAACAGGCCATCCGGCGGCGCTCCCGAGTTTACTGGTGACCAGGAAAACAAAGCCGAGGAGGACGCTTGAAGCGGGACCTGCGATAGCCATCAGAAATTCAACTTTCGCGCTCTCTGGTTCCTCTTCCATCTCTGCTACCCCGCCGAAGATGAAGAGGGTTATGCCCTTCATCCGGAGGCCGAATCTCCTGGCGACGAGGGAGTGACAGAGTTCGTGGAAAACTATGGAGACGAAGAGGCTGAGGGCGCCGGCTATGCCCATCCACCAGTACGTCGCGGAGGGCAAGTCTTTGTACATTGAAGGGAAAAGACCGGCAGCCAAAGACCAGGCGATAAGGGCGGCAAGGATCAGCCAACTGGCATCAATATGGACTTCGAACCCCATGAGTTTAAAAAGCGTGATGCGTTTCCCGAACATTTCAGGTCCCATCCTCCTCAGAAGAAGCTGTGTAATTCAATTATATCTTTGGAGCGTCTGCAGTCAATTCAAGAAGTGACTTCTGTCCTGCCTTCACTTTCGGGGGTGGTTCTTTTTCTGAACGCTGCTCTCTTTTTTTGCGGATTTATGCAACTGGGAGGAAACGCCATCGGAAAGATTCCCCGTGAGGGTCGGGACAGGCCGGGCAAGCCGGAATGACGAGCCAATGACAGAAATAACGACTAAGGCGTTAACCGCTCAACTATTCGAATACTCAACGACGAACTACTTAACTACTTATCACAGTTTTCAGGGACGAACGCTTACCTGAAAAGCTTAAGATATTCGCCGTATCCTTCCTTTTCGAGATCCTCTTTTGGTATGAACCGCAGGGACGCCGAGTTCATACAATACCGTTTCCCTGTCGGCGGCGGGCCGTCGTTGAAAACGTGGCCCAGGTGGGAATCGCCGCGTCTGCTCCTTACCTCGGTTCTCCTCGTAAAGAAACTCCAGTCGTCCTTTTCAACTACATTTCCAGGATCGATAGGCCTTGAGAAACTCGGCCATCCCGTCCCGGAATCGTACTTGTCCAGGGAACTGAAAAGGGGTTCCCCCGATACGACGTCGACATAAATCCCTTCCCTCTTATTATTCCAGTATTCATTGCTGAAGGCGGGCTCCGTGCCTTCCTCCTGAGTGACCTTATACTGCATAGGAGTCAGTCTTTGCCTGAGTTCCTTTTTTGATGGTTTCACGAATGTCCTCCATGTCTTCACGGAACCAGTGGTTGGCGTGATCTTTTTATCTCCCCTCACATTTTCCTGTTGAGCGGTGGCGGAGGCCGACACCACAAGCAAGAGCGTTACTACGATCGCTGACAGTATTCTTGTTGTTCCAGTCATTCTTTCTCCTTATATAATTCCATGCCGGAAGAACCCATGCTTCTCGCGTCCCGGATTAATTCAAGGAATAAATATCCCGTGACAGCACTAACGAACGCCAGGATGCTCAAAGATCCTATCTGCGAAGTATTAATGCCTATATCTCCCAAGCCATGACCTCCTTCATACCACTCCCACATAAACAGTCGGCAAGGCCGGTACTGCCGTGGATAGTTGTACAAAAAGAGGAGCCGAAGAGTTCATTATATAAATGCATTAATGAGCAGAAGGGTCATGCATCCCAGGTCCATTTTTCCTCCCGAGTCTTATTTTTCAGTCGGCGGAGAGTTCTCCCTGGGGTTCAACTCTCAGGATTTGTCCCATTCCCAGGTTGCTTATCCAGCATCCGCCGTCACTGTTCAGGCGGTGGCGGAGGAGGGGGATAGTTGGCCGGTGGCGTCTCCCTCTGTGTTCCTGAAGTCTCCGGAGAGACAAACCTGCCGTTGACCGGGACCCGGTTTCCTTTCGCGTACATGCACTGCACGTATGCGTTATCATAGCGACGCTGATTTGCGTAGTAAGAGCCCTCCGCATAGCCTGACCCTGTCGCGCCCCCTATGAGCAGCCCGCTGCCGGCGCCTATTGCCATGCCCTCGCCCATATGTCCCGAAGCACTTCCTATGGCCGCTCCTGCGACGGCACCAAGAGCCGTACCTACGGCGGCGCTCGATACTGCAGATTTCTGGGCCGCCTGCTGACCGGTCACTCCTCCCACCTGTTCGTAGGCAAACTGGCGGCAATAGTAGTCGTCCATGCGGAACTGATCGAAATTCTAGCCGGTGCCCGGCAGGACCATGACGCTGGGCCCGGTCGGAAACGTTGCACAAGCCGGCAGTACCGCGACCATTATTAGAATCGAAAATATCAGCAATCGACGCATGGCATCACCTCTTGGGCCCTGACAGCGGCTCTGCAGGCACTGTCTGCCAGCCCCCCGGGCATATCTTAATATAGGGGTAGTAACCCTTTGACTCGGAACAGTAATACCAGACTCCTGAAGGCGCTGAGGAGTTCGATGGCCTGACCTGTCCGCTGTCTGAAGGCGGCGTAGACGGCAATGTCTTCCAGCCGCCCGGACATTCCCTGACATAAGGGTAATAAGTCTTCGAGCCGGGGCAGTAGAACCAGTCCGACGGCCACGCCGAAGAAGTCGGGGAGGATTCAGGCTCCTCCCTCTGGATGTAACTCTGTGGCGTTTCCGGCATGACTGAGGAGGGACCATAATAGTAGGGGTAGTAAGTATAAGGGTAATACGGGTAATAGGAATAGTAAGGATCGTAATATGGCCACCCGTAACCCCACCAGGGGCCCCAGCCCCATATCGAACCACCGATTACTAAATCCAGGTCGCCCCGGTCGTGGTCATAATGCCCTCTTTCATAATAGCCGCCGCGGTGATCCCCGTCCCGATAGAAGCCACCTTGATGACTGTCACCCCGATAGAACCCGCCCTGATGACCGTCACCCCGGGAGAAGCCGCCTTGATGACCGCCACCCCGGTAACTGTCTGCAGATGCAATGCCGCATGCCAGCAGCGCTATCACCGATACAGCTACGATTAATGCCGACCTGACAGACCGCATAGTTGCTCCTCGCTTAGATATATTCTACAATAGTTTCTTCTTACCTTCAAGATATCCGAGATATTTGAAGAAAATATGAATATGTATCCAGGGAAGCTTTGGAGCGCCGAAGTTACAGACTGCCTTCTTTCTTCCGGGATTACTGATGATACCATCGCAATCTCAAGCTTTTCGCCGAAAAAAGTGCCCAGTTATCATAGCTTCCGCTGCTGCAACGGTTTAGTACATTTGTTGCCGGAACGTTGAAGCACCGGTTTGCGCACGCCGACCTGTTATACGCATACCACCGAATCTTCAGTGCCGAAAAAGTTCCTGACGTACTTGTCCGCATGCCAGTCGTTTTCCCACCTGCTGCCGTCAAGGAGATAGCGGAAACGGTATTCCTTTCCCGCATCGAGTTCGACCGTTACAGCAAAGTCGCCGTTTTCGAGTCTCTCCATGGCAGTAACCTCCCTGTTCCAGCCATTAAAGTCTCCGACCAGGGTGACTCTATCCGCCCTGGCTGCTGCTTCTTCCGGCAGCATGAAGGTGACTTTGCAGCTGTTGCGAGCCTTTATATGTTCTTTTTTGATCCCGGGACGCTCCGCTTTCACCCCCTCTGGCGTTGCAGTGCTTGCAGAGGCTCTGGACTGTTTCGTCATCACTGTTTTCCCCGCAGAGGTCTTTCTGGCCAAAGGCTTCGCGGCCTTCGAAGGTTTTTTGACGACCTGACTTCTTTGAGTGATCTCTACCTTTCGTGATCCGGTTTTTTCTTCTGCTGTATTTTCTTCGCTATTCTTCTTTGTCTTCATGATTCCTCCTGAAAAGCAATGGTTATTGATTGTTTCTGTTGGCGCGAGACGATATCATAAATCTGAAGCGGAACACCATAAATCCCTTTTGCGGGATGTTCGTGGAGCCTAAGAGTCCTGACAGCGATTATGAGTATTGAATGGCGACTTCGTAGATGATCCCCGAGTGTCCCGCGGAAGGCCCCTCACCCTGGCAGCTAAGTTCCCCCTCTGACGCCTCTTTGCGGTTTCTGATCATTCCGGTGATGATCCGATCGAGATCGAATCCGCCGTGAAGACAGTTTTTGTTCAAACAATCCACCCTGAAAACTGCATAGCTGCCGGGAAAGAAGTTGACGAGCCGGGGCAACGATTTTGCTATCTCCCTCTGCTTGTATATCATGCTGACGGCGATGCTGGCAACCTCAGGGAAGCGAGTTGCCACAAGACCGGCATCGA
>JBJKOV010000050.1:0-2353 GCA_046707105.1 Thermodesulfovibrionales bacterium
CAGACTCTGGCTTTGCGATACGGCGCACAGCAGGCTTGTCTCTTTCGAGATCGCCGACGGCGGAGTCGTTGAGACGAAAAGGACCATCCCGATTGCGGGGATGAACAAGGAAGATTTTACCTCTCCGCCTGCAAAGACGAAGGACCCCGCCGCAGACCTCAAAAGGCTAGGAGTTATGTGGTCACGGATTAAGGAGGACCTTCTCTGCACCAGACCTCTCGCCGCGGCCTGGGACCGCGACGGGAACCTGTGGGTGTCAACGAGCGACGGCTCCATATCCATCGCCGGCCTGAAAGTCTTCGGCCCTGACGGCAAGAAGCTGAGGGATATTCCTCTTGCGGATGGTGCAATGCCGCTTGTTGTGGCACGGTCCCGCGACAATATCCTCGTTGCAGACAGCGGGCTCTTCGATGTATTGTCCTTCAGCCCCGGCTCAGACAGCCCTGCCGGCTTTGGGGACGGCAGCTTTCGGGGCGAGTTGCTCCGGCTGAGGAGCGAACTGCGCAAGTACGAGGCGATTAAGGGCTGGGCGGGGGCGGGCATCTGGCTCCTGGCCGCCGGGGCGATGGCCCTTGTAATCGTTCTGCACTTTAAGCGGTTCAGCGGCCGCGGGATTGCCTCCAAAACGCCAACCCGCACGGCGCGGCCGCCGGGAAAGGCGGCCTCGAAGCCTTCCGCGACCGCCCTGTCGGAAAACGAAAAGAGGTACCGCGTAGAGTTTACCGGGAGCGCCGGCGAATACTTCAGGATATGGATCGTCAATGCCTTCCTCACGATAGTGACGCTGGGCATTTATGCGGCATGGGCAAAAGTAAGAACACGAAAGTATTTTTACAGAAATACCCTTCTCGACGGCCACGCTTTCGATTATACCGCCGAGCCGAAGGCGCTCCTTAAAGGATATCTTATCGTAGGCGGGGGGATTGCGCTTTACTATCTCGCACGCTTTCTGAACCCCGCCTGCGCAATTGTCATTGTCCTTCTTTTCGCCCTTGTCCTCCCTTTTCTGATCTATAAGTCGCTGCGTTTCTTCACCCACAATTCCGCCTACCGGAACGTCAGGTTCCGTTTTCTGGGGACCGTTCAGGACAGCTACCGCTCATACCTTTTATATCCGCTTCTCATTCCTTTCACTTTAGGTCTTATCGTCCCTTACTGGGCCTACCTGAAGAAGAAGTACTTCTTCCATAATGTCGCCTTCGGCACTACATGCAATAATTACAAAGGCACCCACGGTCCGTTCTACAATACGTATATCCCGGCCGCCCTGACCGCGGCCGGGGTTATGTTTCTCTGGACAATGGCAATCGGCATTCTCTTTGCCGGGGTCATCGGCTTCTCCCTTCCGGGCAAAAGCTCGCTTCCAGCCGTCATCCTTTCGGCAATCCTGCCGATGTACGGGTTTTTCATTCTCGTAGGCACCTTCCTTCAGCAGTACCTCTACGCATGGACGACGAATTACTGCCTCGATCAGTCCGAACTGGGAAGTATCAGGTTCGAAAGCTCTCTTAACGCGATGAGGCTCTTCTGGATCCGGGTGTCCAATATATTGCTGATCATCCTGTCATGCGGCCTTCTCATCCCCTGGGCAAAGGTCCGGAGGATGCGCTACATTGCCGAAAGCATCTCCATGGTTTCCGCAGAGGACCTCAATTCCTTTACCGCAGCGGTCGAGCCCCCGGAAAGCTATTACGGCGAGGCGGCCACCGACTTCTTCTCTTTCGAGATAGGCCTGTGATCGAATTCGAGGGCACCTACCTGGACGGCCGCAACTCCCGGGCAAGGCCGGCAAGGTTCAGTTGTTACGGTGCCGTCCTTCGGATAGAATACGGCGACAGTCTCACCCGCGAGGTGCGCCTTGCCGATTGCAGAATCGATCCGCCTCTTGGGAGGACGATCCGCACGATAAGGCTTCCCGATGCGGCCGTCTGCGAATCGGCCGACATGACCGCCCTTTCCGCAGTTGAAAAAATGATGCCTCATAACCGCGGGCTCCGGCTTGTTTCCCTTGTCGAAGGCAGCTGGAAGGCGGTTCTTCTTTCACTTGCGGGAATAGTCGCCTGCGTCTGGCTCTTTCATACCTATGCCATACCCTTTTTCGCAGAGAGGATAGCCAGGTCGCTGCCCCCGGTCGTAGCCGACGAAATAAGCACTCAGGCGCTGAAGGTCATGGACCGCAGGTTTCTGCAGCCCTCGCGACTTGCACCGGAGAAAGCGGCGCGCATCAGAAACACTTTTTCCTCTCTCGTAAAAGATGTCGGTCCCGGGGGATTTCGCTTCAGCCTCGATTTCAGGAGGAGTCCGTTTATGGGACCCAATGCGTTCGCTCTGCCCTCCGGCCGGATCGTGATGA
>JBJKOV010000051.1:0-18692 GCA_046707105.1 Thermodesulfovibrionales bacterium
CCCGGTGTAGTCCGGGAGTTTATAGAGACGTGGGGTTCATCGACTAGTTCTTATCCGGGCACAGCAGTTTTTTGTATTGTTGTACACTAACAGCTTTATGGAGACTGTGTCAATAGCCGGGACCAGGTTAGTTATCGCCGATTATCATGAGCGTGCGGCGTGACAGAGGTCTGCAGGACTATCGCCGCTCCCCGTTTTTACGGAGAAGGGCGCCCCCCCCCTGAGAGTGGAAAAGACGATCCGGAACGAGCTCCCTGAGATGACTATCGAGGCCTGATAATAATCCGGCTCCCGGAAACTTGGTATAATTCGGGTATATTGTTTTTCAGGGGGCGATTATGAAAGTCGTTACTGCCGAAGAGATGCGCACTATAGACAGGAAGACCATCGAAGAATATGGGATACCCGGGCCCGTGCTCATGGAAAGGGCCGGGGTATCCGTGGCAGGGAAGATCCGAAGGCTGTTCGACAAACAGAAAGTGGTGGTGATTGCCGGAGGGGGAAACAACGGAGGCGACGGGATAGTTGCTGCGAGGGAGCTTTTCAACCATGGATGGCACGTGCAAGTCCTGCTGTTTTCCGAAGAAGAGAGACTGAGCCCCGATAACCGTGCGCAGTACAGGATAGCAAGGCGGCTTGGCGTCCCCATGGAGTTCAGGACCCGCCTGAGCCCAAAGGACCTGCACGCCGCGATTGCGGTCGACGCGCTTTTCGGCACGGGCCTGAGCAAGCCTGTAACGTCTCCCTATTCCGACGCCATCACATTTCTCAACAAATCGGACCTGACGGTCCTCTCTGTCGATATCCCGTCCGGCATTTCATCTGATACGGCCCAGGTGATGGGGGAGGCTGTAAGGGCTGATTACACCGTTACCTTCGGACTTCCCAAGACCGGTCATCTGCTGCATCCCGGAGCCCAATACACGGGAAAGCTGTTTATCGAGGACATAGGTTTTCCGGCTGAACTCCTTTCCTCGGACCTGCTGATGATCGATGCTGTTGAACGTGGATACGCCGCCTCTCTTATTCCCGAAAGGCCCGCCAATTCCCATAAGGGGGACTACGGGCATGTGCTCGTAGTCGCCGGGTCGAGGGGAAAGACTGGCGCCCCGTCGATGGCGGCACGGGCATGTCTGAGGTCCGGCGCGGGGATGGTTACGCTTGGCGTTCCCGAAACGCTTACGGATGTCTTCCTGTCGAGGGTGGCGGAAGAGATGGTGCTGCCGCTCCCTGATGCCGGCGGCGGCATTCTCTCCGAAAGGGCATACGATGAAATAGTCGATTTTCTCGACGGTAGGGCTGACGTCCTGGCGATGGGCCCCGGGATTACGACAGACGGCAATATAATAAGTCTGGTGGAGAAGCTGGTGACGGGCGTGACCGTGCCGATGGTGCTGGACGCCGACGCCCTTAACGCCCTGTCGGGCAGGAAGGATATTCTGAAAAAGGCAAAGGCCCCTATTGTCCTCACACCCCACACAGGGGAAATGGCGCGTCTGCTCAGGCCGGCCGGGAAGAAAGTCGTTCCCGGGCTGACGGACAAGGGACTGCTGGCCGGCATAACCAGGGACAGGATGTCGGCTGCGCGGGCCTTTGCGAAAGAGACGGGGGCATGCGTGGTCTTAAAGGGGGCTCCCACCATCGTCGCTGAACCGGAGGGCAGGACCTATATCAACACTACAGGCAACGCAGGAATGGCGACAGCCGGCTCGGGGGACGTCCTGACGGGCATAATAGCCGCATTCCTCGGTCAGGGATTGGGCCCGGCTGAGGCCGCTGTCCTGGGTACGTACATGCACGGGTTAGCCGGGGACTGCGCCGCGTCCGGGAAGGGCATGCATTCCATGATTGCAGGGGATATTATCGATAATATGCCGGTCGCGTTTGCCGCGCTCGGGGATCGCAGAGAGCCCGAATGAACAGGCTCATCTTTCCTGAGAACCTCAGAGGACATGTCACTGCTTTCTTCACCGGTAAAGACCCTGGGGCGGACAAAAACGCCATTGCCGGAATTCTTAAAATAGGGCAGGCGACGATTTACCTGCCCATTCAGAAGCATACTGACAAGGTCATCGTGCTTGGGTCTTCACGGGAACCACTTGTTGCCGACGCCGTCATTACCCGCGAGGCAGGGGTGCTCATAGGGGTGCAGGTTGCCGACTGTGTGCCGGTTCTCCTTTATGACCGGAGGAAGGAGGTCATCGGCGCCGTCCACGCAGGATGGAGAGGTACGTCTGAAGGGATATTGAAGAATGCACTGAGAACCATGATGGAAAGGTTCATGTGCGAGGCGTCGGATATCCTTATTGCAATCGGCCCGAGTATAAAATCGTGCTGTTACGAAGTGGGGCATGATGTCGTGCATGCGGTCGGCCGTGCGACCGGCGAAGGCGAGTATCTCGTCCATAAGGGCGAAAGATATTGTCTCGACCTCCCCACGGCCAATAAATATCAGGCGATGTCGGTGGGCGTCCCTGAAGCCGGCATATGGCTTTCGGGCGAATGCACTTTCTGCAATCCGGACAAGTTTTTTTCTTACAGATATGCCAGGGGTTCCACCGGAAGACAGGGCGGGTTCATCGGTAAGATCGGCCGCTCCTGATCCGAAGGTCTCTCCGCATCCTTACGGAGTCCATATAAAGGCCCCTGCTTTGCCGCCATTGGCTCTCCCCATATCTTCCAGGAACAATTTTGGTGTTTTCCATGGTAAAATTATTCCAGCCTGGATAAATAATCATAGAAGAAGAGGGTTCCCATGATTAAAGCTAAAGACGTAATGACCGCCGATGTAATTACCGTTACCCCCGACACAACAGTAGAGGAACTCGGGAGGCTGTTTATAGAAAAGCGCATAAGCGGAGCGCCTGTGGTCGACGCCGACGATAATTTGTTCGGTATTGTCACCGAAAACGATTTGATAAAGCAGAACGAGCGTTTTCATATACCTACCATGATCAGACTGTTCGACGCCTTTATCCCTCTTGGCGGGGATTCTTCGATTGAGAGGGAGATCAAGCGGATGTCCGCCTCGAAGGTATCGGAGATATGCACCAGGAAGGTTGTAACCGTCGCTCCCGAAACGCCTCTGGCGGACATCGCTACCATCATGTCTGAAAAAGACGTTCATCTGCTGCCGGTTGTAAGCTCCGGAAAGCTGGTCGGAATTATCGGTAAGATGGATGTCATAAAAGGGACGGTGGGTTGAAGGTTTTCAGCAGCAGCAGCGAGGAAACGGAGGAGATTGGTTTCAGATTGGGGAGGATGTTGAAGGCTGGCGTTGTGGTAGGACTTCACGGCGATCTGGGGTCGGGCAAGACGACCATGGTGAAGGGGATCGCCGGGGCATTCGGGATAGGGAGGCATGATGTGACCAGCGCCAGTTTTACCATTATCGCTGAATACCCGGGCAGCCCCCCTTTCTTTCATATCGACCTGTATCGCATCGGCGGGGGCGAAGACATAGACAGTACGGGGATTTGGGAATGTATAGGAAAAGGGTCGGTCTCTGTCATCGAGTGGGCCGAGAGGCTCGGGCAGCCCCCTGTTCAGGATTACATCAAGGTAATAATCGAGGACCGCGGAAAAGACGTTCGGGAGATAACAATCGAGGGTATAGATGAAAAAGATTGGGATAATCTGTAAACCCGGAAGGCCCGAGCCGGAAGAGATATTGCACGATCTCCTTCCGTGGCTCAGACAGAAGGGTTACGAAACGTTTGTGGATCAGGAGGCGGCCGCAGCACTGAATATCGCAGGGTTCACCAGAAGCGAGATAGCCTCGGCCGTCGATGTCGTTCTGGTCCTGGGAGGTGACGGGACGATGCTTTCCGTCAGCAGGGCGGTTGCGGAGAAAGGCGTGCCGATACTCGGAATAAACCTCGCGAGTATGGGCTTTATCACCGAGATAAATAAAGACGAGATATATGATGTGGTGGGCAGGATTCTCTCTGGTGACTGCGCCATTGAAGAGAGACTGATGCTTACCGCGAGGATCCGCAGGAGCGGCAAGGAGATATCCGGATATACGGTCCTGAACGATGTGGTTATAAACAAAGGGGCCCTCGCCAGGATCATTGATATGGAGACTTTCATAAACGGCACTTACGTCACCACTTTCAAGGCCGACGGTCTGATCATCGCGACTCCTACGGGCTCGACAGCGTATTCCCTGTCTGCAAGCGGCCCGATCATCTATCCTACTCTGGACAGCATAGTAGTAACGCCGATCTGTCCCCACACCCTCACAAACAGGCCGATCCTGCTGCCTCACGACTTCAGGATCGAGATAGTCCTGAAAACCCTGAGTGAGGACGTGTATCTGACACTGGACGGCCAGACCGGTGCTCCGCTCAGGATGGACGATGTGATAGAGATCAGCCAGGCGGAATATAAGACGAGGCTCCTCATCCCTTACGAGAGGGACTATTTCAAGATACTGCGGAACAAGCTGAAATGGGGGGAGAGGTAGCATGAACGAGGGAAAGGGGAGGCGGAACATCTGCGAAGACGTCAAGGCCATGCTCGAATTCTATCAGGCGATGGGCATAGAAAGGATGTCCGTCGAGCTCAGTGAACCCGCCGCGGCTACTTCTGTTTCAGGCAGGCCGGGGAATTCCGGTGTCCGGGCAGTGAAGACGCAGGACGCGGCAGTGACCCGTGAGCCTTCCGGTGAAGAAACGCGCCGGGCGGAAAAAGCCGGCCTGCTTAAGAAGCTGAGGGATGAGATCGGAGAGTGCGCGAGGTGCAAGCTGTCAAATCAGAGGAAGAATATTGTTTTCGGTGACGGAAATCCGAATTCACGCCTGATGTTTATTGGAGAGGGGCCTGGGAGGGAGGAAGACCTCCAGGGGCTGCCCTTTGTCGGAGACGCAGGCATGGTCCTGACCAGGCTCATAGAAAAGATGGGCCTGAAGAGAAAAGATGTTTATATTGCGAACATCGTGAAATGCAGGCCGCCTGGCAACAGGGACCCCGAGGAGGACGAAGTTGCTATATGCAGACAGTTCATCGAGGCCCAGATTGAAATTATCAGACCGGAGGTTATCATGACCCTCGGCAGGATAGCCCTTCAGACCCTGCTCGGGAATCCGAAGCTGAAGATAAGCGCCGCCAGGGGAAACTTCCTGGAATATCGCGGCATACCCGTCATGCCGACTTTTCATCCCGCCTACCTGCTGCGCAATCCCAGGGACAAATGGCTGACCTGGGCCGATGCCCGCAAGGTCATGGAAAAGCTTCATATAGGGTGATCCGGAAGGTTGACAGGTTCTTTCAAATGCAGCCGACGACGGATGGACATGGATAGCAACAAGCGTTTTCATCCGGGAAGACGTCACCTTCACGTTTAGTGACGAAATGTTCAAGGTCATCAGGAATCCGTGTCCATCCGTGTTCATCCGTGGTTAAAATCCCTCTTGTATTTTGCGGCAAATCTCGTGACCGGCGATTTATAATATGTACGGGACGTGTTTCAGAGATGAAGAATCATAAACCAGATTAAGCCGGGAGACAAACAATGCAGCTATGGTGGACTTGCGATCTGTCGGTAGGTGTGGAAGAAATCGACAGCCAGCATAAGGAATTATTCAAGATGATAAATGACCTGGATGCCGCGATAAGGAAGGGAAAGGCGAAGAAGGAAATCATTGAGCTGATAGGGTTCCTGGATGGTTATATTGTCAATCATTTCGGCACGGAAGAAAGATACATGACCGCCAGTGCTTACCCGGACTATCCTTATCATAAGAAAAAACATGAATGGTTTATAGAGGAATTCGACGGCATAAAGAAGAAACTGGAAGACGGGGCGCCTCTGGTCGAGGTCATCGGACTCAGCAATAACCTGCTGATTACGTGGTTCTCAAACCACATCAGGACAACCGATAGGGTCCTCGGCGGTTTTCTGGCGTCGAAAAATAGGAGTGATTCAAAAGGCTCACAGTAAACCCTGGAGCCGGCGGCACCAAAAGGAATCTCACCATGGTGACCAGAGGCACCGGGCGACTTAAAGATAATTAAGCACTACCGGACTTTCTCCGTGTCTCCGTGGTGGATCTTTCTTTGCATATCGTACAGGGGGCCGGGC
The DNA here is from genome assembly GCA_046707105.1 of Thermodesulfovibrionales bacterium. Classification (GTDB taxonomy): domain Bacteria; phylum Nitrospirota; class Thermodesulfovibrionia; order Thermodesulfovibrionales; family UBA6898; genus JARRRD01. The sequence goes on from JBJKOV010000051.1 coordinate 6,086, forward strand.
ACGCTAGTTCTTCAGGGAAACCAGCCGTTCCCTGAGCTTTGTATACCTCATCCGCGGTTTGTTGTTCTTTATTGCTATGGAGAGGGCTTTCTTTGTGCCGATGATCACGACAAGCTTTTTGGCCCTGGTGATCGCCGTGTAGAGCAGGTTCCTCTGGAGCATCATGTAGTGCTGGGTAAGCAGGGGCATCACCACGACCGGGTACTCGCTGCCCTGACTCTTATGGACAGAGACTGCGTAGGCGAGTACTATTTCATCAAGGTCTGCAAAGTCATAGGCAACGTGCCTGCCGTCATAGTCTACCGTCACTTCCTGGTCTTCCCGGTTGATCGAGAGGACCTTCCCTATGTCGCCGTTATAAACGTCCTTGTCGTAATTGTTCCGTATCTGCATCACCTTGTCCCCGGTCCTTAAAATCTTCGCGCCCCTGACCAGTTCATCCCCGGAGGGGTTCAGATGTTTCTGCAGTTCGGCGTTCAGGTTAGAGGCCCCGACTACGCCCCTGTGCATCGGGGTGAGCACCTGGATATCGTCCACCGCCCGGAAGCCGAACTTGTCCGGTATTCTGTTCCTGCACATGTCGACAATCATCTCGTTGACCTTCTCCGGCTCCTCAAGCTCGACGAAATAAAAATCATGCGGTATGTCGCCTCCAGTGGTGAAAACGGGGAATTCACCGTTGTTTATGCGATGGGCGTTCAAAACAATCAGACTCGACCGTGACTGTCTGAATATCTCTTCGAGTCTTGCAGCAGGTACAAACCCTGAATCAATAATGTCCCTGAGAACATTGCCGGCGCCCACGGAGGGCAGTTGATCCACGTCACCCACCAGTATAAGCGACGTCCTTACCGGTATGGCCTTCAGCAGATGATGCATCAAAAGGGTATCGATCATCGACGACTCGTCTATTACAATAATGTCTGCGTCCAGGGGAGACTCATTGTTCCTCTTGAATCCGCCTTCTTTCGGGCTGAATTCCAGAAGGCGGTGAATGGTCTTTGCATCACATCCGCAGGTCTCGGTCATACGTTTTGCGGCCCGCCCCGTGGGAGCGGCCAGGAGAACCCTTTGACCGTGGTTTGCCGCAATCCGGATGATGGCATTGATTATGGTGGTCTTGCCTGTTCCCGGACCGCCCGTCAGCACCAGCACCTTGCTGTCCAGGGCCTGCCGAACAGCCCGCGTCTGAGCAGGGGCCAGGGTGATGCCCATCTCAGCCTGCACCTTTTGAATTGCTGTTTCCCCGCAGTAAGGCAGGTGCTTCCCGGGTGTATCCACTATAAGCCTGAGGCTGTCGGAGATGGCTTTTTCGGCGGCGTAATATACCGACAGGTAGACCGCATCGCCTTCTTTTACAACTTTGTTTTCGTCTGTTAGCTTATCAAGCGCCCCGATTATTATGCCGCTCTCTATATCCAGGATATTCGTGCATTCATCGAGCAGCGGACCATCGGGATAGAAGACATGACCGTCGTCGGCGAGTCTGTTAAGGACGTAGAGTATACCGGCCTCGGCTCTCAGAGGGGAGTCCTTCGGCATGCCGAGTTTCGAAGCGATTTTATCGGCCGTCAGGAAGCCGATGCCGAAGATATCCTGGGCGAGGCGGTACGGGTTTTCCATGACCACCTTTATGGATTCCCTCCCGTAGTGTTTGTATATCTTTGCAGCGTACCCGGAGCTGACCTCGTGCCCCTGAAGGAAAAGCATAACCTGGCGGATCTCTTTCTGCTCCGACCAGGCCGTCGCTATCATCGCGACTCTCTTATCTCCTATGCCTTCGATTTCCCGGAGCCTTTCGATGCGGGTCTCTATAATGTCGAGTGTCTCAAGGCCGAACCTGTCAACCAGCCGCCGTGCCATTACCGGTCCTATCCCTTTGATAAGACCAGATCCGAGGTATCGTTCGATTCCCTTTACAGTTGCCGGCACCACCGATTCATAAGAGACGATTTTGAACTGTTCCCCGTACCGCGGATGGACGTCCCAGGAACCCTTCAGCCTCAGAACCTCTCCCGGCGAAACGGAAACAAGACTGCCGATTACGGTGACCGGGCTCCGATATCCCTTGACCTTCAGCCGGGCGACGGTATAGTGGTTTTCCTCATTCCGGTATGTGATCCTCTCCAGTTGCCCCTGCAGTTCGACAAGCATCATTCCGTATCCTCACCCTTTGGTTATTTTAACCTTACGGTTGCAAAAAATCATGAATGAAAGTGCGGGAAGGGCTTCGAAAGAACGGAAACGGTCGGGAAAGCCTTTAGAACGAAAAGAAAATTGATCGCCGGACAGCCTCTCCTGTCTTTGACCCGTTTCAGAAAACATTGCCGGATTCCGGATTTTGACCGCAGCTCTGGATAAGATTGGCGCTGGTGTTTTAATATAAATAGTTATTAACGGTCACATCTGTCCTGGACCGGAGCAAAGGAATGGATGAATATCTCACAAACACAGTGGACCGACAGCCTGTCAGGATGTTAAACCCTGTTCTTAAGCCTCGTTTGTCAGCGTCAACTCTTTATTCTGCATTCGAAGAGCTTCTCGCGTATATCTAAAAAGGAGTCGTCGGTCTGTTCCTGAGCATCTTTTCCCTTTGCAGGGAATGGACAGCGGTGATGAGTTTTATTAATTCAATTCCAGAGTAGAGGAGGAAAAATGTTGTCGGAAAGAAAGAAGTTCGGTGTTTCGGTCTTACTCCGTTCGGCAGTCACGGTCTTTGCGCTTGTTTTGTGCATGCAGGGCTTTGCTGCGGCCTCTTATGCTGAATCCCCCAAGATCTCGAAGCAGTCTGTTGACCTGCTGACGAAGACGGGCGAGGCGCTCGCTGAAATAGCGGCCGCCGTGAAGCCCGCGATTGTTAATATATCGACCACCCGGACCGTCAAGGTCGCCACCGGGATGGAGCCTTTTTTTAATGATCCCTTCTTCAACCGTTTTTTCGGCAATGGAAATGCCGGGCCCAGCCATCCGATGGAGAGGAAGTCTTATGCCCTCGGGTCAGGGGTGATCATTTCGTCCGGCGGGTATATTATTACGAACTACCACGTAGTGAAAGGGGCCGATAAGATCAAGGTGATTCTTTCCGACCAGAGGGAATTCACAGGCAAGGTTATAGGCTCCGATCCGAAGACGGATATAGCCGTTGTGAAGATAAAGGCGAAGAACCTCCCCATCCTCTCTCTGGGGAATTCCGATCTTATAAAAGTCGGCGACATCGTGCTGGCCGTCGGAAATCCTTACGGACTGAACCAGACTGTTACCATGGGGATAGTGAGTGCAACGGGGCGGTCCAACGTCGGAATAGCGGATTATGAGGACTTTATACAGACCGACGCGGCGATTAACCCCGGCAATTCAGGCGGCGCACTTGTGAACGCCAGCGGACAGCTGATCGGTATAAACACCGCTATTTTCAGTACTACCGGCGGATATCAGGGTATCGGCTTCGCGATACCGAGCAACATGGTCAAGACGATCATGGACAGCCTGATAAAATACGGCAAGGTGACAAGGGGCTGGCTCGGTGTTTCAATACAGAAGATTACTCCGGAGCTTGCGAAGCAGTTCGGCCTCACAAGCGAAAACGGCGCTCTCGTGAGCGATGTCGTCGATAAAAGCCCGGCGCAGAAGGCCGGCCTGGAAAGGGGCGATGTGATAATAAAGTACGACGGCAAAGAAATAGACGAGCCCTATCAGCTGAGGAACATGGTCGGCAACACCAAACCCGGCGAGATGCACGAAATAGTCGTGCTGCGAAGGGGAAAAGAGAAGACCATCGGGGTTACAATCGGTGAACTGCCTGCGGAAATGCAGCGGGGCCCCGGCGGCGGGTATCAGAATGTGATGAAGGGCGTCGGAGTCCAGGACATCACACCTGAACTTGCCGGTAAACTGAACATCCCTGCCAGGATCAAGGGAGTGCTCATAAACAGCGTAGATGAGGCCAGTCCGGCTGCCGGCGTACTCAAGGAAGGTGATGTCATTCAGGAGGTAAACAGGCACAGGACAGACGATGTCAAAGAATACAAGGATGTAGTATCGAAGATCAAGACTGATGAGGGGGTCCTCCTGCTCGTTTACAGGAACGGGTCATCTTTGTTCGTGACCTTGTCCGTTAAATAGCGGGCTGCTCGCGAAATTATATTGAGAGAAAAAAAAGGGACGGCCGTTTTGGCCGTCCCTTTTTTTCCGGGAGATTCGCTGTCTTAAGTGGATTTCTTCTCGGCTATCCCATACTTCTTCATTTTGTATCCGATTTGGCGCGGGGTGATGCCGAGCAGCCTGGCCGCTTTTGCCTGGGTCCACCCCGTCGTTTTAAGCGCGTCCATTATATTCGCCTTCTCGATTTCCGCGATAGCCGAGGGGAGGGCGTCTTTTGACGGTATCCCGAATTTCATCCTGTTTGCCTGGCTCCTTATGTTCACGGGAACATCGGACAGGGCTATGACTTTTCCGGCCGACATGACTACCATCCGTTCAACGGTGTTTTCCAGTTCCCGGACATTGCCCGGCCATTCATAGTTCATGAAGGCGTCCAGGGCTTCGGGGGAGACTTTCGCGGACTTACCGTTTTCATCATTATATTTCTTAAGAAAGTGCTCGACCAGCACCGGTATGTCAACACGCCGGTCGCGCAGCGGGGGCAGGTAGACGGGCACCACGTTAAGGCGGTAATAGAGGTCCTCCCTGAATCTGCCGTCCGCTACGAATTCCTCAAGGTCGCGGCTGGTCGCTGCGACCAGCCGCCCGTCGACCTTGATGGTCCTTTCCGCCCGGACCCGCTCGAATTCCTTTTCCTGCAGGACGCGGAGTATCTTCGGCTGGAGCGTCAAAGGCAGGTCCCCTATTTCATCCAGAAAAATAGTGCCTTTGTCGGCCAGTTCAAACCTGCCTTTCCGCATGGCCATCGCCCCGGTAAAAGCGCCTTTTTCGTGACCGAACAGCTCCGATTCCAGGAGCCCTTCAGGAACGGATGCGCAGTTGAATTTTACGAAAGACTCCTTCGCCCTGGGACTCATGAAATGTATCGCCTTGGCGACCAGTTCCTTGCCTGTCCCGCTTTCTCCCCGGAGGAGCACGTTGGCCTTCGAGGGCGCCACTCTGTGGACCGCTTCGAAAACCTCCTGCATGCTGTCGGACTGGCCAATGATGTTTTCTACACGGTATTTGCCCTTGAGCTGCTGCTTGAGGTTCTCCTTTTCCTGCAGGAAAGCCTCCCTTTCCCTCTCGACCTCGCTGTGCAGCTTGACCGACTGCGCTATCAGCGACGCTATGATCTTCAGGAGCCTGATGTCCTCCTCGAATGAGAGGGTCTTCTCACCGAATAACCTGTCGACGCTCAGTACGCCGAGCGTCTCGTGCTTGAATTTCACGGGAACGCAGAGGAAGGCGATGTTTTCCTTGGTGATCGTCTTCCTGGCCCCCGTTTTGTTCAGAAACAGGGGCTCGTCGCCTATGTTCGGTATCACTATCGGAGAACCGAGTTTCGCAACCCTCCCGATGATGCCCTCTCCGAGCCTGTAGGTGCCCCTCCTGATTTCATCAGCGGTCATGCCGTGGGCCGCGACGATGGATACACCTGAATTAGTGCGAAGTGCCAGGGTGCCCCTCTTCATGTCAAGGTATTCGGACAATACCTTCATTACGCTCCTGAGGTTCGACTGGAGATTGAGCGAGGAGCCAAGTAGCTTGCTTATCTCATAAAGCGCCGTCAGTTCCTTGTTTTTTCGCTGTCTTTCTTCGTATCCCGTAGTCATGCTCATACCTGTTTCAGGATTACTATACCATAACTGCATTTTCGGGCGGAATCGGATGCTGGACTCGTGCGTCAGGGGGTATGGCGTTTCAGCGCGAAAGTGACCGTTTTTTGTGCAGAACTGATCAATTATTAGGCAGACAGTGGCCCGAGGCAACCCGGGATAAGGCCTGTTTCCCGTGGGATGACAATTGGCAAGGTTCTTGATACTATATATGACATGTCCGTACTTATTCTTAAGAACGTTGCCGGTGAGGGGCCCGGGACTATCGAAGACTTTCTGGCCGAACGGAATATTTCGTTCCGGGTCGTCGAGATGTACAGGGAGGACCTGCCGCCCTGCGAGGATATGCGGACACTCGTTATTATGGGCGGCCCGATGAGCGTGAACGAGGGTGACATATACCCGTACCTGGTCAGGGAAGAGGAACTGGTAAGGGAATTCATCGAAAAGGGGAAAAGTGTCCTCGGCATATGCCTCGGAGCTCAGGTAATGGCCAAGGCGCTGGGGGCGAGGGTATACCCCGGGAAGGAGAAGGAGATCGGGTGGTATGATATCGAACTCCGGGCGGAAGGCATCAGGGACCCGCTGATGGCCAGACTGGCTGCTCATCCGCGGGCGGGGGATTTCTGGAGGACATTCAGGGTCTTCCACTGGCATGGAGAGACTTTTGAAATCCCCAGGGGAGCAGAAAGGCTGGCCGGTTCTGCACTTTATGAAAACCAGGCATTCAGGTACGGGAAGACCGCTTACGCCTTCCAGTTCCATATAGAAGTCAGGAAAGAAATGATCTACAGGTGGCTCAAGGACGAACCTGTAGACTTAGAGAGGATCAGAATGGAGACCGACATGTTTTATGCTGATTATCACGGACGTGCCTTGAACTTTTGCAGGGCTTTCTTTACAATGACTGAGCCGGTAGAAGAAGAGTCTTTCCTTTCGCGCAAGAAAATTGAGGAGGTGATAAATGAAAAAGATTGAAGCGATTGTCAAACCGTTTAAACTGGATGAGGTCAAGGATGCCCTCAACGAATTAGGGATACAGGGCATGACTGTCACTGAAGTGAAAGGTTTCGGCAGGCAGAAAGGCCATACCGAACTCTACCCGGGCGCCGAGTACGTCGTCGATTTTATCCCGAAAATAAAGATTGAGATAGTAATATCCGACAGCCTGGCGGAAAAAGTTGTTTCCACTATCGAGAAGGTCGCGAAGACCGGTAAGATAGGCGACGGAAAGATTTTTGTATATCCGGTGGAAGAGGCGGTGAGGATCAGGACGGGGGAGAGTGGAGAAGCTGCGCTATAGGAAAACAGGCACGAAGGGGCAGGGTTGAGTAGACAAGGCGATCTTTTTCGCTGCTCGAAAATCCGGGCCTCAATAACAATCAAATTGAGGAGGAAGCATGACACCAAAGGATGTAATTAAACTGGCCCAGGAAAACAAGGCTGTTATGGCTAATTTCAAGTTCCTTGATTTTCCCGGAATCTGGCAGCATTTTGCAGTACCGATAGCTGAGTTGACGGAGGACATATTCGAGGCCGGTCTCGGGTTTGACGGTTCTTCCATAAGAGGATGGCAGGCGATCCACACGTCGGATATGCTGATCGTCCCGGACGCAGAAACGGCCTTTATGGACCCCTTCATGGAGTACCCGACGATAAGCCTTATATGCAACGTCGTCGATCCCATCACTAAGGAGTTCTATTCGAGGGACCCGAGGAATATCGCGCAGAAGGCGGAGAACTATCTCAAGTCCACAAAGATAGGCGACACCGCGTTTTTCGGGCCGGAAGCGGAGTTCTTTATCTTCGACAACGTTCAGTTCGACCAGAATTCGCACAGCGGCTATTATTTCCTGGATTCAGTGGAAGGTATCTGGAATTCCGGACGTGATGAAAATCCGAACCTCGGCTACAAGCCCAGGCACAAGGAGGGGTATTTCCCGGTGCCGCCCACGGACAGTCTCGTAAATCTCAGGACCGAGATGGTCATGGAGATGCTGAAGTGCGACATCTATGTCGAGAGGGAGCACCACGAGGTGGCAACCGCCGGTCAGGCAGAAATCGACATGAGGTTCGATTCCATGGTCAGGATGGCGGATAAGCTCATGCTCTTCAAATACATAATCAAGAATGTCGCAAGAAGACACTGTAAGACCGTTACTTTCATGCCAAAACCTCTGTTCGGGGACAACGGTTCCGGCATGCACTGCCACCAGAGCATATGGAAAGGCGGCAAACCTCTTTTTGCCGGGAACGGTTATGCCGGCCTGAGTGAAATGGCGTTGTATTACATAGGCGGCATTTTGAAACACGCGGGCTCACTTGCTGCCCTCACGAACCCTACGACGAACTCTTACAAGAGACTGACGCCGGGCTTCGAAGCGCCTGTCAATCTTGCCTACTCGGCCAGGAACAGGTCGGCGTCGATAAGGATACCGACTTATTCCCCGAGTCCGAAGGCAAAGAGGGTTGAGGTGAGGTTCCCCGACCCCTCCTGCAACGGGTATCTGGCGTTTGCCGCCATGCTCATGGCGGGACTCGACGGTATAGAGAACAAGATACATCCGGGAGAGCCTCTTGATAAGGACATCTACGATCTCGGACCTGAAGAGCTGGCGTCGGTGCCGACTATGCCGGGCAGTCTCGATGAGGCTCTCGAAAACCTTGAGGCTGATCACGAATATCTGATGAAAGGCGACGTCTTCACCGAAGATGCAATAGATACGTGGGTGAACTACAAGAGGACAAAAGAGGTGGATGCTTTGCGGCTCAGACCGCATCCCCACGAGTTTTTCCTTTATTACGATATTTAAGAGGTCAAGTGCCGTATCATTGCGGCGGATGATGCAGGTAAAGAGGGAAAGACCATGTCTTTCCCTCTTTGTTTCAGGTCAGTAGGCGGGTGCCATTTCCTTTTTCCTGCCGAGAGAGTCGATATAGGCCACGAGGTCCTGCATTTCCTGCGATTTCTTATCAAGGGCCTTGCCTCTCAGTGCCATTGTTATGCAGGTGTTGATGGCGTCTTCCAGGGACTTCTCCACACCCCCGGGGGTAATCCATTGCGTCTTGCCCGCGGCGCCGGCTTTTTCAAGGCCCTGTCCGCCCGGATGGCAGGTGCCGCAGGTCGAACCGTTTGTCCCGAGGTTCGGGTTATTGAACAGGGCTTTGCCCTTCGCTGCATTGCCCGCGGCATATGCCGAAGAAAAGACCAGCCCCAGGATTGTCGTGGAGAGCAATGCCAGTTTCATAAATCTCATCTGTTTCACCTCCTCTTTTTTTGCATGTGTACTCACTACAAACGTAACACAGCCAGAAATAATGTCAACAGGCAGGGCTTCCGCCGGTATTGAATCGAAACGCCAACTGTAATACAATTGTTTAGAGCATTTCTGCAGGGAATATGCTGAAAACTGCCAGGGAGGAACTCATTTATGACCGAGTATTACAGGGACGAGGATCTCGAAAGATTCGGAGAGATAGGGAAATATAACCCGGAATTGTTCAGAAAGTTTATGTCGTGGTATAACAGCGCACTGGAACCGGGTATTCTGACGAAGCGGGAGAAGGTGCTCATCGCGCTTGCGGTTGCCCATGCCGTACAGTGTCCCTACTGCATAGACGCATACACAAAGAGTTGCCTTGAAGAGGGCATGAGTCTCGACCATATCACCGAGGCGCTGCATGTGGCTTCCGCGATCAGGGGAGGCGCTTCGCTTATTCACGGCATCCAGGCCCATAACGCGGTGGACCGCCTGGCCTTGTAAGGATGTGTGCATGAAATTCCCGGAAAGAGTGCTGAGCGTCCGGACGGAACCTCTGTCGGCCGCCGGCATAGAAATTCTCCAGGTCAATCTTGGTTATAAATGCAACATGTCGTGTAAACATTGTCATATCGGGGCGGGGCCGGCGAGAAGCGAGCTGATGAACGGGGATACAGTCGAAATGGTCCTCGGTACTCTCCGTGGAGGCGGGATCCGGACCCTGGACATCACAGGGGGTGCCCCGGAACTGAACCCTCATTTGGGGCGGATGGTGAGTGAAGCGGTAAAGATGGGGCGGCATGTTATGGTCCGTACCAACCTCACAATTTTTTTTGAGGACGGGATGGAGCACCTGCCGGGCTTTTATGCTGAGCATTCCGTGGAACTAATCGCATCTTTCCCCTACTACACCGAAGCCGAAGTCGACAGGGTGAGAGGCAGGGGTGCCTTCATGAAGAGTATCCTGGCGGTTAAGAGATTAAACTCTCTGGGCTACGGAGACGGTCTGTCAGGCAGGAAACTGAACCTGGTATATAATCCTCCTGGGGCCTTTCCGGCCCCGTCGCAGAAGACTCTGGAAGAAGATTTCAAGAGGGAGTTGAAAAAGAAATACGACATTCACTTTGATAACCTCTATACATTTGCGAATATGCCGATAGGGAGGTTCAGGGAGTATCTCTTACGTAGCGGGAATCTCGACAGGTATATGGAGAAACTTGAATGCGCTTTCAACCCTGAAACCCTGGAGGGCCTGATGTGCAGACATATCTTGAACGTCGACTGGAACGGCATGCTTTATGACTGCGATTTCAATCAGATCCTGGGTCTTCATGCCGGGGGCGCTCCATGCCATATCGGAGATTTCGATTACGGGAAGCTTTCGAAAAGGACTATTTCCGTTGCCGACCACTGCTACGCCTGCACAGCGGGACAGGGCTCGACTTGAGTGGGAGCAGTCACTTAGCGGACGGTCGTCCGCAAGGAGAGGATTAGCCGTGATGTTGCAGCTTTGCCGGGTCAGGTAGCGGTTCGTGGTCACGGATATGTGAGGAGAGAGGATGAGATGATATCAGTTGTTATACCTGTGCTGAATGAAGGACAGACAGTGAAAAAATGTATAGAGAGCGTGAAGGCTGAAGGCGCTGATTGTGAGATAATCGTGGTGGACGGCGGCAGCAGCGATAATACCCTGGAAGAAGTTAAGCTGTTTCCAGACGTTATGCTTGTGCGAACCGGGAAGGGAAGGGGTCGCCAGCTGAATGCCGGCGCTGCCGCTGCTCAGGGGGAAATCCTTTTGTTTCTGCATTCGGACACGATCATCGAGGAGGGCTGGAGCATGGCTGTAGCATCGGCCTGCAAAAAGGACGGTATCGCCGGCGGAGCTTTTACCTTTACGGTAGATTATCCTGGAAGGCGATACAGGCTGACAGATTACTGGGTGAAGCTGAGGTGCCGGCTGTTCAGTCTCCCGTACGGCGACCAGGGCTTTTTTGTGAAGAGGGAAATTTTTGATAAGCTCAAAGGTTACAGGGATATCCCGGTCATGGAGGATGTGGATATCGTTGAAAGGATGAAAAACTTCGGACGCATTACTGTTCTGGAGAAGAAGGCATATGTCAATGCGCGCAAATGGATAAAAGAGGGATGGTTCCGCACCGCGGCAAGAAATCAGGTGATTATGCTTATGTACCGGTTCGGCGTGGACCCTCACCATCTGGCGAGGATCTATTACCATGACGCATAAGAATATTCTCGGACTTACGATTAAATATCCGGAGGCGGGCCTGGTCAAAACGCGGCTGGCGAGGGATATCGGAGACCGCGCGGCGTGCGAGGTGTACAGGACGATGGCTGAAAAGATATTTGCCGAAACCAGCCCGGATGCCGGGAGTTATGAGAGGATGATATTTTATTCTCCGGCGTCATCGGAAGAGAAAGTGACGAACTGGCTGCCCGGTGCAAGAGTTGTCCCCCAGAGAGGTTCCGATATCGGCGAAATCATGGACAACGCCTTTTGTGACATGTTCGAAGCCGGAGCCGAGAAGGCGGTGGTGACGGGGGTGGATATACCAGGCCTGACCAGTCATATTATTAACCTCGCGTTTCGGGAACTTGGGCACGCCGACGTCGTAGTCGGTCCGGCAACGGACGGCGGATATTACCTTATCGGTCTGAGATCCAGGCTGCCGGATATTTTCCGGGGTATTCCCTGGAGCACTTCCAAGGTTTTCCGGGAGACCATGCTGGTGATAGGCAGCAGGAAACTGACCGTCAGAACGGTGGCCTCCATGAGTGACGTCGACACACTGGACGACCTGCGGCGCGCAACAGCCCTCCATCCTGACTACTTTCAGGAGATCTGAAGATCAGTTCATCCCTCCGGCGTCAAACCCTGCTTTCTTCATGAAATCCTTTATCCTCTCTATGTGAGTCAACTCATCTTTTCTGATCTTCTGCAATTTTGCTATTATCGGCGAGTTCGTCGGGCCAAACATCACTTCCTGGAAATATCTTTCGGCCGTGGAGTTTTCGATCTGCAGTACCATAGCCAGAGCATCATTTAAAGACAGCTGGTCATTCTGGATAATGGTCCTCGCTTCCCTGACGAGCCTGAAGGTCTCGTCAATCTGCTCCTGCGAGTCCGGCACGATATATTCGGGCAGTTCCCGTGTCCTTAGATATCCGGCCCCGACGACAAGGATGTTAGCGTGATTTTCCTCGCTGAGGGCCAGTTCGCGCCAGAAGACTTTGGCCTCAGGAAATCTTGCGCTGAGCATGTGGTATAGTTCAGCGGTCATCGCCTCAATCGCAATACAGACCTTCACCTTTTCCGACAATGCCGTGATCATGGTAACCCCTCCTCTTGGCTGTCAAGGACCATTATCGCCGGCGCCCCTTATCTCCCTGAATGCATAATATCACAAGACGACAGGAGTTTCTATCAACCCTGTAAACTGTGCAATTATTAACCCGGCAATCAAATAGTTGAATTTTGTCATTCCGGCTTGTCCGGAATCTTTCTTTGTTCTTACGATATTACGCCGTCCGATCCCCGACAAGCGAGGATGACGGCTTACGGTATTATGT
>JBJKOV010000052.1:0-1029 GCA_046707105.1 Thermodesulfovibrionales bacterium
CATTCACATTGACATATAACGGCTCTCTCTATGAAAGGCCGTCCTCCTTACCGGGGGTCTCCGGCACATGGAAAGGTAAAATATTGGACTTCACCAATTTCATCAGGATCGATGACAATGGGGCAATAACGGGCGTCAACACCACGGGATGTTTTTACGGCGGGCATGTGAGTGTAGTTGATCCGTCATTCAACATATACTCTGTACATCTCGATATAGACAACTGCGGCAGTGACAACGGCAGCTACGATGGCCTGGGAGCCCTTGCCGATACGAGTTCAACGAACGATACCTTTATAACTATTCTTTCAAGTCCCGATGTTTCACTCGTTGCCTCCCTGAGCAAGCAATGAGCCGGTGAAATATAAACTGGCGGAATGAATATTTTGGTTGTTTTAACTCTTCGTCGGGAGGTATTTGGATGAGAGGGGAGACAAGGAGCGGGAATAGTGTAATGAGGCCGGGGGAGCACGCCCGCAAAGACGGTGCACTACCCCGGCGCTGCCTCACACAAGGCACCGTCGACAGATAGCGTCGCCATAATTCACAGCCAGCGTGAGACCAGATGTGCAAGCCATTCCCTGATTCTGGGAAAGAGCGGCCTCTTTCTCCACTCGGCCAATTTCACCTGGTCGGACTCATTAAGATCTTTCGTAAACATCTTTTCCATTGCTGCTGAAAAATCCCGGCTTACGATTATAGCGTTGACCTCGTTTTCCCTTAAAAAACTCCAGAAATCCATGTTGCTCGATCCGACAGTCGACCAGACTCCGTCGATTACAGCCGTCTTGGCATGCAGCAGGGCGTTACGCCGCTGATATATTCTTACACCCGATTTCATAAGGTCGGAATAATAATAGCGTCCTGCATATAACGCCATCCAGGAATCAGTTTGCTTTGGAAGGATCATCTTTACATCCACCCCGCGGCGCGCAGCATCCGTAAGGGCCTTTACCGTCTGCTTGTCCGGAACAAAATAGGCGTTGGTCAGATGCACCGAATTCTCCGAGAAGGTGATGGCAGAAACAT
>JBJKOV010000053.1:0-2972 GCA_046707105.1 Thermodesulfovibrionales bacterium
AAGAACGTTGTTGCAAAGACTCCGAATATGACGATATATGCCGACAGTATGCTGGTGTTCTATACGGAGCAGGGGGGCAATGTCACCAGGATAGAGGCAACCGGCAATGTGAAGCTTTATAAGGACACCCGGGTCATTACTGCGCAGAAGGCCACCTATTTCGCCGACCAGGACAAGGTGGTCTTTACGGGGGAACCCCGGGCTGTGGACGGAGAGAATGTCGTTACCGGTTCTACGATGACCTACTTTATTTCCGAAGACCGTTCGTATGTCGAACACAGCAAGGTCTTTCTGAAAAACAAAGAGGGCCGCTAAATGCATATGCTCGAAGTAAAAGGCCTCTACAAATCGTACAAGAAGAAAGTGGTGATCAGGAACATCGACCTCCACGTCGCCACAGGCGAGATAGTCGGCCTCCTCGGACCCAACGGAGCCGGCAAGACCACGACCTTTTACAGCATACTGGGGCTTGTGCGGCCTGAAAAAGGGAATATTTATCTCGACGGCATCGATATAAGCCGCCTGCCGATGTACAAGCGGGCGACGATGGGAATCAGTTATCTCCCCCAGGAGCCCTCCATTTTCAGAAAACTTTCTGTGGAGGATAACCTCAGGGCGGTACTCGAGATCTCAGGTGTCGCCGGCGGCGGGATAGAGGAGGAGGTGGCGCGGCTGCTCCGGGAATTCAACCTCGAAGAGTTTTCAGCCAGGAACGGATACAGGCTTTCCGGCGGAGAACGGAGGCGGGCCGAAATTGCCAGGGCCCTTGCCACAAGACCGACTTTCATACTCTTCGATGAACCCTTCGCCGGGATAGATCCGCTGGCAATCATCGAACTGAAGAAGATGCTTACATACCTGAGGGACAAGGGATTGGGAATAATTATTACCGACCATAACGTGAGGGATACCCTCTCCATAACCGACCGGGCTTACATCATCAGCTGCGGTGAAATTCTCGAGGAAGGGACGCCGGACAAGCTGGTGTTGGCCCCCAAGGTACGGGAAGTTTATCTGGGTGAGGAGTTCAGACTGTAATGGCGCTTGAAGGAAGACTGGAACTTAAACTTTCTCAGAAACTGGTACTTACGCCCCAGTTGCAGATGGCAATCAAGCTGTTGCAGATGCCGCAGCTCGAACTGTCCCAGGCGCTCAGTCAGGAAATGATGGAGAACCCCTTTCTTGAGGAATCTGCCGATTCCCCGGCGGAGGAGTACACCAAGGAGGAAAAAGAGTCGCTTGATGTGCCCCAGGATCATGACGACACCGAAATGCCCCTGGAAAAGCTGCTAAGCTTCGCCTCGGAAGACTATTTTGAAGAGAGAAGTTATGACGGCAGGGACCTCGGATACTTTACGCCGGGGAATGTGACGCAGCCTTCATTCGAGTATTTTCTCAGCTCGGCCTCCGACCTTTTCGATCACCTCATCTGGCAACTCCGCCTTTCGCGGGAGAGCGAACCTGTCAGGAATGCAGGTGAGGTCATAATCGGCAATATCGACGAAAACGGTTATCTCAAGATTTCCGACGAGGAAACAATGGAACTGGCATCGACGGACATGCAAACGGTCCGGAGTGCCCTCAGACTTGTCCAGAGTTTTGACCCGCCCGGCATTGCGGCCAGGGACATCAGGGAGTGCCTGCTGCTTCAGCTCAGGGCGCTTGATCTCCAGGGGTCGCTGGCCGAAAAATTGGTCGGTGAAAACCTTGAACTTATCGGGAAGAGAAAATACGCGCAGCTGGCAAGCCTGCACGGCGTATCACTCGAAGAGATTATGCTGGCGGTGAAGATCATAGAAGGGCTTGATCCCAAGCCCGGAAGAAATTTCGCCTCTGCGACTGCAAATTATATTACACCGGATGTTTATATAGTAAAGGCCGAAAGCGGCTACCAGATAATCCTCAATGACGAAGGTCTGCCCAAAATACGCATCAACAATTATTATCAGCGCCTGCTCTCCCAGAGGAATTCCATCCCGAAGGAAGACAGGCAGTTTCTGGAGGACAAGCTCCGTTCGGCGATCTGGCTCATGAAGAGCCTGGACCAGAGGAATAAGACCATCTACCGGGTAACGGAAAGCATACTCAATTTTCAGATGGATTTCTTTGTCCAGGGGGTAACCGCTTTAAGGCCGCTGAACCTCAAAGAGATCGCGGCCGAACTGAGCCTCCACGAAAGCACAATCAGCAGGGTGACATCGAACAAGTATCTCTCCTGTCCGCAGGGGATTTACAGCTTCAGATTCTTCTTCAGCAACGCCATTCCGAGTGAATCGGGCAGTGTCTCATCGACCACGGTAAAAGACATGATAAGGAAGATCATCGCGGAGGAGGACGTGCAAAAGCCCCTGAGTGACATGAAGATCGTGGACATATTCAGGAGTCAGGATATTACCATAGCCAGGAGGACTGTTGCCAAATACAGGGAAGAGCTGAAAATTCCAGCGCAGAGCCAGAGAAAAAGATAACACCATCAATTTCAGCCAGTCAAGGTAAGGAGGAAACAATGAACGTCATAGTGAACGGAAGACATCTGGAAGTTACACCGGCATTGAAAAGCTATGCAGAAGAGAAGGTCAGGAAATTCGAGCGTTACCTGTCCGAAATATCGGAGGCAGTCGTGACCCTCAGCCTGGAAACTAAATACCGCCATAAGGCCGAGGTCCTCCTGAGAGTTAACGGGTACCTGATACAGGCCGAGGGCGTTACCGATGAAATTTATGCTTCCATTGACGAAGTTTCGGAGAAACTCGAAAGACAGGTAAAGAAATACAAGGAGAAGCTTGTCTCTCACAGGAAAGGCGTGGCCAAGCCTGCTGATAATCTCCAGAAAGCGGCGCCTCATCAGGAAACAGGCAGAATAATAAAGAACAAACGTTTCGAACTCAAACCCATGAGTCCGGATGAGGCTTCCATGCAGATGGAACTCCTGGATAAGGACTTTTTCGTCTTCATCAACGACATCAGCTCCG
>JBJKOV010000054.1:0-4022 GCA_046707105.1 Thermodesulfovibrionales bacterium
ACAAGGAAACGGTTGATTTTACCCCCAATTTCGACGAGACCACTGATGAGCCGCTGGTCCTTCCTTCCAGGATACCGAACCTTATTGTCAACGGAGCCGCCGGCATCGCCGTCGGCATGGCGACGAATATACCTCCCCACAATCTCGGCGAGGTGATTGACGGTCTGATAATGCTCCTTGAGAAGCCGACGATCACGGTGGAGGAACTCATGGCTGTGATAAAAGGCCCCGATTTTCCGACGGGAGGATTCATCCATGGCACCTCGGGGATCAAGGATGCTTATGCACGAGGCAAGGGACTGATAAGAATTAGGGCCAAGGCCAGGATCGAACGGGAACACAGGGGGGGCGAGAGCATAATCGTATCGGAGCTTCCCTACCAGGTTAATAAGGCGAGGCTGATCGAAAAGATAGCCGAACTCGTCAGGGAAAAGAAGATCGAGGGCATCTCGGATCTGAGGGACGAGTCCGACAGAGACGGCATCAGGGTGGTGATCGAACTGAAACGCGGCGAGGTCGCCGAGGTTGTTCTCAATAACCTGTATAAACATACCCAGATGGAGACCACCTTCGGCATCATAATGCTCGCCCTGGTCGGCGGTCAGCCCCATGTGCTCGGCCTCAAACGGATACTCGATTACTTCCTCCGCCACAGGCGCGATGTCATCATCAGAAGGACGCGTTTTGAACTCAGAAAGGCCGAGGAGAGGGCCCACATACTGGAAGGCCTTAAGATAGCCCTGGACCACCTTGATGAGATAATAGCTCTGATCAGGGCGTCGGCGGGTCCGGCGGAGGCCAAGGCCGGGTTGATAAGCAGGTACCCCCTGTCCGAGATACAGGCCCAGGCGATTCTGGACATGAGACTCCAGCGCCTGACCGGGCTGGAGCGTGAAAAGATAATAAGCGAGTATACCGAGATTTTGAAGGAGATCGAAAGGCTGAAGGCCATACTGGGCAGTGACGCCCTCGTCTCCGGGATAATCAGGGAGGAACTCCTCGAAATACGGACCAAATACGCGGACGAGAGACGGACTGAGATAACAGAGGCTACCAAGGAGATAACGATCGAGGACCTTATTACCGAGGAGGAGATGGTGATCACCCTCTCCCACACCGGGTATATAAAGAGGAACCCGCTGAGTGCTTACAGAAGTCAGAGGCGGGGAGGAAAGGGTCTCATAGGCATGGAGACGAAGGAGGAGGATTTCGTGGAACAGCTCTTCATCGGTTCGACACACGACTACATGCTGTTTTTCTCGAACCTCGGCAGGCTCTACTGGCTGAAGATCTACCAGATCCCCGAGGCGGGAAGGGCTGCGAAGGGCAAGGCTCTCATCAATCTCCTGCAGCTTTCCGAGGGGGAATCCATCTCGACGGCCCTGCCGATCAGGGATTTCAAGGACGGATACCTCGTCATGTTCACTAAAAACGGCACGGTGAAGAAAACAGCCCTCATGGCATACAGCAACCCCAGGGGAAAGGGTGTCATCGCGATAAATCTGGATGATGGCGACGAACTGATCGCCGTAAGGAAGACGAGCGGCAGCGATGACCTTATTATCGGGACGCGAAACGGCCTGGCCACCAAGTTCAATGAAGAGGACGTCAGGGAGATGGGCCGGACGGCACGGGGTGTGCGAGGGATGAGGCTTACAAAAGGAGATGAGGTCGTTGCCGGGTTGTTCGTTGAAGAGAAGACTACCATCCTCACCGTTGCGGAGAACGGGTACGGGAAAAGGACAAGGACTGAGGACTACCCTCTTCACCACCGGGGAGGCAAAGGCGTGCTCGCGCTCAAACTCACTGAAAAGGGAGGAAAAGTTGTGGGCCTCCTCCAGGTCCGGGATGAAGACGGGGTGGTTATGATTACAAGTGTCGGCAAGCTGATACGCACGACGGCGGAGAACATCCCTGTTCACGGCAGGAACACCCAGGGGGTAAAACTGATGGATACCGATGACAAGATCGTCAGCATCGCCAAGGTCGTGGAGAAGGACTGAGAAGGCTCAGCCTGCCTTGACCTGACCCTGCATGGATTGAATCCGTTGTTCACAAGACTGACTCAGGGTGAAGGCCGGCCGGTGCCGGAGGCTGCCGACCTTCTCAGGGCCGGAATCCGGGAACTCGGTCTTCGGCTGGCTGACGGGCAGGTCGCCGCCTTCATGACTTATCTCTTGGAGCTGATGAAGTGGAACCGGGCCTACAACCTCACCGGCCTTAAGACACCCGGAGACATAGTCATAAAACACTTTCTCGATTCCCTTCTGTTCATAAAGGTCATCCCTCCCGGCGCCGGAACCCTTGCTGATGTGGGAAGCGGAGCCGGCTTTCCGGGGATCCCGCTGAAGATCGCGGAGCCCGGCCTGAAGGTGTACCTCATCGAACCGACTCAAAAGAAAGCGGTTTTTCTCAGGCATATCTGTTCCAGACTCGGTCTTGAAGGGATCGAGGTCATAAGCAGAAGGATAGAGGATGTGGAAGGACTGAAGGTGGATGTCGCGGTGACGAGGGCGCTTTTCAATGTCAATGATTTTCCGAAAAAAGCCGGCGGCATTTTAAAAGAAGGCGGCAGCCTGATATTGAGCAAGGGGCCGAAAGTCGATGAGGAAGTGAAGGGGATCGCTCCGGGCAGGATTGCCCTGACGGACCTCCGGCTCCCCATCTCCGGCATCACCCGGCACTTCGTCGTTCTGAGGCCCTGAGTCAGCGCGCGATATGCAGGATCAGTTCCAGATAAGCATAATAAAATGCCATGAAGCAGAAAAACAGGGCGAGACACCCAAGGACCATGTAGAGTATCCCTTTCTTTTTTCTGCCGGTACTGAACTCGAAATAGGACTTCGGGAAGAGAGTCGCTACCCCGAAAAGGAGCATCAGCCCCGCCAGTACCTGTGTGACCATTCTTGCCATTGCAATCACATCCCTTCAAGAGGACAGCCCCCGCAGATGGGCTTTGTCCTGCAATTTTCTTTGGCCAGCCTCACAAAGAGGGCATGGAATTCGTTGTAAATGACCGCGTCCCTTTCAAGTGCGGAGTGGAAGAGTCCCTGAAAATCATCGTAGGGAGAATCCTTTCCCATGATGTTATGCCGTGAGAGCACCCGCCTCGTATAGGCGTCTATTACAAAGACGGGTTTGCCAAGCGCGTATAGGATTATCGAGTCGGCGGTTTCAGGACCTATGCCGTTGACTGAAAGCAGTCTTTCCCTTATCGTCCGCTCGTCATCCCCTTTCATCTTCCTCATACTTCCCCCGTACCGGGTCGCAAGAAGCTCGATAAAGTTCTTAAGCCTCTCTGCCTTGATATTGAAATAGCCGGCCGGCCTTATCAGCCCGGCCAGCCGACCGGCAGACATACTGCGAAGATGCCCGGCATTGAGCAGCCCCTCTTTCTTCAGATTGCCTATCGCCTTTTCGACGTTCCCCCAGTTTGTGTTCTGCGTCAGGATTGCCCCTACCGCCACCTCAAAGGCCGTTTCCGCCGGCCACCAATGCTGCTGAC
Source organism: Thermodesulfovibrionales bacterium (assembly GCA_046707105.1). Lineage (GTDB taxonomy): Bacteria > Nitrospirota > Thermodesulfovibrionia > Thermodesulfovibrionales > UBA6898 > JARRRD01. The sequence continues at coordinate 3,506 of JBJKOV010000054.1, forward strand.
CGAAGGCCGTGAAGAGCCTGCTGTAGATCTTATGGAGTGTCCTGTCTTTCATCGTACGGACGGAGGGAGGCCGGGCGGCCCTAGATTTCATTTCCGGAAACCTGCGACCTGAGCTTCTTTTTTTCAGAAGTGATTCTCTTTTCAGCAAGCATTTTCTCTTTCGCCCTCTTTGATCTCTTTCTCTTCTGACGCCGGATCTTCTCGATCCGCTGCTTCTCCCTGCTCTCCTCCCCTCTGACCAATTCATCGATCTTGTTCATGAGGAGCACCCGCGCCCGGTAGCGGTTCAGGCCCTGGGAGCGTCCCTCCTGGCACTTGACCTCCAGCCCGGTCGGAACGTGTTTAAGGTACACGCAGGTGGAGGTCTTGTTTACATGCTGGCCACCCTTACCCCCGGACCGGATAAAGGACTCCTCAATGTCCTCTTCCCTGATCCCGAGTTCCTCCATCTTCTGCTGAAGCTCTTTTTCCTTTGAAGGACCGACAGGAAACATGCCCATAATTTCTTACTATAGCA
>JBJKOV010000055.1:0-1808 GCA_046707105.1 Thermodesulfovibrionales bacterium
TTCACCGCAGAGACGCCGAGTTCGCAGAGATTCAGTGATTTTTATTTTCCGGTGAGAGGCCGGAAAATAAAAAAAGAGTTTCTCAGGGCAGTTTATATATTTCTGCCCTCTCAGCAGAAATATATAATTACACTCTCTGCGCCCTCTGCGTCTCTGCGGTGAATATATGTCTTTGCTTACTTTACACAATACGGCTTAATTATTAGAAAATAAACACGGAACGACTATACTCAGGAATATGCGACAGAAGGATTATATCATATGTCCTCTCTCTTCCAGGAACGTTCTCACCTCGTCCAGCACGGGAATTCCCGCCCTGCCTCCCATATTCCTGCATTTCATGGCGGCAAGAGCGGAGGCGAAAGCGAGGGTATCCCGAATCTCCCAGCCCTGAAGGAGCCCGTAGATATATCCGCCGTGAAAAACATCGCCCGCCCCCGTTGTATCGACGGCCTCCACCGTAAAGGGCGGCATCCGGTATACCCCTTCGTCAGAAAAAGTAATGCTGCCCTCTTCGCCGAGCGTTATCGTCAGGGTCCTGAGACCGAGCGCTTCTTTCTTCCGACCAAGGAATTCCGGAGAAAGGTCCCATCCGTTGCCCCTCGCGAAACCCTCTGAGGCGACTAAGTAGTCGCACCTTTCCGCTATTTCGAGGAGACCCGGCCGCGCGGTGCCTGCATCCAGCATCACCGGAATCTTGCGGGCGGCCGCGCCTTCGGCCGCCTGGAGAGATGCCTCCCTCATAAGGCCGTCGAGCAGAAGAAAGTCGCAGCCCTCAAAAAAATCTTCGCCGATTTCTTCCGCACCCATGGCCCTTCCGGAAGGCCTTTTCCAGAATACGGTCCTCTTTGCCGAGCCCTTCTCCACCGCTATGAACGCGACCTGGGATGAAGCGTTTTCCCGTCTTTTAAGTCCCCCCGCGTCAACGCCCTCATCGACGAGCGAACGCCGTATCTTTTCTCCCTCCGCATCGTCGCCGATGATTCCGTAAAACCTGCACCTTACGCCCAGGCGCGACAGGGCGACCAGTGCAGTAGCGACAGGACCTCCGCCCTGCTCATGCCATTCAAGGACTTCCTTTTTTGTATCTATTGCGGGATAAGTATCTACCAGGGCGAGATAGTCAAGCGAACACTGTCCGAGGCCGGTAACGGTCATACGCAGACCCGCAGGCGCATAAAGCCCGCAAAAAGACGGGGGGGGCGCAGAGGAGATCTCCCCACGGCGCCCGTCATTCCGCTACTTCAAAGATAAACTCTATCTCGACCGGAGAGTCAAGGGGGAGGACGTTTACGCCGACTGCCGACCTGGCATGTCTGCCCGCCTCGCCGAACACTTCGAACATAAAATCGGATGCCCCGTTGATCACCTTCGGCTGACCGGTAAACTCCCCGTCGGAGGCGACAAAGCCCGAGATCCTGACGCACCTTTTCACCTTGTCCAGACTGCCGACTGCCGACTTCAAAATAGCCAGCGCGTTTATTGCGCAGGTGCGCGCATCCAGAGCGGCATCCTCGGGCGTGACCGATTCCCCCACCCTTCCGGTCCTCGTAAGCTTACCGCCACTCATCGGGAGTACACCGCTCAGGTAGATTATATTCCCGGTCCTCACGAATGGGACATAAGACCCAAGAGGCTTGGGGGTCTCAGGCAGGATAATCCCGAGCGAATCAATTTTTTTCTCAGGTGTCATTTATTTCTCCTCCGGGAAAAAGCTGCAAGCCTTCAGCCGTAAGCTGTCGGCCAAAACTGCCGGAACCTGGTTCCGGAAGACAGCCCCGTTCGTTTGTTTGTTCGTCATGCCCGAG
>JBJKOV010000056.1:0-21407 GCA_046707105.1 Thermodesulfovibrionales bacterium
GGTAGACGTGACCCACCCGGACCTCATGTACAGGTGGAGAGGCGGGACCTGCAGCGCTCCTCCTGATTGTCCGAGCTGGTACGATCCTTACAACAATACCACACTTCCTTACGGCATTCCGGCCACCAGCAACAGCCTAACGCCCCTTGACTATACCCACGCACACGGCACGCATACAATGGGCACGATGGTCGGTGGAGCGGCCTCTTTCCAGGGCTATGCCATCGGAGTTGCCCCCGGGGCAAAGTGGATATCGGCAAAGGTATTCGACGATGCCACCGGGAACTCGACTATAAGCACTATCCTGGGTGCGTTTCAGTGGGCGCTTGCGCCCGCAGGGGATGCCGCAAACGCCCCGGATGTCATAAATAACTCGTGGGTGATAGGATCGCAAAATACCTGCGACACCTCTGTTCTGACAGCCATAACGAACCTCTCGGCAGCGGGGATAGAGGTTGTTTTTGCCGCCGGGAATGTGGGCCTACCGCCTGCTACAACGTCTTCGAGCTTCAGCCCCGCCAATAACCCTGGCGTGTTTGCTGTCGGTGCGGTCGACAACCTCGATAACATCGGTACCTTCAGCGCCTGGGGACCTTCCGCCTGTGCGGGCAGGACCACCAACTTCCCAAATCTCGTTGCCCCGGGTGTCGTTAATAACACTACTGCCCCTAAGGAAGGCGGGATCCTGTCCTCTGTGCCGGAAGGCGGTAAATATGGAGCTTACTGGTATCTGGAGGGGACCTCGATGGCGGCCCCCCATGTCTCGGGCGCGGCGGCCTTGCTGGCAGGGGCGATGCCCGCGCTTACACCTGCCCAGATAGAAGAGGCCTTTCAGCAGTCGGCTTTTTCTCTCGGATCTCCCCTGCCTAACAATACATATGGGTACGGCCTGCTCGACGTCGAGGCCGCCTATTTATACGCATTTGATCATTTCGGCAGGGGTAATGTCCCCCAGATTGCGGGCGTGCCTTCGTCCGTCGATTTCATCGATATAGCGCAGGAGTCGACTTCAACTGCATTTACGATAAGCATAGTGAACCAGGGCACCACAGACCTCACGATAAGCCCCGCCGGCGTCTCGATCAGCGGAGATTTCGCCATAACGAGCGACGGATGCTCGGGAAAGACCATTCACTCGCTGGAAAGCTGCAGCGTGAATGTCACGTTTTCCCCGACAGCAGCAGGATCCAGGAGCGGCCAGCTGAGCATCGCATCCAATGACTCTTCAACCCCGGTCCTGAATGTCCTGTTACGCGGCAACGATCCTGTTGCACTGGCCCAGGGCACTTCAATTGTAGCTACGTATCCCGACATCCAGACAGCCGCTGATAACTGCAGCAACTGGGACACCATCGAGATGCAGACGGGAACGATTACCGAAAACCCGGACTTTAACCTGCCTTTGGGCATTACAGTAAGCCTGGAGGGTGGCTATGGTGCGGACTTCACTGAGCCTCCGACCGATTTTACTACAATCCAGGGGACCCTTACGATCAGCGCCGGGGTTGTAATTGCCTCGAATGTAATAGTGATGTGAGGGTGAACAAAACCGGACTGCGCACAGGCGCAGATGACCGTAAACCATTTTGTGATTATAGCGGCGATATGATATCATTTAACCTAAAAACGGCACCCGGCCACAGAAGGCACAAAAATCACATAGAAACAACAAGAGGTTGAAAGTGGGAAAATGCTCACCAAATGGGTGAAGTATTTCACTAACATAGGTTTTTGATTTTTTTTGTGTTCTATGTGCTTTTTGTGGCTCAACTGCTTTTTTGGGTTTAATGGTTTTCTCCTTGCCCGGCGACCGGGAGATGTCCGCGGCATGCGAGTGAAAATATCGATGCGATTCCAGGGCCATGATGCACGTATTTCCTGCCGGGCATACCGGAAGGCTTGAGAAGGAAAGATTATTGTGGGACATCTGAGGGAAAAATATACTGACGACTATTTCCTGGGCGGAGTGGACCCCGTAAGCGGCAGACCGTACGGAGTCCTCGGGCATCAGGAGTTTCATGCCGGCGGCATCCATGAGCGCAACAGAGGTGAATTCGACATTACCGCCTCCTTCGTCGGAAGCATGGAGGGGAAAGATGTGCTTGATATCGGGGTCGGCAGGGGGGAAAGGATACCGCTTTATCTGGATGCCGGCGTAAGGCATTATTATGGAATAGATTTTTCCCCCTCCTCTATCGCGATTGCGACAAACCGGTTCAGTTCGGAAAAGGTTACGCTCGAACTTTGTGATGCAAAAGACCTCAGGACCGATCTGATGTTCGATATCGTCGTCTTTTATAATGTGATCGAGCATGTCCCCGTCTTTGAAATGGAGGTCGTGTGGCGCAAGATCAGGAAGGTCCTAAGGCCTGGAGGGTTTGTTCTGTTCAGCACCCCCCTATTCGACGACCCCAACAAGCCTGATCATACGGAACTCAATTTCGCGGTTATGGGCATCCATTGCCACAAGCAGACGTGGGCAACCGTCACGAGAACATGCCTGCGGCACGGTTTTGTCCTGGGCATGCGCACCGACCGGTGTTACGGACTCTACCGGGCCTCGGACCTCCACCTGCTGCCGGAGGAGAGGAAAGAGGCGTTCATATCGAATCACGAGGGCATGCTTAAAACCCTGGGCCTGCCCATCCCCTGGGATGCAACCGCGACTGAAGAGCAGATGCGCTCAGTAGTCCCCGGCGTTGGGCGTATGCTCATAGGCTGCGTTGCCGACAACCGGCCGGAGTCCCTTGCCCAGGCACTGAGGCTTGTTCAGTCCATACGGTGGTTCGGCGGCAGTATTGCCGGCGCTAATATTATGGTCTGCATTATCGATGACGCAGACCCCGAGTACAGGGAAGAGCTTGAGCGCTGGGGCGCGTTCGTCAGGGTTTTCCCCCTATTCAGTTACTTCCGCTCAGAGGCGAACAAACTGAGGCTCTTCGATGCTCCCGAACTCTTCGCCTATGACACGGTTGTCCTTCTCGACACCGGTGCGCTTGTGGTCCAGGATCCGCAGCCTTATCTGGACGGAAAAATATTTCAGGCGAAGCCGGCTGGCGGCGGCCCTGAAGCCTCCGGAAACTACAGCACTCTCCTTGAGCGTTATGGCCTTTCTCTGCCGGAAGCGGCGTGCGGCCCTGAATGTCCCGAAGAGCGTTCGACAGGGGAGATTGACACAGGTGTGCTGGTTTTTCCGAAGCCGGCCATTGACATACTTGTTCCGCTCTGGAAAAAGTATTTTGCAGAACTCGTGTACCGGCAATACTCGGGGAGTGGTATTGACTTTTCATCTGAACAGGCCTCGCTTATGCTGGCATTCGCGAAGGCAGGTGAATCCGGCGATCTTCCCTTTGCGGCACTGCCACTTGCAATGAATTTCCCTGTGCACCCGGACGAACGGAACATCTCCGACGAGATGCTTACCTGTGATCCGGTGATCATCCATTACCATAATCTGGCAGATGCCGAAGGATACATTGGCGATACTCCGTATCCGCAGGCCAAACAGAGGATAGCGCTCTTTAACGAGAAGTTACGGGAATACCGGAGAAGACGGTTTCTCAACCGTATGTACTGGGATCTTTGCTACTCACTCCGCCGTGGAGCCGACCCACGAGACCCCTCCCTTCCTTACAAGCAACAGATAGTCAGACAGGTCATGGGGCGTTTTGCACCCCTGTCGACTCTTGATATCGGCTGCGGTGACGGTCTCGTTACGGGGGACATACCGGACGGGCTTTATACCGGGATCGATATTTCCCCTGTTGTTCTGGACAGAAACAGGACGCGCTTACCGCAACGGAAGTATCTCCCGGGAGATTTTGTCGAGAAAAAACTTCCCCGATATGCATTGACATTCTGCTTCGACGTAGTAAATCATCTCGACAGCACTGACCGGTACAGGGAGTTTGTAAGTCAGGTCCTGTGTTGCACTGCCGGACACGGTGTCATTTCCGGGTACGAAGAAAAACCCGGGCTGGAAGGAGATATCACTTTTTTCCATGAGCCGCTCAGTGAGACGCTGAGAAACGCGGGGGCGGAAAATCTCAGCCGTCTTGGAAAATACGGCGACCTCACCCTATGGCAGTTCGAACCGCCTCGTGTCCCCGGACAGGATGACTCTCCTGCCTTAATGGAGGAGCTTCGACATTTGAGGGCTATAGAAAACAGCGCCAGCTGGAAGATGATCAGAAAAGGCCTCGATTTCGTCGATCAGACCCTCATACCCGAAGGTACTGCGAGAAGGAGGCTGGCGTATTCCCTCCTGCGCAAACGGCCGGTGCAGGCCCCGGATTTACCGGCGGGTCGTTCCCTCTCCCGCCCTACCTTTATCGTCGGCTGCATGCGGAGCGGTACGACCCTGCTGGCAAACCTGCTGGGACGGTCTCCTGAAATCGTTTATTGCGGATTTGAATTGAGAGATATCTGGTCGAAAACGGGCAAAGTGCCAATGGCATCGCAAAAAACACGTGACGAACGCTGCCCCGCCCTCGGAGAGGGCGACGCAACGGAGCAACTGGCGGCGCTGATGGGTAATGCCTTCAGGGAGCGAATGATTTCGTTGCAGGCCGGCAAAACGGAGGATGCGGCCTTTCTCACGAAAAACCCTCACCTCTGCAACAAACTTCCGTTTGTGAAAGCGCTATTCCCGGATGCCAGGTTTATATGGATCTCTCGCGGACTTCCTGATGTTGTAGCCAGTCTCAAAGGGTTGTTTTCCCGGCACGACCGGGGGCATGATGTCTGGTATTACTGGCCCGAAAGAACTGCTCCCGGGACACGATGCTGGAACTGCCTTTTCGGAGACTCTCCGCCGCAGGGGATTGAGAGGACGCGCTGCTTCCCCGGAGGCGACGTGAGGTATCTTGCTGAATACTGGCTTGAGAGCAACCTCGCCATCGCGGACTTTGGGGATACCCTGAAGCCCGATGAAATGCTGACCCTGAGTGCCGAGGAACTCGTATCCGACACCAGGGCCGTTATGGCCAGGTGCCTGGCTTTTTTCGGTGCCGCGCTCGAACCGTCCCTCCTCGAAAACCAGGGTATGGATCCGGGCAGAAACGGCAGGTGGAAGGACATCCTCTCTCCGGCTGAAGTTCGTTCCCTCAATGATTTCGCGGGGGAGTTTCATACCGAAATAGAGAAGGTTGCCAGTTACAGGAAAAGAACATGAACAAACTTTCCATCGGATTTGTTGTTGAGGCGGGAAAACTGGAACACATGGCTCTGGCCCTCGCCGAATCCATAAGGACATTTGCGGGATCTGTAAGGGACTGCCCCGTTTACGCTGTCCATCCGGCGCACAAGCCTTTGCCCGGGACAGATACCATTACGGCGCTGACAAAGTTGAATGTTATCTTTATCAGCCATGACCTCAATCAGTCTTTCAGGGGCGATCATCCAGGCGACCGCATAGCCAACAAGACCTTCGCCTCGGCCTTTCTGGAAGAGCACCTTGAGGGAGCCTCGGCCACACTCCTTTTCCTGGATACGGACACGCTGGTCCTGAATGATCTTCATGAGCTGATCCTGGACGAAAAAACTGACTGTGCGGTCAAGCCGGTTGACGTGAAGAATATCGGCGTCCTTTGGGGCAGCGAGCCGGATTATTTCTGGCGCGAGATATACAGCATGGCAAGTACTTCGAAGGGGCTCAGGACTTTCAAGGTCGAAACCACTGTCGACGATCTTCCCATCTTTTCATATTTCAACAGCGGGGTCATCGCAGTGGATCCCAAAAAAAATATATTACGCTATTGGGCTGCCCGGACCGAAGAAATGGCGAGGCGCAGCGATTTTTTTTTGGGGTTGACCCCGGCCCAATTATTTCACCGGAATCAGGCTCTTTTTGCCGCCTGCCTGACGACCAGAATTGACGAGGAGCGAATCGGCATCCTGCCGGCCAGGTTTAATTACCCGTTCCATCTTCATTCTCAAATAAGACCATCCAACAGAATCGAACAACTGGACCGCATAAACATTCTTCATTATCATGACCGTTTCGAGAAGGACGCCTGGAGGGATGATATTTCAATATCCGTCGATCTGACGGAGTGGATCAAAACTCACGTACTGCGGCGTTGAGTTTCAGCGGTATCTGCCGTAGCGCACAGAAGGAATTTTGAAGGGGCGGAATAATTAAAAGTGTCAGGGCATGGAAGCTCCCTGACACTTTTAACCGCAGGCGATAGTATATCCGGTTAGTTGGAGTTCAGGGCTACAGACCCCTTCAGATTTAACATCCTCTCCATCCTCTCAAGTTTCTCGGACATGCTGGAGACCGTCTTTTGGAGCTCCGCAAGAGACTTCTGCTGGCTGTCGACGATCCGGCTCTTTGCCTCGATGGCCTCCTGCTGTTCCTGCACCACCTTTGTCAGTACAGCAACGATGTCAAGGGAGCTCAGGGACTTCCTGTTCTTCGCCGCCACAAGATCGGGGACATCCTCAGCGATAAACCCCACATGCTTTTCGTTCTTGTCGACTTTGTAATTGTATTTCACCGGATTCAGCCCGTCCAGGGTGCTGATCGCCTCTTTGGTCGACAAGGGTGTTATATTTTCCTTGTATGCCCTGCTCGATGCATTTTGCCACGTACCGCCCGCCGTAAGAACAGCCCCCGTTGACGACGTTATGGAACCATCTGCATTGATAACGAACACGTCGGTGAGCTTCGAGCCACTTCCGGCATCGGATCTGAGAACATGGAAGTTGTCATGAGTAATATCCAGACGCAATCCCCAGCTCACCTTCGAAAGATCGTCCTTCACGTTTGTCACGCCGAGCCAGTTTGCGTACAGGTTCGGGTTGCCGGCAGTGCCGACAGAGATCGAAGCACCGTAGGTCGCTCCGGTATTCCTGAAATCAAATCCGGCAGTCCCGGAATTCTCCATGATCGGTACCCCGCCTATTACCCGGAGAATCCTGTTCGGGGTGCTGGTTCCATCCTCCACGGCAAAGACAGTATTCTGCTGCGAATCCTTCACGATAAACTTGTCAGCACTGAATGCAGGAACCACCACCATACACATGACAGCCGCTACCGCCATAAGGACTATCGATAACTTCTTCATTTCTTCCTCCCTTTGAAAATGGTTAACATTAAGGAAATATATCTTAATATACCGCTAGTCCTGCAAGAACGCTTCCTGCAGTCGGTATATTGCCGGCAGCCCTATTACATATAAATTATTATCAAAAATAGCGCCTTTATTCAAGCCGTGCCTGTATAAATATATACTGCCGGCAGCCAACAGGCAAATCCCGGGCGTACCGTCTTGCTCAATACCTCGCATTGGTAAACTTAGAGGCCCTATTATCGAAATTTCTTTTTCTTCGATAATAGGGCTGCATACAGTTATAATAGGTTAGTATATCTAAAATCCTGAACCCAGGCAGCAGGATCGATACGGCATCCGTGGAGAACAGTAAAAAACAAAAGGCCATATGCATTTTGGGTATGCACAGGAGCGGCACCTCCGCTGTTGCGCGCTCAGTGAATCTAATGGGGCCCTACATAGGCCATACAGAACAGTTAATGCGGCCGGTCGCAGGTGACAATCCCCTCGGATTTTGGGAACACCGGTCCGTTTATTCTTTTCATGAAAGACTCCTCTCTCATCTTTGCAGTTCCTGGGACAGCATTTTGCCGCTCCCGGAAGGCTGGTGGAAGCGGACCGAAATAAACTCCTATCGCGATGAACTTAAAGGCATCATTCAGAGGGAATTCGGAGGACAACAACTCTGGCTGTGGAAGGACCCGCGTACTTCCCTTCTTCTGCCTCTCTGGAAACAGGTCATGCAGGAACTCGACATCGAGGTCAACTACCTGATCTGCGTAAGGAACCCCCTTGATGTTGCCGCATCCCTGAAGCGACGCAACCAATTTGCCAAACACAAGTCTCTTTCTCTATGGCATCTATATAATTCATGTTCTCTTTACTGGACCAACAACTCGAAGCGCCTCGTGATGCATTATGACACATTGCTCGAAAACTGGGAACCGCTCCTCAAAAGGGTGTCAACAATATTCGAAATTCCATGGCCGGAGGACGAAGATCGATTCAGAAAATCAATGGTCGGTTTTCTCAATCCGAACGAACGCCACATTCATTCCGATGATGAAGCCGTGTTCAACAACGGTGATGTGGCGGGGCCGACGGCGAAACTATACCGTTTACTTCTCGATATGATTGGCAATGACGAGATTTCAGCTTCGCAATTTGTCGTTGAGAAGATCACATCTTTTTATCATGACTATTGCGCGTATTCACGTGTATTTGCTCCGGTCCTTCAGGACGGTCGTGATTACTTCTCTCCGGCATTCGCAAATGGTGAAGACACCAAGGGAAAAAAAATGGAAAGCGGCGCGCTTAGTATCGAAGTACTGAATGCCGGCGAACCCCCTGAACTGATATTCCCCGTTTTTTCAAATTATATTGTTTCGATCATCATTCCGGTATTGAACCATTGGGAGTACACACAGCGCTGTCTTCAATCTGTGCTCGCAAATACCGACGAAGTGGGCTACGAGGTGATTGTCGTCGACAACGGTTCCTCCGATCGTACGGAGGAACAGCTATCCAGGGTGAAGGGCATCACGGTTATACGCAACGAAAAAAACGAGGGGTATGGACAGGCCAACAATCAGGCTGCGTTGCGGGCGAAGGGTGAATATCTCATGTTTTTGAATAACGACACCGAACCGCTTCAGGGATGGCTTAGGGAACTCGTGAGCTCCGCAGAGGTTAATCCTGAAGCTGGAGCGGTAGGCGCAAAACTTATTTACCCGTCCGGAAAGTTGCAGGAGGCAGGAGGAATAATATTCTCCGATGGATACAGCTTGACTTTCGGCATTGGTGACAGTCCGGATGAAGAGATATACAACGTGACGTGTGAGGTCGACTATTGTTCAGGGGCTTGCCTGTTGGTGAGAAGACGGCTTTTTGCGGCCCTCGGCGGGTTCGACAAAAGATATGCTCTGGCTTACCACGAAGATACTGATCTCGGTTTCAGCCTGAGGAAGATGGGATATAAGGTCATCTATAACCCGCATGCCGTCGTGGTCCATCATAAGTCGGCTACGACTCTATCTTCCTCGGTCTCGCATTACTCTGAAATCAACAGAAGAAAATTCGTCGAAAAATGGAAAGATGAACTTGCCGGCCAGGATACCAATCCCGGCGAGACGGGGAGCCCTCCTGTCACCGCTTGTCGTGAAAGGCTCCGGGGAGAAAACTTTTTGCCTGAAGATATTCTTGACAGACTGGATAAAAGAAGGGTGGGGCAGGATCATTACCCGGTTTCTCTCGTTTCCGACATATCTCTCCTTTATCGAACGTTTAACGAGAAGATATCAAAATCCCTTGAAGTTATCAAAAAAGCGGCCTCATTTTATGGCCATGAAGGCCTGGGAATCTTGTGGACCGGCAGTGAGGAATCAGTTGCGGTCCTTCATATGGTAAGGCAGGCATTCGGTGGTGCTTTGCCTTTTCGCGTTATCAATATGGTCTCGTCTCCGGAATTGCGCGAGGAAGTCGGTCTTCTCGGAAAACTTGCTGAGGAGTGGGGATTCGACCCTGAAAACCTCGCTTGCGAAGGGGAAACTATTCAGCAGCCGGACCCGGACGGTCACCCTGTCCGTGAGAGATTTGAGGAACTTGCCATTAGGGAAGTGGTTGAAACTATGCGATTCAAGGCGCTCATCATCGCAGATAGGTGCGATGATAAAGTGACACAGCCGAAATATTTGTATTTCGCCCGCGAGACATCCCCCCCGCTCATGCGCGTTCACCCCATGCTCCATTTCAGAGAGGTCGATGTCTGGCACTACATTAAGAAATACGACCTTCCCTTCTGTGAGGTTACCAGCGCGGGGAGTCGCATGATTTTTCCTGTTGCAGAAGGGAAAACATATGCTGGTCTGGACACCTTCCTTTCAGAGTTTAAGGCGGTCATCTCGGTTGAGGATGCGCCCTCAGGTCTTCCGGCATACACTGCGACTTCGATAAGGGTAAGAGTAACTAACGAGAGTAACGTCCTATGGCCTGCACACGAGAGCACGGAGGTCAGATACGGGATAAGCCTTTCGTACCATTGGATTGACAAAAATGGCATATATATTTTATTTGACGGCGTCAGAACGCCACTCCCACGAGGTGTGGTTCCTGGCGGAGAAATTGTACTGGACGCCTCAGTCGTAACACCATCGCAGCCTGGGGAATACTCTCTTGAATTTGACATGGTTCAGGAGGGGGTTTCATGGTTCAAGGACAGGGGGTCTGCAACAGCTAATGTCGTTATTAATGTTGTAAACTAATGAAAAAAGATAAGGATGGGGCAGAAATGCAGCACCCTGATGTGGACAAGGTAAAGCAAGAGATACGGGAAGAAGTCGCAAAGAGGAAGGGATCATCTCATGCCGCCGGACCATGCAACCATCTGGAATGCAGGCGGGAAAATCCTCGTGCCGAACTGAACGACAGGGGTATTTTAGGTGACTTTCTATGGAAATTTGGGGCAAGATACGCCTCTATTATCAAAAAAATTCCGCTTGTGAAAAATTTCGCCGAAAAAAAATATTGGAAATTGGCGCAGCCGCAAAAGTCTGTGGATAGGGCCTCCGGCCGTGTAAACGATATTGTGGAAGCCGACCTCGATTATGCCGGGTTTCTTGAACAGATCAAACAAAATGCGATAAGGGGCAGAATCAAACAGAAGATTTTCGATATTACGGGGGTCTTCACATGGCGGCAGTGTCAGGTAAATATAGCATTTTACGAGGCTTTGACTAGGCAGAAGGCTGAGATCGAAAGGCAGAAGGCTGAGATCGGAAGGCGGAAGGCTGAGATCGAAAGGCAAGGAACGGAGATCGAAAGGCAGAAGGCTGAGATCGGAGGGCAAAAGGCCGAGATTGAAAGGCAAGGAACGGAGATCGAAAAACAAAGGACGGAAATCGAACAACAAAGAGCCCGCGCCCTTAGCGGGGATAAAGTGCTTGCAGGACTCGACTATAAATTTTCCATGCTGAGCCGGACGGAGGATGCGTTATATCAGGAACTCGTCGACCGAAGAGGTGAGATTTCCGAAAGTGCCAGCGCGATAAGGGAATCATTGAATCAAAGGATTGCGGAGATAAAGCGGTCAATAAAAGCTATGGACACTGTCAAAGGCGACAATGCGGCTGGCAGGGTCGGCCCTGAAATAGGCGGGGAAGACAGAAAATAAAGAGGAAATTTCGGTAAACGGCGGGAAAACGAGGTACTTCTGAAATATCATTCATCCCTCGTATTATGGTATTATTACTCTGGCAGTTAAATAGAAGAAACGTGTGGCTGCTTGTCATTCCAGCTGGTCCGGAATCTTTCTTTGTTTTCGGAAGGATTCCCGACTCCCGAAGGCTTTCGGGATTGCGGGAATGACAGCGTTTGAAGTATTGAATTGCGCGGTAATAACATCAAAAAAGGGAGATCATTATGGGAAACAGGTCTGGGTTGAGAGTACTGGTTTTGTACATGGTCGTTCTCAGTTTTGTCTTCGCAGGAGCAGCATGCGAGAAGTCAAAAGATGTTTCGGGAAAGCCGAAGACATCAATTGACAAGCCGCTTGCGCCCGGGGCCTTCAAGGCCGAGATCACAGCCATTGACCCGCCGGTTGCTGTAAAAGCGAATTCCTACATAACAGCGCGCGTAAAAGTGAAGAATATCAGCCCTGTCCTCTGGCCGTCAAAAGGGTTAAGCAACGGAAATTTCTCGATCAATCTGTCCTACCACTGGCTCGACAGTAACAACACGCCAGTGATCTTTGATGGCGGGAGAACGCCGCTGCCCTATGATATCGGGCCGAATGATGAGATTGTGCTGAATACGGGAATACAGGCTCCCGACAAACCGGGAGACTATATTCTTGAATTCGACATGGTGCAAGAGGGAGTGGGGTGGTTCAAGGAGAGGGGCTCAAAAACGCAAAAGATCACCGTAAAGGTTGAGTAATAGGCAGGAAAGGAAAAGGCCGTGAAGATTCTTACTAAACCGGCAATCAAATGGTTTAACGTTGTCATTTCCCGGCCCTCACGGGGAATCTATCCGAAAACAAAGAAAGATCCCGGGCAAGCGAGGATGACGGATTGAGGTATTCTGTCGCCGGGTTAATAGGTTTTGACGGAAGATAAGCCCCTCTGTGTGCGGGATATGCAGGGAATCAGAATAGACGAGATAAAGCAGGAGATACGCATGGAGGCAAGGGAAAAAAGGAGACTCTCTCTCCTTGAGGCTTTCCGCCATTCGGACCCTGCCCCTCATGACCATCAGTCCCTTGCGGAATCAGACAAGAGCGCAGCTGCAAGCGCCCTCGACAAGTTCCTCTATACCTTCGGAATGAGACATGCCGGTTTCGTCAAGAAGATACCGGCGTTAAGAACAATAGCTGAACATCATTACTGGAGGCTAGCGGCCCTTTTCCCTTGTCCTGCAATACTGAATGAGTCTCCCCTTGATTTCCTCGGTGCAAACTGGGATTATCTAAATTTCCACGATCAGCTGAAACACGAAGGCCTCAAAGGGCGCATCAAACGCCTCATCTACAAGCTGATCGGGTTTTCCGCGTGGTGGCAGGCCCAGATAAACAGGGCCTTCTTGCAGGAGATGGGCTCGCTGAAACAAGAGCTTGATGCACAACGTAATGAACTGCACCGGAAAGACGACCTGATCGCAGACCTGAGTAGCAGGCTTGCAGATACCAGAGAAGAACTGGATAAGACTGCAATAAAGCTGTCGGAAGAACTGAACGATCTCAGGGCCGAATCCCGACAGCGTATGTTGGTCCTCCATAAGGAACTTGACGAAAAAGACAAGACCGTTCATGAGATACTTGAAAAACTGTCCCTCCATAAAACTGACTGAGGCGGGGGGAGGAAACTCTCTGAGGTTGGCAAAGAGCTGTTAGTGGACATTGAGGACGCATACGAAGTTACGGGGGAGAGCTGTCTTGAGAAGGTCTTGGCTTGTTCGACGATGCAGGTGAACTGCTTTAAGCGAGCGCGCAAAGGCGTCGACAAGAAAATATATTTTCAAGATTATGCAGTTATAGGAAGCAGGGCATGACGAAGATCGCTGTCCTTACCCCCTGCATTGTGCCGGGCGACGCTGTGAGCAACGACGTTGTCGGCATGTACCATGTGCTTTCAGAGTTAGGGCACAATGTCAGGATTTTTGCCAACACAATAGGGATCACTGAACCCACTGTCCATCATGTAAGCGGTATAAGAGAATTCCTCAGGGACCCTACGTCCCTCTTTATCTACCACTTCTCCGTTGGATGGAATGAGGGCCTCGATCTGCTGACGAATCTTCCCTGCAGAAAGGTCGTCAAATACCACAATGTCACACCGCCGGAGTTCTTTGAGGGCATCAATGAAGATTACGCCAATGTATGCCGCGAAGGCAGAAGGCAGCTCCACGATGTCGCGCAGACCGCATGCGACCTCTTCCTCTTTGATTCCGACTACAACATGAATGAATTTATCTCCAACGGCACCGACAGGTCCAGATGTATCGTCGTCCCCCCCTTTCATCATATAGACCGGCTCTCTTTGCTCGATGCGGACCTCGATATCCTAAATTCTTACAGGGACGCAAAGACGAACATTATCGTGGTGGGGCGTCTGGCGCCCAACAAAGGTCATCTCTCCCTCATCGAGGCATTTGCCTCATATCACCACCTTTACAACAAAGAAAGCAGGCTATTCATTGTCGGCAAGGAAGACCCCCGTCTAAGCGCCTATACCGACAGCCTCCGCAGAATGATAGGGTCATTCAGGCTGGGACGCTCTGTTGTCTTTACCGGCGGGGTCACGGACAGCGGACTCAAGGCATACTACCTTCTTTCCCATGTCTTCATGATCACCAGCGAACATGAGGGCTTCTGCGTCCCCCTTGTTGAAGCGTTGTCTATGAAGATACCTGTCGTTGCGTACGGAACGTCAGCCATTCCGGGCACTGCCGGAAAGGCGGCGATTGTATGGGAGAACCCTGACCCTTACCTCTTTGCCGCTTCAGTAAACCGCATTGTGACCGACAACAGCCTCAGCTCCGGCCTCGGCGAGATTGGCTGGCGTCACTACAGAGAACATTTTTCGAACCGCAAAATCGGGACACTTTTTCTGAAGAGTTTGAGGGCCCTCTTATGAAACGCATTGCAATTGTTGTCCAGCGGTGCCACAAAAATGCGGTTGGCGGCTCGGAAGTACATGCATGGCAGTATGCGACGCTTCTCAGGGATATATACTCTGTTGATGTGCTTACCACGACGGCCCTGGAAACTAACACGTGGAAAAACGTCCTCCCTGCAGGGGCTGAAACAATTGACGGCATATCAGTTCGCCGTTTCCCGGTCACCATCGGCCGCAGCCTTTACTGGCACGATCTCCACAAGCGCCTCATCCTTGACTTTGAGTCACAGAGGATCAGGGAACAGGACCCGCCTCATCTTAAATGGGGCCCGGCTCTCCAGGAGGAGTTCATCCGGCGTCAGGGACCCTATTCAGCGCCGCTCATCGAATTTCTGGAGGAGCGGTGGAGGGATTACGAGGCTGTAATTTTCCTCACCTATCTGTATCCGACAACCTATTTCGGGATCCTGAGCATCCCAAAGGAGCGCAGCCTTCTCGTGCCTACACTTCATGATGAACCTCCCGCCTATCTTTCGGCATATGCGCACATGGCACGTCATGTGCGTTTGATGCTCTGGAATACGGAGGCGGAAATCCGTTTTGCAACGCGCCTGTGGGGAAGACTGCCCGGCCGCATAACATCAATGGGCATCGATACAGTACCTCGCAGTCCCATTGATCTCGGTTGGCCTTATCTCTTGTACTGCGGGAGAATTGATGCTCACAAGGGATGCAGAGAGCTCATCGATTATTTCATCGCCTTCAAGAAACAGTACCCATCGGACCTCCACCTCGTACTCACTGGAAAGGACGAGATCGGCATTCCACTTCACCCGGAGATCGTCTTCAAGGGGTTTGTGCCTGAGGAAGAGAAATTCAGTCTTATGGCCGGTGCTACTGTCTTTATAATGCCGTCCCCTTACGAAAGCCTCAGCGTCGTGCTCCTTGAGGCGATGGCGCAGACGACGACGGTACTGGTGAATGGAGAATCAGAGGTGCTGGTCGATCATATCACGCAAAGCAATGGCGGGTTCAGCTATAATAGCTACGAAACCTTTTCCCAAGCCATCAATGCCCTGCTGAAAGATCGTTCGGAACGAGCGAGCACCGGCGCAAGTGCGAGGGACTATGTAGTCAAAAACTACAGTTATGAAAGAATCAAAAAGGCCCTGATCGAAGCGATTGAAGAGAAAACCCTGGATGATAAAATTTATCGATAAAGCCGTCAATTTTATCTACGCGCATATACTACCCCGCGTGGCGTACCGGTTGGTCTTAGGCCGTCCGATCGATCCTACCGGGCTGAAGACCTGGAAAAACAGTCTTCTGGAAGACAGGACCTCTCTGACGTATCTCGTCAACACGCTTTTTCTGTCTTCCGAATACAAGAACCTGATCATGAACAATCCTCACAGTGCGCGGATCTTCATGAACTTTCTCCATGATGAGAGGTGCAAGCTGGTAAGGAGTCTGCCGAGTGGAGATTTCATTGTCGATCTGGGAGGGGCAACGCCGAACAATCCGAGGGGTGCCCTGCTTGGTATGGGATACCGGCACGCGTTCCAGGGGCTGACTATCGTGGACATGCCGCCCGGCATGAGTCTCGAGCAGAAGCTGGCATGTAATATGTACGACGTCGAAAAAACGGAGTTTGGAGAAGTGCGGTACGTCTACGGGAGCATGACCGGCATTGACGATATAGGATTGAAAGAGAATTCGGTTGACCTTTTCTGGATGGGGCAGAGCGTGGAGCATATAGAGGAGCGTGAGTTTGAAAAACTTCTGGGATTGATGATGAGATACCTGAAACCCGGCGGATATTTCTGTTTCGACACACCGAACCGCCTTATTACCGCCCTGCAGTCCCCTCATCAATATATTCATCCTGACCATAAAATCGAGTATTATTTCTCTGATCTAGTCGGGAAGCTGAAAAAAGCCGGCTTTGAGATTGTCCAGAGCCGCGGGATCGGTCTCGCAGTGGAAAGCCTGCGGCAAGGCCGGTTTTTGCCGGGCCTGATGATCGAAAACATAAGCGTCAACAATGATCCGGAACATTCTTACATCTTTTTCTTCATGGCGCAAAAGAGAACGGTCTGAGGCAGGTATCAGAGAACTTCAGGCAGACCCCGACAAGCCAGGCGGGAAAACATCCTTTGGGGAATATCCTTACCGATGCGGCAAAGGGCTGCAGTCGGGCATTGGCCCTTGAGGCTGGTCTCTGCCAAGAATGCTTCCTTCCCGATTTTTCAGAGATGTACACTAAGATAGCAAATCCGGCACCATAATAGTTATGAGCCCGTCGCCTGACCAAAAAATGTCACTATTCTGACGCGATTTGTCATTATCACCCTCAACCCCGCCTTACCACCAACCTTGTTTGTAGACATATTCGGTGGCAGGCTTCCATACCCGCGCTAAAACCCTGATTTCACCGGTGTTATAGCTCGGCAATTAAAAAAATTTAATGGAATGATTATTGCTATATACTTTATACTGTTCATAAATTATTAAATATTCATGGCGAAAAGATGAAGAAAAGTTATATAGTTTGTTTCAGCATTCTGATCCTTCTTTCCTTATATTCTAAGTCGCATGCTGCAAATTATTATTACCTCAATATGAATAACAACATCTCTATCGCCGGCGCGATTTCTCCTGCTGCCGGACAAACAGGTTATCCTGGAGAATCCCTGCCGGGCTTCACGGGATACGCATCTCAGACCCTTTACGCGCTGCCCCCGGCCGGGTATGTGTTCGTCAATTGGACGGGCACTGCCGGAAGCCTGCAGGGGGTTGCCGATACCGCTGCCTGGAAGATAACAGTGACAATGGACCGCAACCGCACGATCACCGCCAATTTTGTTCCTGCAAAGCACATTACAATTAACACACGCGGATATATTCATGCCTCTCCGTTGCTCTACGACATCAACCACGACGGGTTTAAAGAGATCATTATTGGAGACATGGCAGGGTATGTATACTGCTTTGACCACCTGGGCAATAAACTCTGGGAATATTATGCGGGAGACGCCTTTGACAAAACCGTCTCGCCCATACCTGACTGGTTTAACCCGGAGGTCAAGAACAACAACAGTGTCGGAAACGTCACAATACAGTCATCATGCGCTGCCGGAGATATAGACGGTGACGGAATCCCGGATATCATCTGCGGGGTCGGCGGATTTGTAGACGCGGGATCAGGGGGCGCAAATGGTACGACGACCGGTTTCGGTCCTGTTGGCCAGGGTGGCATCCTCATCCTCAACGCTGACGGTACCCTGAAAATGCTCATACGGGGCTGGGACACCTTTGACGGTCTGGGCAACGCAATTCAGGACGGGTTTTCTGACGGTGTTTTTTCAACTCCCGGGCTTGCCGATTTCGACAATGACGGGAGACTCGATTTTGTTGTCGGCGGGACAGACCAGAACATATATGGTTACAAGATAGGGTTTAAAGACACAACTTTTGACAGCAACGGCAACAAAATAAGGTTTTTCCATCCCCCCGGCAAGGACGGCTTGTGGGCGATTCCGTTAAATGAAGTCGACGATGACGGCGATGGAAAATACAATGAAGATCCGATAGGTTGTTTTAACCCCTTCTCTACCAGTGTTGTCTGCAACGCTGATGGAGACAACAAGATAAACGAAGATGAGTTTGAATGGCCGTTCAGGGTGACCGACACGATAGTTTCCTCCCCTGCACTGTCAGACATCAGCAATAACGGCGTCCCCGATATCATTATTGGAAGCGACTGGTCCGGCGCACTGCCACTGAAGGGTGACCGAAAGAACGTTATAACTGACACGGATACGCCTGGCGCAAGCACAAACCTGCATGGCGGCATCATCAGGGCTATCGCGTCGAGCGGGCAGGAGATCGGGAAATTTCCAAGGTGGATTGAACAGGTTGTCTGGTCCTCGCCGGCTGTGGCTGATATCAATGGCGACGGCAAGAAGGAGATTTTTGTTGGCACAGGATTTGTTTTTGAAGACAGCGGCGGGTTCAAAGGGAAAGGGATATATGCGTACAATAGCGACGGCACAGCCTTTCTCCCCGGTAAGAGCCCTTACGGTCTCTTTGCCGCAACAAACGATGCCATCTTCGCATCACCGGCGATAGGAGATATCAACGGTGACGGGCATCTGGAGATCGTCGCCGCAGATTTTTCAGGATATGTCTACGCATGGGACAGAAACGGAAATATCCTGCCGGGTTTCCCGATGCTACCCCTGCAGGAGTTTGCCGCGAGCATCGGAGATCAGTCAGCCGCCCATCAACAGATAAGGAGCTCCCCTATACTTGCCGACGTGGACGGCGACGGCAAGCCCGAAATCATTCTCGGGGTGGGCTGGTCCATAGTGGCGATCAAGGGTGACGGAACACTAGTCCCGGCATTTCGCTACGGACACACGAACTTCACGTGCGGCACGACATCCGTATTCGCTCCTCCTGCTGCAGCAGACCTCGACAACAACGGGAAAATAGATCTGGTATGGGCCACCGGAAAGTCGAGCAACGGAGGATCTACCGTTGACAACGGCGAAATTCACATATGGGAGCTTGGCGCATTCGATAAGCAGGCAAACCCGTGGCCGATGTTCAAGAGAACGGGAACGAGGACATCATCGTTGGACTTGCACCTTGAGAACCCTATCTTTTCGCCATTCTTTAATGCTGCAGATGAGGGCAATGTGCTTACCGTATCAGTGGAAGTATATCCAGGTATATCACCTGTAGCTGCAGTGGAGTTAAGCATCGATATCAATTCATCCACGCTAAAGATACCCCTGTCAGACGACGGGACAGGCGGTGATTCGGTAGCAGGGGACGGGAGGTATAGCGGGACTGTCAATTTGCCGGCCTTGATTACCAGTGTCGGCAATATGTATTTCACTGCAACGGCAACGAATTCTGAGACCGTCTCCCTCAAGGTCCCTGCCGCCTTCAAGCTGATACTATCAAAAAATCTCGTGAGAAAATATTACGTAGACGTCCTTGACAGGGCAGCGGAAGCAGGAGGTGCTGAAAGCTGGACGGCAGAAATCATGCGCCTTGACTCCCTCGGCATTGATCCTACCGAGGGACTGGTCGCCCTTGCGAGGGTGATCTTCAATTCATCGGAATACCTCCAGAGAAACACAACAAACGCAGAGTATGTGAATGATCTGTACCTTACATTCTTAAATCGTTCTCCTGATGCATCGGGGGCAGCATTCTGGGAAGGGTATCTAGATCCGCCTAATAACCTGCCCAGGAGCGTGCTTCTTAATTCCTTTGCCTACAGCGCGGAGTTTAGCCTCTACATCGAGAATATCTTCGGCGACAGCTCAAGAAGACCGGAAAACGACCTGGTGAACGATTTTTATCGCGGATTCCTTGGCAGGCTCCCGGACAGCGGCGGGTTTGACGGATGGCTGGGCATGATGAGGACCGCACAATGCTCAAGCAGCCAGGCAGTCAGGGACCTTTCGAATGCTATAGCGCTCGGGTTTATCCAAAGTTCGGAATATGCATTGCGGAACCGTACGAACCAGCAGTTTCTTGAAGACCTCTATGACGGCATCCTCAGGCGCGGCGCCACGCCTGCCGAGTTCTCGTCATGGACAACCTTCTGGCACAATAACCCATCATACACAAGGGCACAGATCCTTTCTCTCTTCACCAATTCTGCTGAATTCCAGCTTCGTGTGCAGGAGATCATTGACGCCGGCTGCTACCAGTAATCCCAGGCATTTCTTCCCTGCCAATCAAGCGGTCGGCCGCTCTCACCAATGGACGCGGTGCTGACCTTTGGTGTATTATTAGTTACTTGGTCGCTTTTTGAGACTTCATGCAACAGCTGAATATACTGAAATTAAAACTCCTGGAACTCATGTTCGGAAGGAAAAAGCTTACTTCCCTCGACATCTTTTTCGCCTATCGACTGTTACTGAATCGTGCTCCTGATCATGAAGGATGGAATAACTACCTGAGACAGTCGCGGCAGCACGGTCTTTCTCGTGAGGATCTTGCGTGCGCTTTTATTCGGAGTACGGAATTTCTTGCGTTGAATGATGCAAAAGACTATGCATCCTATGAGACGCTGTCTATCCGGGAGGAAATTGTTGAGCTGAAGGATTTCTGTATCGTCGTCGATACAAACGACCATTTCATCGGTAACAGCATCAGGAAGAACGGCTTCTATGAGCCTGAGGTAACGAGTGCGGTGCGGGCGCTTCTTAAGCCCGGTCAGACCTTTGTAGACATCGGCGCGAACATCGGCTATTTCTCACTCCTGGCCGCACGGCTTGTTGGCCCTGAGGGAAATGTGTTCTCCTTCGAACCAATGGCGCCGAATTACTCCCTCTTTCTCAAAAGCATCAAACTGAACGGGTTTCGGAATATTTCATCCCAGCAGGTTGCAGTTTCGAATGAGAATAAGAGCGTGAGCATGATGCTCTGGGACAGAAACAATAGCGGATCATTCCACTTGTTGAATGATCCCTCCTGGAATCGGGAGATTTATGTGGTAGAGGGAAAACGAATGGATGACGTGCTGCGTGATCAACCCGTCCATCTCGTGAAAATCGATGTTGAAGGCGCCGAAGGGCTGGTCATCGAGGGCATGGCGGAAACAATCAGAAGATGCCGGCCGCTTATTATTATGGAATTTGCGCCCGCAAGCCTGATCGATATATCCAAAATCTCGGGTGAGCAGCTTCTCGGGAAGTTGGCAGGATTCGGGTATTACTTCCAGGATGTCGAATCTTTTCATGGTAAATTTCATAGCAAGAGCATTAGCCAACTGACGGATTTATTAAGCAAGAAGAAAGTTGATCACCTTAATCTACTGATTTTTCCCCGCACCGACGTTCGGGGGGAATCGGGACAGGGAAGTCCCCTTTTCTGACTCCAGTATATCCTGGAAGGGCAATGCTGATTCTTGTAGAGGCAAGATAACTCATATGCTCCACGATAACAGGATAATCGTCGTCATGCCCGCATATAATGCATCGAAGACGCTTGAGATGACATATAGAGAGATTCCGCTTGACGTTGTGGACGAGGTTATTCTGGTTGACGATGCAAGCGGGGATGATACTGCTAAAAAGGCTAGGGAACTGGGCATTCATACGGTTATTCATCCCGAAAATTTGGGTTACGGCGGCAATCAAAAAACCTGTTACCGGGAGGCCCTTTCACAGGGTGCCGACGTGGTCGTTATGCTCCACCCCGATTACCAGTATTCCCC
>JBJKOV010000057.1:0-7411 GCA_046707105.1 Thermodesulfovibrionales bacterium
CCTCTATCGACACAAGTGTGACGGCAGCGGGCCCCTTCTTGCTGCCACAACCGCAGCCTGCAATGAAAATGATCATGAATAACGCGTAAAACCCGAATTTAAGATATACTTTCATCCGTACCTCTCTTTGACTTCTCTATATAAAATTCACTATTCCATAATAGGACCAGCTGTCCGAAATGCCGCTTTGAGACTAAAGTATAAATGAAATTATGTCAATAATTTTTTTCTCCCCCTCAACGGCTTATGCGGGCTCTACCAGCCAACCGGCTTCCTTCCTGAAATATTAGGGATAGAGTCTAAAAAAGACACAGAGCCCGTTTGAAAATAAAATGACATAGGAAACGACGACCGCCCCCGCAATGATCCCTGTCTGAATTTCCGTTGACTTAAATTCAGGGAATATATCATCATTAATAATGTTTTTCGAGACTTGCATATCATTCTTTCGCCTTCGCGCCCGATTTAGCCGGGCCCGCGAGCTTCTGATGGGGGTGCCGCCTGGCATGTAGCGTTAGCGGGAGAACGAGAGAACGAGCCACAGGCGGCACGGCCCCTGTGGCTTTTATATTTTTTGTGACTCATAAAGGAGAACCGGATGATAATTGTAATGAAGCAGGGATGCAGGAAAAAGGAAATAGAGGCAGTAATGAAGAAAGTCGAAAAACTCGGGTTCAAACCCCACGCTATTTTCGGGGTGGAGAGGACTGTCATCGGGGCCGTCGGCGATGACAGGGACAGGCACCTGCTTGAAGTCCTCGAAGCGAGCCCCTGCGTCGAGAAACTAATGCCTATATTACAACCCTACAAGCTTGCAAGCAGGGAGATAAAGAAGGAGCCGTCAGTCGTCGAGGTCGGAACCGCCAAGTTCGGCGGCGGCTGCTTCGGAGTGATCGCGGGGCCCTGTTCAGTAGAAAGCGAAAAACAGATAGTCGAAACAGCCATGGGCGTCAAGAAGGCCGGTGCCAGAATGTTGAGAGGCGGGGCCTTCAAGCCGAGGACATCGCCCTACTCCTTCCAGGGACTCGAACATGAGGGGCTGAAGCTCCTCGCGAAGGCCCGCGAGGAGTCCGGTCTTCCCTTCGTCACAGAGGTCATTAATCCTGAAGACGTCGACCTGGTAGGCGAATATGCCGACGTACTTCAGATAGGAGCGCGGAATGTCCAGAATTTTTCTCTCCTCAGGAGGGCCGGAAAATACGGCAAACCAATTCTCCTGAAGAGGGGCATGTCCACAACCATCCAGGAATTTCTCATGTCCGCGGAATATGTGCTTTCCGAAGGCTGTCGCGACGTGATACTCTGCGAGAGGGGGATCAGGACCTTCGAGACCGCCACCAGGAACACACTCGATATCTCCGCGGTGCCGGTGATCCACGAACGCTCACACCTTCCCATTATAATAGACCCCTCCCATGCCACGGGTTCGAGGAACTACGTTGAACCTCTCTGTTTTGCAGCCATGGCCGCAGGCGCCGACGGGCTGATCGTCGAAGTGCACCCGGAGCCGCTTAAGGCCCTGTGTGACGGGCCGCAGTCCCTCGATATCGCTGATTTCGCATCACTCATGAAGAGGTTGAAGGACCTTTCGAAGTTTAACAGGGTGAAGCTCTGATTCCATAAACAGCGCTTGACCACGGATAACACTGATAATAACAAATATTTTCCTTCCGCAAAGGCCTCGACTTTCGAACCAGTGATGAAGGAAGTTCAGTTTTTTTGAGAATCCGTGACCATCTCTGTTGATCCGTGGCCAAAAAGCTTTTTGAGGCTTGATTCAGGCGGTTTCCGGCTTTCTCAAAAAAGCGGCGAGCACGATAGCGGCGCCTGCAAAGGCTGCGGCCATATAAAAACTGCCGGCGAAGCTGCCGGCCTTTTCGGCCAGCACCCCGGCTATGGCGGGACCGATGATCTGTCCGAGCCCGAATATAAAAGTGATCAGCCCGAATGCTACGGCGGCCCGCCGGGCCCCCACGTAATCACCAACGGCCGCAGCCATGATGGACGGTATGCTCCAGGCCACTATTCCGTAGCAAACGATGGACATATAAAGGAATATACCCGGAAGCCGGGAGGCCACCAGAAGGTATGAAAGGGTCTGGAGAGAGAGCACAACGATCAGCCCGGTCTTTCTGCCGAGCCTGTCGGAGAGGGTGCCGAAAACCGGACCCGAAAAGAGGCTCAGGAACCCTACCCAGGCCCAGAGGTTTCCGGCCGATGATTCCGAAAAACCCCTCTCCTTCACGAGTGTGGTCACGATAAAAGTGGCGTAGATCACGTAGGTGTATCCGAAAATGAAATATATTGCACCGAGATAATAGAGGACACCCTTTCTATAGATGTTTATCCTCACCCCTTCGGCATCGTGGGGATGCGAATACGGAGCCTCGTCACTGCCCACGGGTCTCAATCCCTTCTCCGTTGGGCTGTCTCTGAGCAGGACGAAAGCCAGAAGGGAGATTATAGTCACTGCACCGCCCAGGACAAGCCAGCTCACCCTCCACCCCTCCGGACCGACCAGCCCGTTGATAAAAGGTATGAGTCTCCCGGAGATAATTATGGCAAATCCGCTTCCGATAACTATAAACCCTGCCGCCTTTCCCCTCTTGCCGCTCGAAAACCATGAAGACACCAGCCCCATGACGGGTACGTTGGATGCCCCGCTCCCGGCGCCGGTCAGCATATAGAGCACGAGTATACAGGCAAAACTCTTCGCCCGGCTTATCAGTGCCATCGATTTTCCGACTACGAGAAGGGCAATAAATATAAGCTTCCTTGCGCCTATCCTTGCCGCCCAGAAACCGCTCACCAGCACCGCAGCGAGGTAGCCTATGAAATTGCCCGTACTGATAAATCCCATCTGGGAATAACTGAGGTTCAGGGTCGACCCCATCGAAGGCAGGAGCATGCCGAGGGCAAAGCGGCCGAACCCCAGGCAGGCCAGGACGCACAGCATCCCCGTGATGACTATTATCCACCCGTAATGGAATGGGAGAGCTGCCTCTCGATTTTTCATAAGGGGGAATATAACATTGTTGTCCGGCAAAACTAAAGATCCGGGCACGGTGGTACTTACACTGACCCCGAAAAGCCGAAGAAACATGCATTTCATCACAGAGACACAAAGTCCGCAGAGATTAAGATATTTTTGTTTTGCAGTTCATATATTTCCGATTTCTCGACAGAAACGTATCATTACATTTCTCTGCGCCGCCTGCGTCTCTGCGGCGGGCTGTCATTTTGTGATAATAGCGAAATTGCCAATAAATTTGTCATGGACCCGGGATTGATGTATGCCTTGAAAAAATAAGAAAAAACAAGTAATATTAAAGTTCAAATCGGGAAGCCGGGTCCGGAAGCGGACCCTGTTTTTTTTGATTCCCGAAGGTCGATATGAGCGAACTGGAAAAAATCAGAAATAAGATTGACAAGATCGATGACGAAATACTCGCCCTCCTGAACAGACGCGCCGAAAACGTTTTGGAAGTCGGGCACCTGAAGCGGAAGGGAAAAAGGAATGAAAAAGTAAAATTCTATAAGCCCGACCGCGAACGCCAGATACTCGATCGATTGACTCTTAACAATGCCGGCCCCTTCCCGAATGACGCTCTCAAGTCCATATACAGGGAAATACTTTCGGCCTCCCTCTCCCTTGAGGAACCCCTGAAGGTTTCCTGTCTCGGTCCCCTCGCCACCTTTACACACCTCGCCGCACTCAGACATTTCGGGTCGTCCGCCGCCTTTCTGCCGGTGGACAGCATAAAGGCGGTCTTTGAAAATGTAGATTCCGGAAAGGCGGACTACGGGGTCGTGCCGATAGAGAACTCAAATGAAGGCGTAATAAGTCATACACTGGACATGTTCATGGACTTCGACCTTAAAGTAAACGCCGAGATCGTCCTCGAAGTGTCCCACAACCTGCTTTCGAACCAGAAAGACAGGAAAAAGATAAAGAGGATATACTCTCATCCCCAGGCCCTGGCCCAGTGCAGGGGGTGGCTTGAGTCGAATATGCCGGGAGTGGTTACGAAGGAGTCCACCAGCACCGCGAAGGCCGCTGAACTGGCTGCCAAAGACACCTCGGCTGCTGCTATAGCCAGCGAGGTGGCAGCCAGAATGTATGACCTCCCGATACTGGAGAAAGACATCGAGGACAGCCGCCATAACGTCACCAGGTTCCTCGTGATATCGAGGGACTTCCCTCCGAAAACCGGGAGTGACAAGACTTCCATAATGTTTTCGATCAAAGACCGGCCGGGCTCGCTCTATGACATACTCCTGCCCTTCAAGAGGGCGAAGATAAACCTCACCAAGATTGAATCACGTCCTTCGAAGAGGAAGGCATGGGAATATATCTTTTTTGTAGACATGGAGGGCCATATCGAAGACAGGAAGGTAAGGAACGCAACGGAATTACTCAAGGACCATTGCCTCTACCTTAAGGTACTGGGTTCTTACCCCCAGGGAGCGATTCAGTGATCCGTCCGCCGGAATACGTCCTGGCCATACGTCCCTATGTGCCCGGAAAACCGATAGAAGAACTGGAAAGGGAACTCGGCATCAGCAATTCGGTTAAACTCGCGTCCAATGAAAACCCCGTGGGCCCCTCGCCTGCGGCGGTCGACGCCATCGGGAAAGCCCTTTCCGAAATCAACAGATACCCGGACGGCAGCGGGCACTATCTCAAGAAGGCCCTTTCCGAAAAGCTCTCGGTAAGCGGCGATGAGGTAATTCTCGGGAACGGTTCGAATGAGCTGATTGACATAGCGGCCCGTACATTTATGACTGCCGGTGACGAGGCCGTCATGGCAACACCTTCTTTTGTTGTCTATTCCATGGCTGTGCAGTCGGTGGGCGGCGTCTGCGTCCAGGTCCCGCTGAAGAATCATGTCCACGACCTCGAGGCGATGGCTGCCGCCGTGACGCCGAGGACCAAAATGCTCTTTATCGCAAATCCTAACAACCCTACTGGAACGATCAACAGGAAAGAAGAATTCGACAGGATGATGGCAAAGATGCCGGACGGGCTCATCGTGGTCCTGGACGAGGCTTATATAGAGTATGTGTCTGACCCCGATTACGCCGACAGCATGAAGTACCTGCACAGCGACAAAAATGTCCTTATCCTGCGGACTTTTTCAAAGATATACGGTCTTGCCGGCCTGCGGCTCGGTTACGGCGTTGCAAGACACGAAATACTGGCAGATATGAACAGATTGAGAGAGCCTTTCAATACCAATTCGATCGCCCAGAGGGCGGCGATTGCTGCGCTGGGCGACGGCGAACACCTTCGCCGTTCAAAGGAAGTCAACGGACGCGGGAAGGAATATCTCTACCGCCAACTCAGCGAGATGGGAATGGCATATGTCCCTACGGAGGCCAACTTTATCTATTTGCCGGTCCCCGAAGCTCCGGCGCTTTATGAGAAACTGCTGAGGCTCGGGGTTATCGTAAGACCGATGGGACCGAATTCGATAAGGGTAACGATAGGGTTACCCGAGGAAAACAGAAGGTTTGTCGAAGCGCTCGGTCGGACCATTGGAAGCGGGCAGTGAGCAGGGAGGGATAAATGGACATAATTGTACTTAAACAGGGGGCTACCGAGGAAGAGATAAGGCATATCGTCAAAAAACTGGAAAGCCGCGACCTCAAGGCGAATGTTTCGCAGGGCACGGAGCGGACGATCATCGGGGTGATCGGTGATACGTCAAAGGTCAGCGAGGAAGAAGAAGACGCCATCCGCGCCGCAGCCGGGGTCGAGAGCGTTGTCAGAATAGTAAAGCCTTACAAGCTTGCCAGCCGCGAGTTCAGAAAAGAAAATACAGAGATAGATGTGAAGGGCACTGTCGTCGGCGGCAGGAAAATCCCGGTCATGGCGGGTCCCTGCGCGGTAGAGAATAAAACAATACTCACCAGCATCGCCGAAAAGGTTAAGTCATCCGGGGCCTCATTCCTCAGGGGCGGCGCTTACAAGCCGAGGACGTCGCCGTATTCGTTTCAGGGTCTGGGCGAGGAAGGCCTCAAGTACCTGGCCGAGGCAAGCGAGAAAACGGGACTCCCTATAATCACTGAAATCATGGACCCAAGGGACCTCGACGTCATCGTCAAATACGCGGACATCATCCAGATCGGGGCCAGGAACATGCAGAACTTCAGGCTTCTGCTCGAAGTCGGCTCCGCGAGGAAGCCGGTCCTTCTGAAGAGGGGGCTCTCCTCCACAATAAAGGAGTGGCTGATGTCCGCAGAATACATAATGTCGCGCGGCAACCATGAAGTGATGCTCTGCGAGAGGGGCATAAGAACCTTCGAGACGGCCACGAGAAACACTCTGGACCTGAGCGCAGTGCCGGTGCTTAAACAGCTTACCCATCTCCCGGTGGTAGTCGACCCCAGTCACGGGGTCGGGAAATGGGACCTGGTGTCGCCCATGGCAAAGGCCGCTGTAGCGGCCGGCGCCGACGCGCTCATAATTGAAGTCCACACGAACCCGGAAGAGGCGATGTCCGACGGAGAGCAATCTCTCAGGCCCGATAATTTCAGACAACTAATGGAAGAACTCAAACCCGTGGCAGCTTCAGTGGGGAGGGAAATATAGGTATCCACGGGAACATGCGGACCGCGGGCGGGCTTTTCTTTAATAAAGTCGCGGTTCTCGGCGTGGGACTGATCGGCGCCTCCTTCGCCCTGGCACTGAAAAAAAACGCGCTGTGCGGAGATGTAGCCGGATTCGGCAGGAGCCGGGAAAACCTTATAGAAGCGCAAAAGCGCGGCATTATCGATTCCTTCGAGCGGAGCGCTGCCGAAACATGCAAAGACGCGGACCTGATCGTATTTGCCACACCGGTCAGGACTTTTGCCGACCTGGTAAGGCAGTCGTCGGCTTCTTTCAAGCCGGGGGCTGTCGTGACCGACACCGGAAGCGTCAAAGGGGAACTGATATACGAGATGGAGAGACTTATGCCGGCGGGCGTAAGCTATATAGGATCACATCCGATCGCCGGCAGCGACCGCTCCGGCATCGATTCTTCCACGGCCGGGCTTTTCGAAAATTCGAAATGTATTGTAACGCCGACCGCCGATTCAGATCCCGGCGCCCTGGAGAAGATCGTGGGTCTCTGGCAGTCTCTGGGCTCGAAGGTAATTACAATGGACCCCGCAAGGCATGACCGGATCTACGCCTCCGTCAGCCACCTTCCCCATTTGATCGCTTATACCCTGGTAAATACGGCGGCCGACGTGGATCCAGCCTTCCTCGAATTTTCGGGGCAGGGGTTTATGGACTCCACGAGGATAGCATGCAGTTCACCGGAATTATGGCGCGATATATGCCTGATGAACAGGAACAATCTGGTGGAAATGATCGCGATTTTCCAAAAGAACCTGGACACTCTCAGCCGGTATCTCAGGGCCT
>JBJKOV010000058.1:0-1722 GCA_046707105.1 Thermodesulfovibrionales bacterium
AGATGATCGAACAGCTGTACGACAGGAAGGAGACTGTAACCGGCGTGCCGTCGGGGTTCAAGGAGCTTGATGAGCTTACCACCGGCTTTCAGAAAAGCGACCTGATAATAGTCGGCGGCAGGCCGTCTATGGGGAAGACCGCCTTTAGTCTTAACATCGCCCAGCACGTGGGAGTAAATTTAAAGGAGCCGGTTGCCATATTCAGTCTTGAAATGTCCAAGGAACAATTGGCCTTCAGAATGCTTTGCTCCGAGGCTATGGTCGATTCAAACAGCGTTAGAAAGGGTTTTATCAAAAAAGGCGACTGGCACAATCTTACTAACGCCGCAGGAAAACTGGCGGAGTCGCCGATATTTATCGACGATTCGTCAGCAGTCAACATACTGGAGATGAGGGCGAAGGCCCGGCGGCTGAAGGCCGAACACGGACTGAGTCTGGTTGTAGTCGATTATCTGCAGCTGATGAGGGGGCGGGGCAACGCAGAGAGAAGGGAGCAGGAGATTTCGGAGATATCCCGTTCGCTGAAATCACTTGCCAAGGAGCTGCGGGTCCCGGTCATAGCCCTGAGTCAGCTGAACAGGGGGGTCGAGACGCGGACCGGAACGAAGAAGCCGACCCTGGCGGATCTGAGGGAATCAGGAGCCATCGAACAGGACGCGGACGTAATAATATTCCTCTACCGCGATGAGGTTTACAACAAGGACAGTTCGGAAAACAAGAATAAAGCGGAGATAATCGTTTCTAAACAGCGAAACGGCCCGACTGGTACGGTGACGCTCACCTTCCTTTCAGACTGTACGAGGTTTACCGACTATTCGGACAGGGAATACAATGACGGCGAAGATACTTTCTAGGATCGCCGGCTGATCTTTTTTTTCTGAAGTGTGGCGATCCGCCGGCGGTGTCTTTCCTGCCGGGAGGGGGGAAATGAAAAGAAAAGCTGTAGTTGCCGGTCAATTTTATTACGGAACGACTTCCAGACTGGTGCAGCAGGTCGAGGATTACACTGACACCGGGATGCCGAAGGAAGACGCGATCGGCATCGTCGTCCCGCATGCGGGTCTCATGTACTCGGGAGGCGTTGCGGGTGCCGTATATTCGTCCATCAGGCCTCCAAAGACCTTTGTTATGCTTGGTCCGAACCACACCGGCCTTGGGGCGCGGGTTGCCCTCATGGACGAAGGTGAATGGGAGATTCCGACGGGAACCCTGGGGATCGACAGGAAACTAGCCAGCAGGATCGCGCTCGACAACCCGGCAGTCTCGCGGGACCCGCAGGCCCATTTTTTCGAACATTCCCTGGAGGTGCAGTTGCCCTTCATCGTGCATTTATCGCAGGAGATCAGAATAGTGCCCATTGCGCTCCTTTCGTTGACCCTGAGTGAATGTCTTGAACTCGGTGAGAGGATAGCCCTTGCGGTGAAGGCGGTCGATTATCCGGTTGTGATACTGGCCAGTTCAGATATGAGTCACTATCAGCCCGACAAGGTCGCCAGGACGAAGGACAAACTTGCGATTGAGAGGATACTCGATATCGACCCCGAAGGACTCTATGAGACGGTCCGGAGGGAGAGAATATCGATGTGCGGCTACCTCCCGGCGACTGTGATGCTCCATACTGCGAAGCTTCTCGGCGCAGGATCGGCCCGCCTGGTGAAATACGCAACATCGGGCGATGTGAGCGGCGACTATGACAGCGTCGTGGGATATGCGGGAATCATC
>JBJKOV010000059.1:0-5261 GCA_046707105.1 Thermodesulfovibrionales bacterium
GCTCGCTTTCAAGCTGGCGCACAACATTCTCGTCAGCGCAAGCCTCAGAAGAAACGGTCGCCGCCTCTTCTGAGAAGTCCCCCTTCTTATCCCCCTTCAGGCGGAATACAACGAGGAACAGGTTGTCCCTCAATCTGGAGATGCGGATGGTGACCTGCCTTTTGCGCGCGTTATCATCCGGGATGACCGTCCGGATCGAAACCGGTTTAACCTCCTGCGCGGTTTTGTAAACCGCTCCCCTGATCCTGTTCCTCAGGTTTTTGGGAAGGAGCTCCAGCAGGTTGCCGGTCGGTCCCCCCCGGGGCTGCTGAAGGTATCTGTTCGTCGGCCCGTTATTGTAAATGACCTCGAAGTTCTGGTTGATCGCAACCGCCGTGGGCGCATATTCTTCAAGCAAGTTCTCCTGGACAAACTCGATGACGGACTGCTGATTCTCCGCGACCGGAGTCTGTCTTGAAAAAAATGCCGGCCCCCGCTCCGTTGCAAAAGGGACTGTAAGGCTCAGCCTGGAAGGGGCCCCTGTCTCGATCTTCTGATAGACGCGGCATTTCTTGTGGCCCAGCGACTTGAAGAGGTTCTTGTTCCTGCCGGTCGACTCGGCGTTGCCGAGAAACAGGTATCCGCCTTCCCTGAGGGCATAATGAAAGAGGGCTATGCATTTTTCCTGGGCGTCGGGCTCAAGATATATCAAGAGGTTACGGCAGATAATGAGATCAAGACGGGAAAATGGCGGATCGGTAAGGAGGTCCTGTCTGGCAAACAGCACCGACTCCCGTATCTCCTTGCCGATGATAACGGACTGTCCGTCTTCGGAGCAGGTAAAAAATTTCTTCATGTAATCCGGCGGAACATCGGCGCTGATGCTGCCGGGGTATTTCCCCTCTCTCGCCTTTTCCAGGGCACAGTCGTTTACGTCGGTGGCAAAGACCTGTATCTCACGGTTGCTGCCGGCAAGATCAAGCTCGTGGCGGAGCATCATGGCAATAGAATATGCTTCTTCGCCTGTTGCGCAGGCAGGGGCCCAGGCGCGGACCGGCTGGTCATTATCCGCGGCGACAAGTCTCCTTATGACCTCCATCCTGAGCGCCTTCCATGCCAGCCTGTCCCGGAAAAAGGACGTGACGCCGATCATCAGGTCGGCGGCCAGACTGGCCGCTTCAGAATCATTTTCGGCTACCAACGTGATATAGTCCCGGATCGTTGAAGCCCCTCGCAGGTACATCCGTCTCTTGATCCTCCTGCCGACCACACTTCTCTTGTAGTGATTGAAATTGTAACCCGTTTTTTCACGGATCAGGCGGGAGAAAGCATCGAACTGGGCAGAAGTGATTTCCTTGTCAGTAACTGCCGGGACTGCGCCCCGCAGCTTCAGTATCTCTCGTGCGATATCGTCCGGGGGTAAAACACCGTCCGCCCGGCCGGTACTTATTGCTGAAGTCGGCATCCCCGGAAATTCGGCAGTCGCCGGCTCCTGCACGAAAACAGTCCCGCCGGCCGTCCTGATAGCCTGTACTCCCCTGGCCCCGTCTGTGCCTGCACCGGAGAAGATTACTGCAATCGCCCTTTCCCCCGCATACTCTGCGAGTGAAGCCAGGAACTCGTCGATCGCCAGGTGGACATGTCCTTCCGGTGGAGGGTAGACATGAAAGGCCCCCTGCTCAACTCTCACCTCCGTCCCCGGAGCGCAGAGGTATATCCTGCCGGGAAGGACTTCTATCCCTTCTGATATCTCCTCGATGTGAAGATCCGGCCTTCGCGAGTGAAGCAGTCCCGGAAGAAGACTCTTGTGCTTTGTCGAAAGATGCTGCACAAAAACGATTGCGAAATCGAACTCCTCCGGCAGGGCGGCAAGGAAACACTGGAGGGCGTTGAGACCTCCGGCCGAAGCGCCTATGCCCACAATGGGGAATTTCGCGCCCGCGTTGTTGTCATCCGCCTTTAGTTTCGGTTTCATGGGACATTCCAAATACAGAGTGGTGAAGCATCATAATTCTAACACAGGAGCAGCCGTCAAAAAAACAGCCGGCCGTCATAACAGGGAAGGCGGCAGGAATCTATCAATTTAGGTCATAATAATCCATGCAAAAACGCTTTTCCGTGGTCATTCCGAATTATAACGGCGCCGCCACTATAGGGAAGTGCCTCGAAGCGGCTTTTTCTTCGCATCACGAAAGTTTCGAGGTGATCGTGGTCGACGACTGCTCCGACGACTGCTCCGTCGACATCATCAGCCGCTTCCCGTGCAAAATGGTCCGTCTCCGGGAACGCACCGGGGCGTCCGGGGCAAGGAATATCGGTGCTCAAAACAGCGACGGCGAGGTACTTTTCTTCACCGATGCGGACTGCCTGATGGAGCCGGATGCCCTCTCCGCGGCGGATACGGCGATAACGGGAAGGGAAGACACGGTCTTCGGAGGGACTTACACCAAGGTCCCATATGACGACGACTTCTTCAGCGCCTTCCAGTCGGCGTTCATAAATTATTCGGAGACAAAAAGGAAAGAGCCCGACTACATCGCAAGCCACGCAATGGTGATCGACCGACGGCTCTTCGTCGAGAGCGGCGGGTTTCCCGATGATTTCCTTCCTATTATCGAAGACGTTGAGTTCAGCCACAGGCTCCGGAGGTCCGGGACGAGACTTGAGATGGAGCCCGGCATTCTGGTCAAGCACATTTTCCGTTTTTCGTTTCTGAAGTCGCTCGCCAATGCATTCAGGAAATCGAGATACTGGACTGTTTACTCACTGGGCAACAGGGACCTGCTCAGCGACTCGGGGACGGCCTCGTCGGAACTCAAAACCGATGTCGTGTCCTGTTTCGTTGCCATGGGCCTTTGCATACTCGCTCTATTGATGAAAAGAAACAGCCTCCTGTTGCCGATACCCCTGGTTTTCCTCCTGAACTCTGTTGTTAACAGGAGCCTGCTTTCGGCATTCTACGCTGCCGGGGGGCCCGTCTTCTTTGCGAAGGCGGCATTGTATTACATGCTGATCTATCCCGTCGCCGTCGGCGCCGGCTCATCGGCCGGACTGCTTGGATGTGTACGGCGGCCTTCTACAGGATGGAAAACAGGCACGCAGGGCTTGCCTGACAAAGACAAAAAGAGCGGGGGAAAATCCCGGGTGTCCCCCGTTTCCCGCGAGGAATATAAAGATGATAAGCAACTGTCCTGACACCGGGAGGCGCCGCTGATGTATTCACCTTTCCGGCACGCAGGTTCCATCTTATGGAAGAGAAGACCGATCCATCTAACCTTCTTCCTGACCAGAAGGTGCAACTCCCGGTGCCCCTTCTGCTTCTATCTCAAAAATGCCGGCGCAACCTCCGGACAGCCGGAACTCACCCTTGATGAAATACGCAGGATCGCCAGCTCGTTCGGCCGCCTGCTATGGCTGGCTTTTTCAGGGGGAGAAATCTATCTTAGGGAAGACCTCGTCGATATCGCCAATACCTTTTACGTCAACAACAGGCCTGCGATCATGCTTTTTCCGACAAACGGCGTGCTCCCGGATATTATCATGGACAGGACGGAGAGGATACTTAAAAACAGCCCGAAGAGCGTGGTGGTCGTAAAACTATCTCTTGACGGCATTGACGCAGCCCACGACGAAATCCGCGATACGCCGGGGAGTTTCGCCAAAACGATGGAGACCTATCGCCTGCTTGCTGACCTCCCCGGTCGATATCCCAATTTCGAACTCGGGATCAACACTGTCTTTTGTTCCGGAAATCAGGATGCCATGGACCCGATAATCGATTTTGTCGAAGACCTCGGTCATATAAAGACCCACACCATTTCACTCGTACGCGGAAATCTTGCCGATGAAGAACTCAAGAATGTCGACTTCAGCAAGTACTGCCGCGCGATAGAAAGACTGGAACGGAATCTCAAGACGGGGAAATCCGCGATTTACCGCTTCCGGGGCGCCGGGATCAAGGCCGCTCAGGATATCCTGCAGCGCAAGTTGATTCACCGGACAATACAGGAAAAGAAGAGCCTGCTCCCCTGTTACGCAGGAAGGCTTAACCTCGTGCTGAACGAAGGGGGGGAAGTCTTTCCCTGCGAGATACTGGAAAGATCATTCGGTAATGTACGCGACCATAATTACAGCGCCGGGAGGGTCAGCCGGTCAGTAAGGGCAAAGGAGACCAGGGATTTCATACGCAGCGGCAACTGCTACTGCACTCACGAGTGCTATTTTATGACCAACATACTCTTCAACCCCGGTACCTACCCCATGCTCCTGAGGGAATATTTTCAACTCGGGCAATGAGCCGGCTCAGTCAGCCGTCCCTAAAAAGAAATTTGCCGTGATCAACGGGGATTGCCGCTGATTTCCGGGAACTTTCAGGCTTCTTCATCACTCACCCGGCAGCGAGGGTCTTCCGGATTAAAACACCGGTTCTTGTCCATGTTTATCCGCGTTCATTCGCCGCTAATCGCCGTTTGCAGGGTAATGCGTCAAGCTGCGGTCCTCCAGGAACTGCGAAAACCCTCACAAAACTTTTTTGCAATTAATATATAATAGACGAAAAAAAGCTGAAAAACTCAGGAGGTGGCTTTGAAACGGAAAGTCTTTGCCGAGATGGCGTCGCGTGTAAGGAATCTTCCGCCCTATCTCTTCGCGTCCATCGACAGGATGAAGCAGGAGGCGAAAGCAAGGGGGGTCGATGTCATAGATATGAGCATTGGCGATCCCGACATCCCCACCCCCACACACATTGTGGAGGCGATGAAAGCCGCTGTTGAAAACCCGGACCATCACCGGTACCCGTCCTATGAGGGCATGATGTCCTTCCGGCAGACGGTTTCAGAATGGTACAAGAAGCGGTTCAATGTGTCCCTGGACCCCGCAAAGGAGGTCCTTTCCCTGATCGGTTCGAAAGAAGGCATCGGTCATCTGCCCCTCGCTTTTATCGAACAGGGAGACACCGCTCTTATTCCTTCTCCGGGATATCCGGTCTATCCCGTGTCCGTACTCTTTGCGGGCGGTGAGAACTACATAATGCCCCTCCGGGAGGAGAACGGCTTTCTGCCTGATTTTGGGTCCATACCGGAAAACATCCTGCAGAAGAGCAAGCTGATGTTTATCAATTATCCGAACAATCCGACTGCCGCGGTCGCCCCGAAGGCTTTCTATGAAGACGTGGTCCGCATCGCCGGAAAATACAACATCATCGTATGCCATGACGCTGCATACAGCGAGATCTACTTCGACGGGGAAAAACCCCGGAGTTTTTTGGAAACCGACGGTTCCGG
>JBJKOV010000060.1:0-1938 GCA_046707105.1 Thermodesulfovibrionales bacterium
AGACTTGCATTTCAAATTCGTCATTCCCGAGGTAGTCGTCGGGAATCCAGGTTTTCAGAGAGATTGGATGCCCGATTAAGATCCTCGGGCATGACTGAAAAGGGAGGGCAGAAATATATAAACTGCCGTGAGGAGCGTCTTTTTTGTTTTCCGGCCTCTCACCGGAAAACAAAATTCACCATGCTCTGCGCCCTCTGCGTCTCTGTGGTGAAATGCATTTTCTTATGCTATTAAGGTATATACAATTTCGCTATTGTTAATATGGAAAACCTGAATTATACAGTCATCATCTTTTCCTTCCTTTTTCTCGTTGTCATCCTTCTGTCCATATTCAGGGCGCTCATTAATTATCACAGGAAGAAGATAAAGAAGGAAGAAAAGGACACGACGCAGGTCGGTTTTGTGGTGGACACCTTTCACGAGCTTGTGGCTAAACTGAAGGAAAAGGAGAGGGAACTCGAAGACCTGAAGAGAAAGGCCGAAGACAGGGCATCCTCGGTGGAGATATACAACGAAGACATTCTCCAGAGCGTGCCCAGCGGGGTGATCAGTTTTGACCGGGACCTGATAGTCACCAAAATGAATTCCGCTGCCGGAAACATACTCGACCTCAAAGAGGGAGATGTCATAGGAAAGGGTTATGCATCGGTCTTCAGCGGCCGCGTTGCCGATATCATAGGGGAGAAAAAAACTATCGACAGGGCGGAAATTGCCTGTGTTACACCGGGAGGCAAGAGGATCTGGCTGGGGCTGAACATGTCGCCCCTGAAGGACAGTTCGAACAATACTATCGGACAGATACTGGTGTTCACGGACCTGACGGAGCTGAAGGCGTTCCAGTCTCAGATGGAGCTGAGGGAGCGGCTCGCTAATCTTGGCGAGATGTCGGCAGGGATAGCCCATGAACTCAGAAACCCGCTCGGCGTCATATCGGGTTACACGAAGATACTGCTGAAAAAGGCCGATGCCGGCTCTGTCGCGGCTGTCGAGGCGATAGCAAAAGAAGTGGAATTAATGGACAGGATAATATCCGATTTCCTCTCCTTCGCAAAGCCGACGGAGCTGGTGGAGTCGGAGGTCGATCTCGGAGAGCTGATAAGCGGCTGTATGCAAGGTGCCGAAGACTTATCAAAAGGCGTTCGCATTGTCTGCGAGCAGGGAGCCCTCGCCGTGGTACGTGCCGACGAGGTGCTTCTCAGGCAGTCTGTTACCAATCTCATCCGGAACGCGGTCGAGGCGACGCCCGAGGGAGGAGAAGTTAGGATCAGTGCGCGCGTTGACGACTTCCTTCACCTGTCGGTCTCCGATACGGGTCACGGAATGGCAGAAAACATCAGGGACAAGATATTCCTCCCTTTTTACACCACAAAGGAAAGGGGTACTGGCCTCGGCCTTTCGATCGTCCACAAAGTTGTCGTCTCGCACGGGGGCACAATCGATGTCGAGAGCAGCGAAAAGGGTACGACCTTTACGATCAACCTGCCGAAGACCCTGATTGTGAGTGAAAAACCGTGAAGGGTGAACAGTCAGGCTGACAGGCTGACAAGCCGGCAAGCTGGCAAGCCTACAAGCTCGAAAGCTGGCAACAGTGAAAAGTGAAAACCCCCTTGCCCCCGCTCTTTGCTCTAAGCCCTATGCTTGCCTTTTTAGAGGCCGTGAATCGTGAAAGGTGAAAGGTGAAAGAACCTGTCTCAAAATCGATTTTTTGCCATTTTTATCGGGTATGTTAGCGTCATTCCCGCGCAGGCGGGAATCCATGTTTTTCAGGTCTAAAGTGGACCCCCGCCTTCGCGAGGGTGACGGATTTTTCCCAAAATTGAATTTTGAGATAGGTTCTAGTAAATAGTGAAAAGTGAAAACCGCCGTCCCGGTGCCCATTGCATGCCTTTCACAGCTCGTAAGCTTGCCAGCTTGCAGGCTTGTGAGCTTGTAGGCTTG
>JBJKOV010000061.1:0-5512 GCA_046707105.1 Thermodesulfovibrionales bacterium
TGACGCGTCCCCATTCGGGAACGATCTTGCCGTATCCCTGTGACACGGGCTTCAGAAGCCAGAAGTAGAACCTGTCGTTGAAGGTATACATGGCACGGTTCCACGGCTGCAGGGGATCGGCTATCTCCTTTTCTTCCGTTATTTCTCCTCCCCCCGTCTCATTTACAGGGACAGGCGTCATAACCTCGCTTGCAACGACCACTCCCTCGGCTGCAGCATTCTGTTTCGGGTCGTCAGCTGATGGCCCGCCTGCGTGAGAACGCACAGGAACAAAGATCAAGACTGTGAGAATGAGACAAAACAGCACTTGCTTTCTTATTGCCATTTGCACTTCCGCCTTTTTTGTCGGGCTATGATATCCCTTTTTCATATTGTACGTGATTGCACGAAAAAGTCCACCGGATGTTTTCATAAGTGATGGAAAACCTTAATTGCCTCCGTGGAGACAAGTTCGACCTGCCGCCGGTCCGCTAATACTTCATTATTTCGTCTATGGACCTCTTAATCCTGTCGACGGTGGGCATGTAATAGTCCTCAAGCTTGGGAAGTGGAATGACGGCGTCGTACCCGGTGACTCTAATGATAGGGGCCTTGAGGTAGAGCATCGCCTCTTCGGCGAGAGAGGCCGAAATCTCCGCGCCTACCCCGCACGTCTTGGGTGCCTCATGAACGATGATGACTCTGCCGGTCTTTTTCGCGGATTTATATAGGGTTTCTTCGTCGAAGGGGCTCAGGGTCATGAGGTCGATCACCTCGGCATCAGTGCCTTCCGCGGCCTTAAGACAACGGTGGAGCATGCTTCCCCATGCGACAAGTGTAACTTCTTTTCCCTCCTTCGCAATCCTGGCCTTTCCGAGAGGTATTGTATACTCTTCGTCAGGGACGTCCTCTTTTATCTGTCTGTAGACCCTCGTCGATTCGAGAAAGATGACAGGGTCGGGGTCCCTTATGGCGGATATCAACAGCCCCTTTGCCGTAGATGGAGTGGACGGAACGACAACCTTGATCCCCGGCATATGACAGAAAAGTGCCTCGGTGCTTTCGGAGTGAATCTCAGGAGCCTTGATCCCGGCGCCGTAAGGTGTCCGTACAACCAGCGGGCAGGTGTACCGCCCCCTCGAACGGGACCGAAGCCTGGCCGCGTGAGAAAATATCTGGTCGAGTGCGGGGTAGATGAAGCCCATAAACTGTATTTCCGCCACGGGTCTTAATCCATAGGCGGCCATGCCTATGGCGGTGCCCACTATGCCCGACTCGGAAAGAGGCGTATCCATGACTCTTTCCGGACCGAACTCATCCAGAAGTCCTTCGGACACGCGGAAGACGCCTCCATCGCTGCCGACATCTTCGCCCATCAAAATTACTCTGTCGTCCCTCTGCATCTCCTCTTTTAAGGCGAGGTTTATCGCCTGCACCATATTCAGTTTCGGCATCTCAGAAATCCCTCATCTCTTTTTTTTGTCTCGGCGTCGTTTTTTCATAGGTGAATGTAATCATGTCCGCCGGGTGCGGCGGTTCCACCGATTCGGCCGTCTTTACGGCATCGTCCACTGTCTTCTTAGCCTCATCTTCGACCTGTTTCCTGTATTCATCGGTCAACATCCCCTTCTTCTCCATATACAACTCCAGCCTGAGAATCGGGTCTTTCGCCTTCCAGTTCTCTATTTCCTCTTTCTTCCGGTACCTCGACGCGTCATCCGCGGTGGTATGGTCTGACATCCGGTAGGTATAACATTCTATCAGCGTGGGGCCCCCGCCATTTTTTGCTCTATCGACGGCATCTTTCGTCGCCTTAAACACGGCGAACACGTCGTTGCCGTCCACCTGGATACCCTCAAAGCCGTAAGCGACCGCCTTCTGGGCAATGGTTTTGGCTGCGGTCTGCCTCTCACGGGGGACCGAAATGGCCCACTGGTTGTTCTGGCAAATGAAGACCGCGGGGGCCTTGAAGACGCCGGCGAAATTCAGTGCCTCGTGGAAATCGCCCTCGGAGGTCCCCCCGTCTCCGAAATACGCCAGTGCGGCAACCTTGTCTTTCCTGTACTTTGCGGCCATGGCGGCCCCCGAAGCGTGGGGGATGTGCGTTCCCACCGGGATGCTGACCGGGAAGATGTTCAGATCGTCGGGTGTCCGGAGTCCTCTTTC
This sequence comes from Thermodesulfovibrionales bacterium, assembly GCA_046707105.1. Classification (GTDB taxonomy): domain Bacteria; phylum Nitrospirota; class Thermodesulfovibrionia; order Thermodesulfovibrionales; family UBA6898; genus JARRRD01. The sequence continues at coordinate 2,146 of JBJKOV010000061.1, forward strand.
ATCACCCGACCAGTATTGAAAAAGCATATAGGGCGGATATCCCCTGGTGATATAAACACCCATCTCCCTGAAGGAGGGGAAGGCCCAGTCGGACTTTTCGAGGGCGAACGCGCTGCCGACCTGGGAAGCCTCCTGTCCGAGCATCGAAGCATAGGTGCCTATCCTGCCCTCCCTCTGAAGGTTCAGGGCAGTGTGGTCAAAGATCCTGCACAGGACCAGCAGAGCATAAATTTTTTTAATCTGTTCTTCCGAGAGCGGGGGCATCAGCGCATCGTCCGCCTCACCTCTTTCGTTCAGGATATCGAGACGCGTGATGTTATATGATTCAATTGTTTCTTCAGGCATGGATTCCACCTTCTTTATTATTTAGCTGTCGGGCACCGTCGATGCCTTGGCTGCCGTCATGAAAATGTTATCACAAATTCTATTTAGATTCTACCTTGCAGGTGCATAAATTCCTGATATCTGCCCTTCTCAGGAATCCTCCGGTCGCTATTGCCTGGGTTGCTGGAGATTCCGGCGCTTCCGGCCACCCACTCCGGAGCAAACTGGCCACTTATGTCAGCGAGATCATGCTGGAGGGGGTAGAGGAAGAAAGCACAATTCTTGACGTTTGAGAAGCTCTCATTGTTTACCCTGTACAGCGCATAGTTCTTTTTGAGGGCTGCACCGACTAGCCCTCGCAACCAGTAGTTATTGAAAACAGTCATTTCCTAAAGAAACGCGAAGGTGCCTTTACGCGCCCAAGCCGGACCATTGTGATCTACTCTTGGAATTCTGAATCAGCCGTGAACGGCGTTGGCATGTAACTTTAAACCGAGAGCGTCAATGACTTTTAAGATGGTCGCAAAGTCGGGACTACGTTCACCAGAAAGAGCCTTATAAAGGCTCTCCCGTGACAGGCCGGCATCACGAGCAACCTGAGTCATACCCTTGGCGCGGGCAATATCGCCTAACGCTTTTGCTATGAAAGCCGCGTCACCGTCAGCTTCTTCCAGACAAGCTTCAAGATATGCCGCCATTTCCTCTGGTGTCCGAAGATGCTCGGCAACATCGTATCGCGTAGTTTTCGTTTTTCTCATTATTTCCTCCTACAGATTCCGCGCAAGGTTTAACGCCTTCTTGATGTCCGCGGACTGAGTACGCTTATCGCCCCCGGCCAATAAAATAATCAACTCACGTCCAACTATTGTGTAATAGACGCGATAACCAGGACCATAATCGATTCGCAGTTCAGATACTCCTCCACTACGGGTCTAACATCTCCAGGATTACCCACGGCAAGACGTTCAACCCTTGCCAATACTCTTGCCCGTGCACGAACATCGCTCAGACTATCAAGCCATCGGACATACGTATCTGTCTTACGGATATCGTACATTAATAATAGTGTAGCCACAGGGCTACACATTTGTCAACGCATTTTATTTAGTTGCCGCGCCAGGGATAAATCTTGACGATGTAAGCGTCAAGCCGGCAGAAATAAGATATCGGGGTGGGCTGAGCATTCTGATCCGGAGAATTTATGAATTTGCGGGTAAAGGTCTTGCTTCCAGAAACAAACGTTGAACCTGTCGTCGCCGGATTATCGGGAACACCGACTACTCCTCGCCGCGTGGTTCTCGGCAGCAGTAAGATTACCGATCTAAACGCGCATTCCGGGAAAAACTCGCGCTTTGCGGTGTACCGCCGGTACTCCGCAAAAATGAAAATGCGGCTATTGATGACAGTTTCTCCCTGATATAGATACTCTGGTGAAATTCGTTCATCCACTATTGCTCAGCTTCGCCGCACCGAAACGAAAAAAACTTCTTCCCATAACACGCAGGCAGCCGATGCATCCATTCTGTGCCCACCCCCCCCTTCTGGGACACGTGGCGGTGGGGACACTGGTTCAGGCATGTTTCAACCAGAATCGATAATTAAAGCTCCTCGGATTGAATAACGAGGGTTGTTTCCAATACCAGATATCGTTTCTTGAGGCTACTCCGTGGCCGCCGAGATCGCGCCTTCATACTTTAGGATATCCGACTGGCCTTATTTTCACGATGAATCCGAATATGAATGCCACTAAGACAATAACGACTAAATTGATTCCAATAACAGCATATGCACGAGCAAAACCAGGCGGGGCGATATATGGGAGGAACGGAATGACGGATACGCCGCTGTAAGTGCCTGCCACCACTGCGACATAGAGAACAATACAGCCCATGATTTAAGCGTAAGAAGTCCGAATGTTCCTATAAGGGTTCCGAGTAAATAGACCGCAACAATCGCGCTCCCAATCAAAGCATCTCGGTCCACTGGGGAGGGCCAAATGAAATAAAAAAGTTTCCACTTGACCGCAAGTGTTATCAGCAATAAGACCGATAATACTACTGAGACTGTGTGAGTCGAACCTGGGCTTTTCTCCATTTCCTCACGGGCATGCACAGACAATACCCAATCATTTTAATATCACTTTTTCTGCAATCTAAAGGATTCAATCATCTTTTGAAGCACAGGAATCTTCGAGATAACAGCGCCTTTATCCTTACCATATGCGCCGATGGTTATAAGGTTATCTCTCAGCGACACACATTCTATGCCGTAGACACTGCTCAATATCCGGTTGCAACTCCAGTCGGTCAAAGAACCAAGTACTTGCGCCTCTTTAGGTATCGCCTTATATGTTATACCCGATCTCCTGGCCGCATCATAATAGGCCTCAACGCTCTTATAGGTGTTTGTCGATACAACGAAATTAAAAAAGACACCTATATTAGCTCTAACCCCCTTATTCAATCTCGCCTCCTCCTTGTGTTTCCAGAAGGTAATCAAGAAAATACTGCCTGAAGGGCGAATTTTTGTTGCGTGTTTTCCAGGAAAGTACCAGTACCCAGCCGGTGGCGAGAGAATATATTGTCCGAATTGTAACTGACCTTTCACCATGACCGGCCCACTTTGCCTGGAACAACCGGAAACACAAACAAACAGCAGCAGGAAGCAAGCAAAGTAACGCGCAACATACATGCGTTCTTTAGTACGAGACATAATAATGAGTTTTTTCCTCCTTTTAGAATCCACAAAATACTGGACAATATCTATCATAATAAATGCCTACCGTTTAGAATACGTGTCTCACCCTATTCTATCTCAATAGTTCTTCGCCGCTTCTCCTTCGTCGTTTTACCTTTGAACACCTCAAATTTAACGACAGCTTCTTACTTCTTGTATACTACTTCAAGAGAGATTGTGAAAGGGCCGTTGCCATCAGGGTCCGCACACAGACAGGAATCTCCACTCTCTGCCTCGCCTTCAGCATTAACCACAATCCCGGAAGTTGTAGGCAGATTGCTGCCATATGGAGTTCCAGACCATATGT
>JBJKOV010000062.1:0-2526 GCA_046707105.1 Thermodesulfovibrionales bacterium
GGGGTTGGTTCTTCCTGATGGCCTGCGAGATGTTCGTACTCAAGGACAGGGACTTCAGACTACCCGGTCTCGGATCTTACATCCAGACCGCTGCTATCAAAGGCGATATGAAGCATGTCCTTTACGGGATAGGCACAATGATTTTTCTGATCGTGGTGCTGGACGTCCTTGTCTGGAGGCCGGTTGTAGCATGGTCCCAGAAGTTCAGGTTCGACACGGTCCAGGCCGAAGATGAGAAAGAATCGGCTGTCCTCGATTTTATAAGAAAATCAACACTCGTGCAGGAGTTCGAAAAATTGCTCTTCAGGGGATTGCACAGGCTCGAAATCTTCTTCGGACGGATGGAGACAGGCCCCGGCGGGAAGACATCCATAGTCCGGAAGGTTCTTTACCTCGTCACTGTTCCCCTGGCCCTTTATCTTGTCGGGTGGTCTCTGACCAAGGCCGTGGTGCTCTTGTCCCACCTGAGTGCCGCGGACCTCGGTACGGTCATCGTTTCGGCCTTTTACTCCATCCTCAGGACGACTGCGGCGATCTTCATAGCGTCGCTCTGGACAGTGCCTCTCGGGGTCTATATCGGGTTCAACCCGCGTGCCTCGAAGATACTCCAGCCGGTCGTTCAGGTAGTTGCGTCGGTACCGGCCACGGCGGTCTTCCCGGTCATCCTCCTGTTCCTTCTCAGGATAGGGGGGGGGCTGGCGGTTGGGTCCGTCTTTCTCATGCTCCTGGGGACCCAGTGGTACATACTGTTCAATGTAATCGCGGGGGCATCTGCAATTCCGCAGGATTTGAGGGAGGTTGCGGCCCTTTACGGCATCAGCGGGCTGCGGAAGTGGAAGGTCCTGATAATTCCCGGGATATTCCCCTACCTGATTACCGGACTTATCACGGCCACAGGCGGCGCCTGGAACGCCAGCATCGTTTCCGAGTACGTCACCTTCGGCGGAAGGACGATCACAACAAGGGGACTCGGGAGTCTGATAAGCGAGTCCACCGTCTCCGGCAATTTCGGACTCCTGCTCCTGAGCACCCTGACGATGGCCGTAATAGTGGTCAGCATTAACCGCCTTCTGTGGAAAAGGCTCTTCGCCCTTGCGCAGGAGAAATACAGGCTTGAGTGAAGGATTACGGGAGACAGGATCAGACAACCCCGATGCTGCAGATGAGCACGGGCGGGAATTTATACGAGGGAGGTCGGAATGGCTGAAATTATTCTCAAGACAAAAGGCATCACAAAATCCTATCCCATGGCAGGGGGCAAAGAGATTTCGGTACTTGAAGATATAAACATAGATGTACGTGAAGGCGAGTTTGTATCCATACTCGGCGCATCCGGCGCGGGGAAATCGACTCTCCTGCGCATACTGGCAGGGCTGGCCGAGCCTTCAGAGGGAGAAATATACTACCACGGGGTCCCCTTCGGAGCTGCAAACCCGAAGATCGCCATGGTGTTTCAGAGCTTCGCCCTTTTCCCGTGGCTTACGGTCCTGGAAAACGTCGAACTAGGCCTGAAACCGATGGGGCTTGAGGCGGGGGTAATACGCGAAAAGTCGCTCCGGATGCTTGACATCGTGGGGCTCGACGGCTTTGAGTATGCCTACCCGAGGGAGCTTTCAGGCGGCATGAGGCAAAGGGTCGGGATCGCACGCGCGCTGGCGGTGGAACCCGAGGTGCTTTTCATGGACGAGCCCCTCTCCGCCCTGGATGTGCTGACCGCCGACCACCTGAGGAGCGACCTTGTCGACCTCTGGATGGATAAGAAGATGCCGATAAAGTCGATAATCCTCGTGACGCATAATATTGAGGAAGCGGTCTTCATGTCGGACAGGGCTATAATCCTGAGCCACAACCCCGCACGGGTCAAGGTGGACCTGAAGATCGAGCGTAACAACGCCAGGGACAAGAATTCAAAGGAATTCAAGTACATAGTCGACAGGGTCTATACAATACTCACAAAACCGCCGGAGGAGATGCCCTTCCTTCTCGAACAGGAGAGATACCAGTTCCTTCCGCATACCAAAGTCGGGGCAGTGGCCGGACTGCTGGAACTCGTCCATGACAAGGGTGGAAAGGTCGATATATCCCAGCTCGCCTCCGAACTCAGCATGGAGGTGGACGACATATTCCCGCTGATAGAGGCCGCAGTGTTCCTTGGTCTGGGGACTATCAAGGAAGGGGATTTTTTCATAACCGAAAAGGGGACAATCTTCTCCGAAGCCGACGCGGTCGAGAAAAAGGAGATTTTCAGAGACACGGCGCTGAAGAATATTCAGCTGATAAAACAGATTTTGCAGGTCCTGACATCATCTTCGAAGCACAGGATAACTGAAGACTTCTTCATAGAGATACTGGAAAACCATTTCAGGTCGGAAGAGGCATGGAACCAACTCGAAATAGCCATTGACTGGGGGAGGTACGCGGAACTCTTTGCCTACGATTACGACTCCGGAGACCTCTATCTTGAAACACCGGCGTAACGGAAACTTCTTCTCACTACCTTTCATAGATCATCCTGATGATCATGCC
>JBJKOV010000063.1:0-12466 GCA_046707105.1 Thermodesulfovibrionales bacterium
TCTCTCAACGAAAGGATGTCGCGGTCATCCACCGAATGAAAGAGGAGGATTATATATTCATTAGGGGTAGTCATCTATAGACCCCAGGCCGACGAAGCCGGAGCCAAGAACAGTTTTCACCGCAGAGACGCAGAGTTCGCAGAGATACAATTGATTTTGTTTTCCGGTGAGAGGCCGGAAAACAAGAAAGCTCATCATGGGAGTAATTCAAACTCTCTGTGCCCTTTGTGGCCCTGTGGTAAAGTCCCGCTGTTTTCATGCTCTTTGTGCAGCGACTATTTTTCAGGGAATAACTTCGGCTGGACATATCCATAAAGCTTCACCCTGGAATCACGCTCCTTTTTGTCGGCATTATATTCCCTGATGATCCCGTTTTCGAGGTTTGACAGACACACCTTGGCCACACCGGCGGTAAGGTCTTTCATACGATAGAGTTTTCCTGCATCTTCCGGCTGCCTGAATGAATCAACAGATCCGGCATCCCGGATCTCCCCGAGCGCCCGCGCCACAAGCTCCACACCTTCCGCAATCACCTTGAGGAAAACGGCATTCAGGTCGTCGCCGTCTGCAAGGACCGGCCTCGTCTGGTAGATTATGTCCCCCGTGTCGATGCCGGGGTTGACGTGATGCACGGTGACCCCGATATATTCCGGCTCACTGTTTACTATCGGCCAGCCATAGCTCCAGGTCCCCCTGTAATAGGGAGACAGCCCGGAGTGGAGGTTGATCATGGCATAAGACGGCACCGAAATGACGGCCGGCTTAATGACGCTGCTTCCAAGCACGGCAACCACATCAGGTCTTGCGGCCCGGAGGAACGAAACGAAGTCGATGCCGTTGATACCGCCGCAGCCCACGTCGAGATATTCCGTCCCCGGCTGCTCGACCACCGCGTCATAGGGTGATCTCAGGTATTCCCCGAGAAGGGGATGGTGACTGAAACCGGCGGAATAAACGGCATAAAACCTTTTCAGAAAGAGCGCGTCTTCCTTTAGGCGTTCCCTCCCATTTGAAGCAGAGAGGTCCTTTGCGACCGAAGAAGGAAACCTTTTCTTAACGTCTTCGGGATAGGCCTCCCTTACTACACATGCGATCTCAAATTCTTCCTGCAGCCTGTTTATGAAATAGGTGTGATGGAAACCGGTTCTGGTAAGAAGGGCAATCTTCACTTTGTCAAAAAAGCCTCACATCGACGACCTCGCCCTTTTCCATCCCGCTATTGCTCATCGGGATCACGAAAGTGCCGTCCGCCTTCACCAGGGTGGTGATCAACCCGGACTTGCCGAGGACCGGTACAGCCCACAGACCATCTTCCCTTTCGTCGAGGGATACCCTGACGTGTTCCTCCCGCCCCTGGGCCGAAGCCACGTTTTTAGAAAGCCTCGCCTTCACGGTCCGTGTCCGGTAAGCGGTCAATTTATCCCTGCATCCCGTCAGGACATTCAGAACGGGCCGGACAAAAACATCGAAACAGACGCCCACGGCAGCCGGGTGCCCGGGCAGACCGAAAATCGGTATGCCTTCAATGATGCCGCCGATCATCGGTTTTCCCGGCTTCAGCGAAACACCATGGAATATAACACCGGGATGTCCTATATCATCGATTATTCTCGCGATCATGTCCTTTATACCGACCGACGTACCTCCCGTAACCAGGATGGCATCGGAGTCTCCCATGGAGCTCTCTACAACCGCTCGTATCGTGTCGTAGTCGTCCCTGAAGATGCCCTTCTTCAGCGGCAGACATCCCGTCTCTGAAATAACGCCGGACAGTACATAGGAATTGATGTCCCGCACCTGCCCGGGCTCCAAAGAGGACCCGACAGGCATGATCTCATCCCCGGTCGATATGATCGAAACCCTGGGCCTGTTATATACGTAAGCCCCGGTAATGCCTATCCCGGCGAGGGCACCAACGTCCTGCGGCCTGAGCCTGCTTCCTCCGCCGATGACAGTCTCATTTTTTTTAACGTCCTCGCCGGCCTGGATCACATTTTCACCCGGCGCGGCAGGCCGGAGAACCTCTATCATCTTTTCATCCACAGGCTGCACATGTTCGAACATGACGGCGGCATCCGCACCCTCAGGCAGCATCCCGCCCGTCGGGATTTTACAGGCCGATCCCTTCATAAGCGCAAAGCCGGGCTTCTCCCCCATGAAAACTTCTCCGGAAAGATTCACATAGGCAGGCGTCGTTTCCGATGCCCCGAAGGTGTTCTCCGCCCTGACTGCATAGCCGTCTACGGTAGAACGTGCAAAGGCCGGAAGGTCCTCCGGAGAAATAATATCCCGCGAGGACACCATGCCCAGGGCATCTTCTATAGGCAAAAATACCTCCCCCGGGGCTTTGGGGGGCAGGTGTTTGAGAATAAGGCTGAGGGCCTCTCCGGCCTGCATCAGGTCCTGTCTTCCCAGCATGTCTTTCATTGTTATGTATTATAAAATGTTGTTCCCCGTTAATGTCGAAAATATAGAGTACTGCTGCCGAAAAAAAAAGCCCCGGATCTCTCCGGGGCCTGACAAAACAGATGTCCTGATCTACTTGAACTGGCTCAGGAGTGTTGGATAGTCCCTGGCCGGACGCGTGCCCGCCGGCCTGAATGCGCCGGGGACAGGTGCTCCGTTCAGGTCCTGATAGCTATCAAAGAGAAGCTGAATGATGTACTTATAGTTGTGGACCGCAGCAGACGCATTAGGCACGTCAACCTGGGATTCAGCTCCCGAAGGCAGTCCTTTGATGATGTATGAGATGTTGAATGCGGCCTCGTAAGCTGATGGAGTCCATGCCGTGAACGGCGTAGTATGGGCCGCATCAGAGAAGAAGTAGGGATAGGAAAGGTCGTCATAAAAAATCCCCCTGTCGGCAAGCAGATCTATGACCTTCTTCTCGAGATGCTGGATGGAAATGGCGATGGAAAGGGTCTCCCCTCCGGGCTCACCCGTATAGTTGTGAGTATCGAAGCTCGCCCTGTAATTGTCCACATCCGGACTCGCAGGACCGTTGTCGGAGTTGGGATTGGCTGCGATAGGCCCGAAGCCTCCGTGACATGATGCCATGTTGCAGGTCGCCACGTTCGGCCACCAGGTATGGCCGCCATTCAGGTTATCATCGGTTGCATTGTCCATATGGCAACCCTCGCAATTCTCCTGCTGATGGGCCTCATTGACACTGTAAGACTTGCCCGGGTATTCAAAGGCGTTGACGCCCCACAGCATGGCCGCCGTCCCGAGGTAATGAGGGTTGAAGAAATTACCGGTAATGTTCTTGCCGGAGGCCAGTTTTGTTGCATAAAGAGTCAGGCCGCTCTCCCTGCCCTGATGGCAGAAGATGCAAATCGTTGCGTTTCCGGTCTGATCTATGGACGGAATGGGGGTCCCGTCCAGGAAGTAGTTTCCGTTGATGGTGATGGAACTTGATGAATATTGCGTCATTTTCACAGGCACATGCAGATTGAATTCAGTACCGGTGGGCTGGGAATGAGGCGAATGGCAGGTTATGCACATGACAGGTTCGTCGCCGAATACAATGTCTGCATTCGGTGTGCCCTGCACGTCCTCCTGCCAGGATATCGAACCGATGCCGTTGTGGCAGTGGAAACACGCATAGCCGTTGTTGCCTGCATTCTGGGTTGTGTTCGCCGTGGCGCCGAACGTACTCAACGACATGTCCACGGGATACGATGAATAGTGGCTGCCAAGGGGATAGGTTTCGCCCGTATCCGGATTTGTATAGGCCGGCGGGTTGGCGGAGAATTCGGCAAAGGCAGGATCGTTCCGTGTTCCATGTCCGGAGTTCAGCCACTGCGGGTATACGTTTTCCTGATGAGTAGTCTGCTGGCTGTATTTGTATTTCCCTTTGGTGTGGCAGGCGGCGCAGACCAGCTCGACACTGAGTTCGTTATTCGTCCCCATGACCTTGGACTGATCCACCGAGCCGTCAGGCTGGACCGCACCGTTGGGCTGATAGATTTTAGGCCTGTTCCAGACCCCGACTCCGGCGATCTGGGACTTGCGGAAGATCGGATAAACCACATTGCCCTGCGGATTGGAACCTGCCGCCCTTGTCGGCACAAGCACGATCTTTCCCACCTGATGAGCGTCGTGACAGTTTGCACACGAGACGGTCGGATTCGCCATGTTGTTGGGATCAGGGAGAATGAGGTTGCCCGAATCGTCGTACACGAACCGCTGATTTGAGTTATGGCACATCGAGCATTCCTCTATGTGCTGCGCGTGAGTAACAGGCTCGCCGCCGGGCGTAACCTCGGGAGTCCCCTGGTTTGAAGCCTGTGTCTGGCCGGAGGCGTCGCCCTGGAAGAAGAACTTGTCGGGGGTCTGGTTAGTATTCGCATGGGCAGTCTGCGGGAACTCGTTCGGGAAATCCTCCCCGTGGGCCGCATTGTGGCACTGAACGCAGACCGTCCAGTCCGGGACAGGATTGGCCAACGGACCGGTGCCCCAGTGGAACTGACCGCCGCCGTGGCAGTCTTCGCACTGCACTTCCCCGTTGGCGTTTGAATTAAACAGGGGGTTGAAGTGCACCGAATCTTCGTAGACGACACCGATGGTCCTGGTGTCGAGGTCATTGATCATGGTGAGGTCTTTCCCTGCGTTATGGCACTGCAGACAATTGGCATTGCCCAGTTTTACGGCGTTGGCGAGGTCAATGGTCGTACCCTGGGCAGACCCCTCTTTTTTACCGCTGCCGCAGCCGCCAAGGGCAAAAGACACAATGACAAGCAATATCAAACCGATTGTAAACCGAGGCCTTCTCAACATATCTCCCTCCTCCTTTAATGTTATCAGCATATTATGTTCTCCTCCTCTCCTTACCGATTATTCAGTGTTCTTCAGGGCACGGTCCTGTGACATCTCAGACACGTCCTGTTGTCAACTGCGCGCCCGAAGTTGTTCATGACCGCGCCCCAGTTTCTCGGATGGGGATTTATCCTCAATCCCGTCTCCGCACTGTGGCATTTCATGCAGACATCTCCGTTCGGATGGCATGTCTGGCATGATGCAAGGTTCCTCCGCGCCTCCCTGGCGTGCTCTGAAGACCATGTGTGAGCGGGAAAAACCCCGCTGAGATGGCACGTCTGGCACTGCGACGGATTGAACTGCGCATGGCTCGGTCCTATGGAGGAGAGTTTTATGTCGCTGAACTGCTCCCTGTGAGATACCGGCGCAATGTCATCGGGTTTGAATTTGTTGTGGCACTCCGCACAGAACCTCTGTGCGTCGTGACAGCGGTAACATGCTCTCGGGTCCTCACGGGCCTTGATCGGATGGATCTCCCTGAAATCCGTCCTGTGGGATTTCGGCATGTAATCAGCGCCGAAATTGGATTTATTAAGGTCCTGGTCTATCTCTCCGCCGGTATGGCAGTCAAGGCAGAAAGACTGCTGATGGCAGTCCTTGCAGTTGTTCGGACGCCTTTCCGCATAGAGCCTGTGTTCTTTCGTCCACGACTCATCATGGGTAAAGGCGACGCCGTTTGACTGATGGCAGGCGTTGCATTCCTTAAAGCTCAGGTTCTTGTAATCCTGGTGCGGGGTAAGCGCCCAGGCGGTGACCGCAGAACCGAATATGCAGATCAGTGCAATAATTATGTGCTTCTCTTTTAACATTTTTCCTCCTTTCCTCTACAGCTTCCAGTCGACGCTGAACCTTCCCAGGGTCCTGTGATCGAAGTTTTCATCGATACTGTTCTCTATCCTGGCGCTTAGCGAGACGTTCTTGTTCGCAATCCACTGCCCGCCTGCCCAGTACCGGGTCGCATAGTTATTGCCGTTCAGCTCCGGCCTGTTGTAAGTGTCGTACTGGACCCCGACAAAGGCAGCCAGGTCTTTCATGAACCGGTAGCTGCCATTGAACTCAAAGCCCGAGAGCCTTCCATTCGAATCACCCGTGAGGCCGTTGAACCCGCTATAGCCGTCCCTGTAATTGTAGGATCCGTTCAGTGTCATATTGTCCAGCGGGTAGGCCCTTGCGCCGACCGAATACACAGACGCGTCTGTCGCCTCCTGGTATACCTGTTTCGTGTAGGACGCAAAGACGGTTACAGGAATCGGGAGTCCGCTGTATTCGGCCCTGACCAGATATTCGCGGTACCTGTCGACGGCAACCACGCTGTAAATGGAAGTTGCATCGAAGGTGGGATAGGACTGATAGTACTCACCCTTTATCATGAGGTTGCTGAAGGGGAAGATGTCCAGCCCTGCGGTCTGTTCGTCAAAGGTTTCTGAGAGCCTGTCATACCGTATCTCGGCATAGGGACTCACCCATTTGTAGAAGTACCTGAAGTTCAGGCCGAATTCTTCTCTGGCGAGATACCCTTCGACATATTTCCTGACATAGCTGACACCGGCCTGGGTGGATCTCACCCCCTGGAGGTGAACGTCGAGACCGATAACATAATTGTTTGCACTCGAATACTCGGAGTCGAGAGAATATACCACGTCTCTTCCCCCGGCCAGCGTTATCCCGACCGGACCAAGTTTGTCCACGTTCAGGGTCACACCGTCCATGATCGACGACCCGGCCGAAAAATTAACAAACTGTCTTCCCATACGAAGAGCAAGATTATCCAGCGGTTTATAATCCAGATAAAGATAATACAGCCTCCCTTCGAAGTCGTCGCTGCGGACACGCGGAGTCCCGACGTCCTGCCACAAGCGGCCGTACCCCGTCAGCGAATAGTTTTTTCCCTCCGGGTTGAAACTGAACCTCAGGTACTGGGCTATGATCGCCTGACTATCGCCGAGCAGGTCGTCGCCCCACAAAAACTGGGTCGATGTATTCATCTGCAGCGGTCCGGCTTCCGCCCTAGGCACGACAAGAAGACTCGACAAACAGACAGCGACAAGAAAAAACGACCATCGGAAGATCTTCCTCATCTAACCCCCTCCTTTCATTGGTCTTATATAAAGGTTGATTACGGTCTGCTGACCGCCTCTTTTTTCTCCCCTTATTGCTCCAGGCTCATAACGCACGGCCTCCTTTCACTTTATTTCTCTTAGCTCCATCACTTACACAGGAATCCCGCAAGGTCGGCTTAATGACGTTAAAAAAGGAGCCACCCCCGCTCCGGGACAAATTCAAGCAAATGTTATCACGGCATAATACGGCCCCGCAACAACTTTTTTCGGGGATGTCAAAAATATTTTTCGGCCCTTTTTGACATTTCCCGGTTTCTCTGTTAACTTTATGTAATCGTCAAAACCCTTATGAAAACATCAGGCTTGGCCCATATAATCAAGAAGCGGAATACTCTCCCCGCAGTCAACACCGTACTGGCCGTGATTTTGACCCTTGCAGTATTATTGTTCGTGAGGGATGTGACAACGGTAGTCTTCACCTCCAAAGCAAAAGCCGCCTTGCCCCGGGAAAAGGCCCACGTCAGCGCACGCCGTAGTCTCCTGGACTATTCCGCAATCCTTAAGAACAACCCCTTCGGGTTTCCGGCCGGCGAACTGACGCCCCTGTCCGCCGCGAAAGGTCAGGCTGCGTCTCAATCGGACGTGTCTCTCATCGGCACAGTGGCCGGACGGAGGGATTTGAGTTATGCCGTCTTCGCAGACAAGACCGGGCAGCAGCAGATTTTCAGGGTGGGGGAGGAGGTTTTCGGTCTGGGGACGCTCGACAAAGTCGAAAAAGACCGCGTGCTGCTGTCTTCTCACGGCCGGAAAACGGAGATACCTCTGGCGGACATCGTAGCGGTAAAGGAGATTAAGACGGAGTACTCGTCCGCCGCGTCCGGCAGCTCATTCGGAAAGAGGACCGGCCCGTCCACATACGTCGTGGATCAGCAGAAAGTGCTTCAGGCGATCGCCAAACCGGACCAGCTCCTCACTGACGCCCGCTTCGTACCCAATATTGTCGACGGCAAACAGCAGGGCTTTTCTCTCAGAGAGGTCAAGCCGGGGGGTATTTACGCAAGCCTGGGCCTCCGCAACGGGGATGTTCTCCTGAGGATAAATCAATATAATATATCCAACCCCGAGGCAGCCCTCCAGGCGTTCAACGCACTCAAAGGGATCGACAGGGCCGAACTGGACATCATCCGCCAGGGTGCAAAGATGACTCTGAGCTACCAGATAAGATAGCCCGCACGACCATCCGGCAACCGGTAATCGAAGCGTCATCCGGCCTAATTAAGGAATATATTGACCTTCCTCGTCATTTCTAATAATATACTTACACATGAAAAAGCTCCTGCCCAATTCACGGAAAGTGCGTTACCCTTTTTTGGCCTGCCTGCTGATCGTAATGACTGTGCTCTGCCAGATCGTAAGGGTCGATAATTCCTTTGCGGAGACGAAAAAGCCGGAGGCCGATAATTCCATTGCCCGGACGAAAAAGTCCAATGGAGTGACCTTCAATTTTGTGGACGTCGACCTGCCGGTGGTGACTAAATTTATCAGCGACATCTCGGGCAAAAACTTTATATTTGATGACAAGGTCAAGGGAAAGATAACCATAATCGCCCCGTCAAAGCTCTCGATCGATCAGGCATTCGACCTGTTCACGGCCGTTCTTGAGATCAAGGGATACACGGTGGTACCCTCCGGCGTTGACGCTTACAAGATCGTCCCCTCCATAGAGGCAAAACAACAGGGCATGCAGATATCCACTACCGGTTCTCCCACCAATGCGAGCTATATTGCCAGGGTGATCACGCTGAAGTACATCCCGGCTGACGATGCGCTGAAATTTCTTCAGCCCCTTGTTTCGAGGGACGGGCTCATATCCATCTTCGGTCCCGGCAATCTGCTCCTTGTCGTGGACTCGGGTCTGAACATAGAGAAGATACTCTCCCTCACCGAACTGATAGACAAGCCTTCGACTGCCGATAAGCCGGAGGTGGTGCTCTTGAAATATGCGAGCGCCGATGCCATTGCCAAGACGATCAATGAGGGGATCGGCAAAAAAGGGCGGCGGGTCGTGCCGGTCGGACCTTCCAACGCCCCCGAGCCCCAGGCGGTGGCGGACACGCGGCTCAACGCGGTGATACTCTTCGGGGACAAGGCCGACAGGGAAGCGATGAAGGAACTGATCACGCTGATAGATGTTCCGGCCCCCGAGGCCCAGGGAAGGATAAACGTTTATTTCCTCGAAAATGCCGACGCGGAAGACCTTGCCAAGGTGCTGCAGGGAATGTTAAAGCCAACACAGTCACAGACTTCCAGGGCGGGGGCCGGAGGGGGCGCTCCGGTGACGCCTTTCGAAGCCCCGGGAGGAATAACGGTCACACCCGACAAGGCCACCAATTCGCTCGTCATCGTCGCCTCGCCGGCCGATTATCAGAACATAGCGCAGATCCTGAAGAAGCTGGACAGGAGGAGAAAGCAGGTATACGTCGAGGCAATGATCGTCGAGGCTTCGATGGACAAGCTCAGGGACCTCGGTGTACAGTGGAGGGCCACCGCAACGCAGGGCGGCTCACCCATCGCGATCGGCGGCTTCGGGACGATAGACAACACAGCCTTTCAGAACATACTGCAGGGACTGCAAGGGGCCAGCGTCGGCGGTGTCGGAAACTTTCTGAACATACCGATCACAACAATCGACCCGACCACAGGTGCGCCTACCCAGCAGAATCTTCAGATACCGGGTTTTGCTGCGCTGTTCAACCTGAACGAATTCAGGGACACGGTAAATATCCTGTCGACTCCCCAGATACTGACGTCGGACAACAAGGAGGCCGAGATCCTTGTCGGCGAGAATGTGCCGTTTATCACGCAGAGTCAGACGACGTCGGCCATCGGCGTCACCTCCGGCGGCAGCGCCGTCTCGGGCATTGTCAATTCGATCGTGAGGCAGGATGTCGGCATAATCCTGAGGATCACCCCGCATATTACCGCAGGCGACCACGTGAAGCTCGATATATATCAGGAGATTTCCGCGGTGAAGAACCAGTCCGACGCCCTCACCGCCAGCGTCGGTCCGACGATCACGAAGCGCTCGACAAAAACAACGGTCGTTGTCAAGGATGACCAGACCGTCGTTATAGGCGGCCTTATGCAGGAGAACGACGAGGAGACGGTCACAAAAATGCCGGTCCTGGGTGATATCCCGATCCTGGGCTGGCTCTTCAAAACAAAGAACGTAACAAAAAATAAGACGAACCTTATCGTTTTCCTCAGCCCTCATGTTGCCGAGGGACCTGAAAAGCTTGCGAAGATAACCGAGGAGAAGCAGCGGGCTTTCGCGGTAGCGAACCAGATGTTTGCCGAGGATGAGCTCATTGTCAAGTTCAGGAAAGGGGTGCCGAAGGACCGTGCCTTATCGATAATAGCGGAAAAGGGTGAATCGGTGATCACCTATCTCGAAAACCTCGACACCTACCAGCTCAAGCTGAAAAAGGGGCAGTCGGTTAAAGAAGCGGCCGAAGATTTCCTGGCACTTCCCGAAGTCGAGTCCGCGGAACCTAATTACATCATGAAGCTGAGGTAGGCGGCTGTTATTAAGGTCCATTCCGGCAGAATGGGGCATCCGGACCCGGGCTTTCCCCCGCATATCGAAATCCTGTACAATAAGACTCACAAACTGCTTCTGCCTGGTTTCACCGGAGGAGGCAGCCTCCATGTGCGAGGATAGATGGAAGCGATTGATCTAATAAGAGACGAAGATGTAGAGCATTCCCTCGTCAAGGAAATCCCCCTCGCCTTCGCAAAGGGCAATATGATCATGCCCCTCCGGAGGCATGACGGGTGTCTGTCGGCGGCGGTGGCCGACCAGAGGGGGCTGCTGGCCCTGCATGAACTTTCGAAACATTTCGGTCTCACTCCTCTTCCCCTGACTTCTCCTCCCGGAGTTATTATCGATGCCATCAACAGGTTCTACGGCCAGATGGGCTCTGCCGAGGAGGTGATGGACAACATTGCAGGCGAGGACCTCTCCTCGGTGGCGACTGAATTCGAGAAACCGAAGGACATACTCGAACTCACAGGCGAGGCGCCGATCATAAGACTCCTGAACGCCATTCTGCAGCAGGCGGTCAAGGAGCGGGCAAGCGACATACATATTGAACCATACGAAAAGGAACTCGATATCAGAATGCGTGTTGACGGCATCCTTCGCCGGGTGCTTTCCCCTCCCAAGATCATCCAGGACGCCCTCATAAGCCGCCTCAAGATCATGGCGACGCTGGACATAGCAGAGAAAAGACTGCCCCAGGACGGACGGATACGTCTGCTCATAGGGGGAAGGGACATCGATATAAGGGTGTCCATCATCCCGACCACATACGGGGAAAGGGCGGTTTTGAGACTTCTCGACAGGAAGCAGGGACTGCTGGGGTTGTGGGATGTCGGTCTTGGCCGACGGGACGAGCAGCGCCTGGAGGACCTCCTGAACAGGACGAACGGGATTATACTCGTAACGGGGCCCACGGGTAGCGGCAAGACAACAACCCTGTACGGTGCGCTGAACAGGATCCATACGGAGGAAAAGAATATCATCACGATCGAAGACCCCGTGGAATACCAGCTGAAGGGCATCGGCCAGATAAACGTGAATCCCAAGATCGGCCTGAAATTCGCCTCCGGACTGAGGTCGATCCTCAGGCAGGACCCAGACGTGATCATGGTGGGAGAGATAAGGGACGCAGAGACGGCCGAAATCGCGATCCAGGCATCCCTTACGGGACACCTCGTACTCAGCACGCTCCATACAAACGACGCTGCTTCAGCCATCGTGAGGCTTGTCGACATGGGGATAGAACCTTTTCTGGTAGCATCCTCACTTATCGGAGTGCTTGCACAGAGGCTGGTAAGGACGGTCTGCCCCCACTGCAGGGAGCCCTACGAACCCTCAGATACGGAAAAGTCGTATCTTGCGGGACTGAATCTCACTGGGCACGCGGCTACGCTTCCCCTTTACCGGGGCAAGGGCTGCGACACCTGTGGAGGCAGGGGATACCTCGGGAGGGCGGGGATCTTCGAACTCCTGGTAATAGATGATAAGGTGCGGCAGCTGATCGCCGACAAGGCGGACGCAAAACAGATAAAGAACGCCGCGGCCGCCAACGGCATGATGACCCTGAGGCGGGACGGCTTCGAAAAAACAATCTCGGGCCTTACGACCGTCGAGGAAGTGCTCAGGGTCACACAAAAAGATGTCACGGAGGTGTAGAGGAGGGAACCCCCCGGATTCAGCCGATGCCCATATTTCACTATAAAGGTTACAAGCCGGACGGCTCCCAGACCTCCGGAACGATCGAGGCGGAAGGCCTCCAGGATGCCGTCCTCAGCATCAAGGCACTGGGTGTTTATCCGAAGGACGTCAACGAGTACAGTCATAGGGAGAAGGGCTGGTTCGCAGGCCGCTACGACCAGACACTTCTGCCCTATGTAACGCGCCAGCTTTCGACACTGCTTGCCTCCGGCGTACCGCTGATCGAGTCCCTGAAGGCGCTGTCGGAAGAAAACAGCGGGGTCTGGAAAGGCCTCCTGGTGAGTATACG
>JBJKOV010000064.1:0-2321 GCA_046707105.1 Thermodesulfovibrionales bacterium
TTCTTCCAAGAGAGAATATCTTTTACCAGAAGAGGTGCTATGACCTGCTGGCGGACTACCTGTCCGGGGCCCTCGGCATAAATGTGAAGACAAAGCTCCTCGACAGTTACGAAGCTGTCTATCAGGAGATGTTGACGGGAAAAGTCGATGCCGCCTTCTTTGGCGGGCTAAGTTACGTGGTAATGAATTCGAAGATCGACATAGACCCTATCGCACGGCCGGTTTACAGGGACGGAAGATCGGGCTATCGTGGCGTCATATTCGCACGCAGGAACAGTGGGATAACGGAGAATGTCTCTACATGGAGGGGAAAAAGAATAGCGCTTGCCAGCAAGTCGACCACCTCGGGCTATTTGTTCCCGAGATGGTATCTGCACAACAAGGGCGTGAAAAAGTTCAGTGGTTATTTCGACCGGATCTTCTATGTCGGAAGCCTTGATGCCGCCTTCGATGCGGTAATGGACAAGAAAGTCGACATGGGATGCTCGACCGACCGGCTTTTCGATAAGTTCCTGAGCAGGAACCCGGCGGCAAGGAGCAGCCTGCTGATACTTGCCACGTCAGGGCCTTTTCCTTCCGGCACTCTCGGGGTAAAAAAGGGCAGTCTTGACACGCATATCGAGAAACTGCTGAAAGAAACCTTGCTGGGAATGGACAAGGCGGACGAGGGGAGGGCCGTCCTTTCATTGATTAGGGCCAACCGCTTCATCGAGACGCGTAAATCCGATTATGACCGGATCGATGACATGATGAGAGAACTTGGGCTGGGGCCGGATTTCTTCGAGCTCGGCGGGATCGGCCGTAATGTCGGCGTCAGGCAATCGGGAAGGCCATGAAAAAGAAGCTGATCATGGGCGTTGGAATTATTACCATCATCTTTGTCGTCACCGGAGTCTTTATTTTCACTAAACTTCGGCTCGTAACCTCCAGCGAGGAGATCAGAGATAGTCAGGAGAAGGTTCTGGACAAATACAGCGACATTATGATTGATCTGAGAAGCGCACAGGCCGGCTTATACAGGCATGAGGCCGGGTACAGCCGGGACATCGACAGTCTTACGGAAGACATACTCAGGGTAGAGGATGCACTGTCCTCTATCAGAGCAAGCTATGCCGGTCTTAACGATGCATCGTGCAACAGATGTCACGCTGTAGAACATAAGGTCACTGCTCTCCGGATGCGCCTCGACCATGCATCGGACCATCTTCGGAAGTACGAACAGAAAATAAGCCTCATCGCCACCACAAGGGATATAAAGTTGGCGACATCCTGGGAAAATGAGGCGACGGAAGAGGGAAACAGACTGCTGCATGTTGTCGCCGGCGCGGCGGAGGCGACTGCCGTAATGACCAGACACATCGATAAACTGCAACTGGCCTCGCTTAAGCGTGCCGGATATGCGGTTTTCATCGCAATAATTTTAAGTGCTCTTTTATCTCTGGCGGTGATTCTAATCCTTATGAGGTCGATAAGGGAGGGATTAAGTAAACTCATCGGCGGAATAGAAAAGGTCTCCTCAGGCGAGTACGGCTCCAAGGTTGATATCGCGGCGGATGACGAGATAGGATTCCTGGCGGATAAATTCAATGGGATGACGGCCAACCTGGACGAGGTGACCCGCCAGAAGGCTGCTTTGATGCAGGAATTGAGACAACTGAACGATGATCTGGATGCCAGGGTCCGCGAAGCTGCTGAGGAACTGAAGATGACGCACGAACAAATGCGCCGTACGGAAACACTCTCGGCAGTCGGCACCCTGGCATCGGGAGTTGCCCACGAGCTTGCGACCCCCCTGGGTTCGGTTTTGAGCTATGTCCGGATGATAAAGAAGTCGAAAGAAGGCGCGGACGGGATAGCCGCGGAGATGGATATTATCGAGAAAGAACTTATGAGGTGCAGGGACATTCTTACGGGCATGCTCTCTTTTGTCAGGCCGCCTGAAAAGGAAAGGATAATTATGGACGTCAACGTCATGCTGCGCGAGATCATCCAGCTTACAAAACACCAGACAAGGTCACGCAAGATATCGGTGAGTGAAAGCCTCGATCCGTCCCTGCCGTTGATCCCGACTGTTCCGGGCCGGCTTAAACAGGTCTTCCTGAATCTCATAATCAACGCGATCCAGGCCATGCCCGGGGGCGGACAACTGGAGATCGCAACGTCCTTCGCAAGTGAAGAGAAGAAGATGTATGCGAAGATATCCGATACGGGAAGCGGGATCGCCAAAAGTGACATAAACAGGATATTCGAGCCGTTTTATACGAGCAAGAATGAAGGTACAGGTCTTGGCCTGTCGATAAGCTACGGCGTCGTGAAAGGCC
>JBJKOV010000065.1:0-12614 GCA_046707105.1 Thermodesulfovibrionales bacterium
ACCAGAACCTGAAGAGCAGGATACACAGGAGGCTCCTTGAGAAACTGGATTTCTCGAATCTCGACCTGTTGCCCCACGACGTGCTCAGGAAGGAGGTCGACAAGGTTGTGGAATCCCTGATCGAGGAGGAGAAGATCCCGCTGAGCCAGAGCGAGAAGGAAAGTCTTGTCGTTGATATCCAGCACGAGACGTTTGGACTGGGACCGCTGGAGCCTCTTCTTGCCGACCCTGACATATCCGATATCCTGGTCAACAGGTATAGTCAGGTGTATGTAGAGAAACTGGGTCGGCTTCAGAAGGTGGACCTCATGTTCCGGGACGACAACCACCTCCTTCAGATCATAGACCGTATCGTATCGAAGGTCGGCCGGAGGGTTGATGAATCGTCTCCCTATGTCGACGCACGGCTCCCGGACGGCTCCAGAGTGAACGCCATCATCCCGCCGCTTGCCCTCGACGGCCCTGTGCTTTCTATCAGGCGGTTCGGGATCGATCCACTGAAGATATCGGATGTCCTGGCCTTCGGGACGCTTACACAGAATATGGCAAAGATAATCGAAGGCTGCGTCAAGTCGAGACTAAATGTCCTGATATCGGGAGGCACGGGCTCCGGGAAGACCACGCTGCTGAATATCCTTTCCGCCTTTATACCCAGCAGTGAAAGGCTAATCACAATCGAAGATTCCGCCGAGCTCCAGCTGAAACAGGAGCATGTGGTAAGACTTGAGACCCGGCCCCCGAATATAGAAGGCAAGGGACAGGTGACGCAGAGGGACCTTGTCCGTAACAGCCTCAGAATGAGGCCGGACAGGATAATCGTTGGAGAGGTCAGAGGCGGCGAGGCGCTTGATATGCTCCAGGCGATGAACACGGGCCATGACGGTTCCCTCTCGACCATACACGCCAATTCATCAAGGGATGCCTTGTCTAGGCTTGAGACTATGGTGCTTATGGCCGGAGTGGATCTTCCGGAGAGGGCTATAAAGGAGCAGGTTGCGTCAGCGGTCAACCTTGTGATACATCTGGCGCGACTGTCGGACGGTTCCAGAAAGGTCATGTCGGTATCTGAAATAACAGGCATGGAGAGCAGCACCATTGTGATGCAGGACATCTTTGTGTTCAAGAAAAAGGGGATAGGTCCGGACGGGACGGTACTGGGGGAGTTTATGCCGACGGGTGTGAGGCCATGGTTTACGGAGAAATTAAAGGTGACCGGCTTCGAGATCCCCGAACACATCTTCGAGAGGGCATGACATGACGATTACACTGATAGCAATGCTGTTCTTTCTCGCCGTTCTTCTGGGACTCGGTACCGTTTACATGACGTATGTCACGGTCAAGGCATCCCCGCAATATGATCTGAGGAGACGCTTGAGGACCCTCGCGTTGAGGCCAGGCGAAAGGGTTCCGTCAGATCTTAAAGTGGAGATCCTGCGTGAGATGTCACCCGTTGACAAGGCGCTTTACAAGTTCTGGTTGTGGAGGAAACTTGACAGGCTCATCGAAAATGCCGGCCTGAAGCTCGATGTAAAGGTCTTTGTCCTCATCGTCCTTATCGCGGCGGTCGCCGGGCTTGCTGCCGGCTTTGCATTGAGAAAAGGGGTCCTTTTCGCCATAATTCTCTCCGTTGTCTGTGCGGCGCTCCCCCTGTTTTATCTGAGGGCGAACAAGAACAAAAGAATCAATCGTTTTACAGAGGAGTTTCCGAACGCACTTGACATGGTGTCGCGTTCCCTCAAGGCCGGCCATTCCATTTCTGCGGCGATTCAGCTGGTGGGCGCCGAGATGCCCGAGCCGGTGGCCGGACTTTTTAAAACCGCTTTCGAGGAACAGACTCTTGGGTTATCGATGCAGGACGCCTTCTTCCATATGATGGAAAAAATAAAGAGCCCCGATCTCCAGCTGTTTGTGACGGCCTTGAATATCCATAAGGATGTTGGGGGAAATTTGGCCGAGATACTCGAAAGACTTGCCGGGACCATACGGGAGCGGCTCAAGATCCGCAGGCAGGTTCGAGTCTATTCCGCCCAGGCGAGACTTTCCGGCATTATCCTGGTGCTGCTCCCTATCGCCATGGCCGTCTTCTTCTTCTTCGCATCACCCGGATACATCGAGGAGTTGGTGCATTCTACGGTTGGCAGGTACGGGATAGCCTTTGCGGCGGTTGCCCAGATTGTCGGAATAATGGTCATCCGAAAGATTATCAATATACGGATATGAATGGTAAGTCACGGGACGTAAGGAGCCCTGGATATTGAGATTTACAGCCGAAATTCAGGAATCAGATAGGGAGGGCTTATGCCTTTGTATGTTCTCATAGCGCTGATATTTGTCGGGGTCTTTTCCATCTTGTTCTTTCTCATGTATGTGCTGATGCCGAAGAAAACAATATTGCAGGAGAGGATTGAGGACCTGTCGGCGACAAGCCACGAGGCGGTACTGACTATTAAGCCCGTAACGCCTTTTCAGAAATTCCTGGGGCGTCTCGGAGCGAACATGCCGTTGCGGATAGAGGATTACGGGAAGTACTCAAGGATGCTTCTTGCAGCAGGAATGAAAAAAGAGAGAGTGTCCGTCTTAATAGGGACAAAATTATTTCTGGCTGCTTCTTTGCCGGCTGTGTATCTCATATTTTACGGGATGCCCGTTGAAAAAGATCCTATGACGAGGATGCTCGTCTCAATCGTCTTTGCCATCATCGGGTTTCTCCTGCCCAGCTTGTGGCTTTCGAATAAGGTGAAGAAAAGACAGTTGCAGATATTCTTCGATCTGCCCGATGTTCTCGATCTTATGACTGTATGTGTAGAAGCCGGCCTCAGTATGGATGCCTCCATGATGGCGATAACCGAAGAGCTTTCGTTCAAGAAGAGTCCACTGGTCGGTGAGATGAAGACGGTGCTTCGGGAGACTCGCGCCGGGAAACCGAGGACGGAGGCTTTGAGGGACATGGGGGAACGGTGTATGGTGGACGACCTGAAAGCCTTTGTGACTATGCTTATACAGACGGAGCGTCTTGGCACCAGCCTGGCCCAGTCGTTGCGGGTACATTCGGATTCATTCAGGAAAATAAGGATGCAGCGGGCGGAAGAGGCGGCTGCCAAGACCGCGATAAAGCTGCTCTTCCCTCTCGTGTTCTTTATCCTTCCCGCACTTTTCGTCGTCATGCTTCTTCCGGCGGTGATAAGAATGGCCAAAATACTTTCCGCGATCTGATCCGCGAGATTTATTTTGCTCTGGAAGCGATGCAGCAAAATTTGTCAAAAAGGGGGTGAACTTAATGCGCTGGGACTTTAATACGCTTGTCCTTATCGTTATGGCCGTTGAGCTGGCACTGATATACGTACGCCTGGGCAAGAAATGACATCCGTACAGTGCGCGCATCATATCGAATAATAGCTTAAGCCGCAGACCAGATTTCCCCGGGACTCGTGGTCTGCGGCTTAACATGTGAAGAGAAGAGGCACGATCAGAAATACCCCAATGATGATGCGAATTAAGGACAGCATGATGAAAAGCCACATATGGCATTGATCAGATCACGAAACGGCAGGCTATCCCCGGGTGAGTGAATAATGAGGGCTGTTAATTCTACCAGGGGAAAAGACGTCGCGGATAACGTTTCCGTGGCGGACAGTCTGTTTGCCCGCATGAAAGGACTGCTCGGGAAAAAAGGACTACCCGAGGGGGAAGCACTGCTCATCAGTCCATGCATGGGGATACATACCTTCGGCATGCAGTTTCCTATTACAGTAATCTTCCTTGACAAGAGGAACCGTGTAATAGCCGTAAAGGATAACCTTCCTCCGAACCGCATTACCCCAGTCTACCTCAGGGCCGTCCATGCCCTGGAGCTTGCCGCGGATCCCATGAAGACGGCAGACGCCGCCGTCGGCGATGTGATAGAATTCGAATGAAAGAAGTTTTCAGGGGTTTGTCCGGCGCCGGAGGTGAAAGCATCAATACCATAGACCACAGAGCGGGAAAAAGGAAAATTTCCTCATTTTTCATCCCTTCCATTTCCGACATTTTATTTTTGAGTATTTTCCTTTTTCTTGCCCTTTACGCGGGGGTCTGGCTGCTGGGCGACGGAGATACCGGTTATCACATCCGGGCGGGCGAGTATATATTGAAAACGCTGTCCGTGCCCAGGCATGATATATTTTCCTTCCGGAGCCCGGCGCTGCCCTGGACGGCCCACGAGTGGCTGTCAGAGGTTATTATGGCTCTGATTTACAAAGTCTCCGGCCTTACCGGTGTAGTTTTGTTTTATGCCTTCCTGATTGCTTTCACATATTACCTGCTGTTTAAAGTAGTGAGGACCTACCAGGGCGACTATGTTACAAAGATCCTGATCATCATACTGGCTATCGCATCTTCTCAGATACACTGGCTTGCCCGTCCTCACATCTTTTCGCTCCTCCTCCTGGTTATCTGGTATTATCTCCTCGATCTTTATCAATACAGGCATAGAAACTACCTGTATTTGTTGCCCCTTATTATGCTTGCATGGGTCAACCTGCACGGCGGATATATTGTGGGCGTCGGGCTGGTCGGTATTTACCTGCTCGACAACCTTATAAAAATGTTCGGAGCTGAAGGTGCCGAGAAAAAAATTTACACGCGGAAAACCGCCGTGCTGGGAATGACCGGGGCAGCATGCCTTGTCGTGTCCCTGATTAATCCCTACGGATATCACATACTCCTTTTTCCCTTCAAGCTGACGTCGAACAAATTCATCATGGATAACGTGAACGAATTCCTGTCGGTCAATTTTCATGAAGCGATAGAGTTCAAGTATATGTTTTTCTTCATGCTGGCAGTCTTCGCTCTTTCGAAAAAGGGGTTGAATTTTGTGGAACTCATGTTGATGCTGCTCTTTACTTATATGGCGCTTTATTCGGCCAGATATATACCGCTTTTTGGCATTATCACAGCGCCGATCCTGGCTACCCAGACCGGCCTGTTATTCGATCAGAGAAACGGAAGACTGGCGCGCTTTTTTAAGGAGAGGGCATCGAGAATAGCCCGCGTCGATTATTCCGCAAGGGGATTCCTGTGGCCTTTTGCAGCGGTCATGCTGGTCGTTATATTGCTTGCCGGACATAAGATACATTACGGTTTTGATGGGAAAATAAAGGCCGTGGCGGCGGTAGACTTCCTGAAGAAGGAGCACCTGAAGGGCCACGTGTTTAATAACGACGAGTTCGGAGATTACCTGATCTATGCCGCCTGGCCTGAATACAAGGTTTTTTTCGACGGGAGAAGCGACATGTACGGCGTAAAAAATATGAAGGAGTACTTTAAGCTGACGAGACTTGAGCCGGGATGGCAGGACGTGCTGAAAAAATATGATATCAACTGGATCTTTTATAACACCGGCTCGGCTCTCTCGACTTTCCTCCTCCAGCGGCCTGAGTGGAAATTGATATATGCCGACAAGGTCGCAGATATTTTCGTGAGAAATATTCCGCAGAACAGGGAATGGATAGAGCGATATAAAGATGTAAAACCTGTCGTTTCCAAATGAAATCCAGAATACCCATCGCGCTTATCCTGACGGCGGCTCTCCTGCCTGTTATTTACTTGTGGAAGGCGGAATATCTTCCCCTGATCGATTATCCTAACTGTCTTGCCAGGGTAAAGATAATAAAGTCGATCGGCACCGTTCCTTTCTACAGCGGATACTTCACGACAAATTTTTTCAGCGGGCCGTTCCCGATACCTGACATAATATTCGATTTGTTTGCAACAAAACTTTTTTTCTTTCTTCCGGGCGACACGGCCGGGAGGATTTTCCTGACTCTGTACGTCTTCCTGTCAATAGGCTCAGTCCTGCTCCTGGCGAAGGAGACGGAAGCAGACGAGGAGGTGGTACTCCTCGCTTATTTGCCTGTCCTTTACGGTCTGTTCTTTAATATGGGACTTATGAATTACATGTTCAGCATTCCGCTTGTCTTTCTGGCCATGGTTTCCTTGATCAGATTCGGGAAACGGGGCAGATTATTCTACCTCGCTATCTTTTTATGTTTATGCATGCTTGTTTATATTTCGCATCTCTTTTCATTTTTCGTTCTCTTTCTATTCGTTATTCTCTACCTTCCGGGGTCAGACATAAAGATGAAGCGAATCATATTTTCGACTGCGGTTGTCTTTATATTTTTTGCGCTTCTCTATCTGGACAGGGCGGATCTTTCCATGCGTTGGCACCCCATCGGGGTTCGTTATAAGCTTCTCATAATGCCCCTTTATTTTCTCAGTTATCCGGTCAATTATCTGGATGCCGTTTCGGGCACTATGGTCCTGGTCTTCTACTGTGCCGGCGTTATTTCCCTGTTTGTGATCAGTCGTGTTGAAAGGAAGCGGTTTCTTGTTGCTGCGACTGTTCTTTTTGCTTTCTACCTGCTTCTTCCTTTCAGCGGAGCAGGAGGTTCACTCGTCGACGTGAGAGTATTGCCATACGCCTTCCTGGTGCTCCTTGTTTCGTTCGGCAAGGCCGGAAAAGGCAGGCGTGTCGTGCCGGTTATTTTTTTCTGTATAGCCTTTGCTATAAAGGCATATGGTTCTTTTTCTTATTATTCCGCGTTCGAGAAGGAGTTTCCTGTTAGTCTTTCATGTATGGAAAAGGTTGAGAAAGGCTCAACGGTCCTGCCGGTCGTGGCGAACTCAGATAGCAATATAAATCCTTACGGCAATTCCTGGGGATATTTGTTCGTAAGTAAAGAGATTATGGTCCCCTATGTTTTTGCGGGCAGACACCAGCCTGTTAAATACAGTCGCGAGCTTTTCGCCCCATCCTGTTTATGGGGCTACAAGAAAGAGTATAAAGAACCTCCCGGCTTTTGGGAAAGGCTTGAAAAGACGTATGATTACATAATAGTCTACGGCGACAACAAGAAACTCGAAGGAGCGGTCGGTAACTTCTCTTCCGAGATATGCAGAACGGACAAAGTCTCACTGTTCCGTGTAACAGGGGGACGAAAGTGACCTCTCACGGAAGGTTGCCCCGGGACTGCGGGCAGGGATGCCCGTTCGTTGAGAGCTGCGCAGAAGAGGGCCACTCCCGTTGCCCGCTGAAGGTGAGGCCCTCTTTGTTCACAAATTTGTTTCCGTCTCTGCTTATGCACGCGGTTGTCCTTTTTTTTCTTCTCACTGTACCCATATATAGCGGCAGCATTCATCCGGGACCTTATGGATACCTGAGGGTTTCACTGAAGGGCGCGGAGAGCGGGAAGACATCCGGAGTTTTGCGAACTGCGCAGAAAGTTACAAGCGGGAGGGCCGCAAGAGTCGGGAATCCCGTTGAACGGAAGCCTGCAGGATCGCCGGCTTCAACGAAGGTGAGTGTGCCCGGGCATAATGAGGTGAAACAGGCGAGGTCGGACGCCGTGCGCAGGGAGGAGGAAAGACAGCGGCGGGCTGTCAACTCTGAAAGGGAAGCAAGAACTGCGAAAGATGTTTCAGGATCGACGGGAAGGCCTGTCACGAACGAGGAGGAATCAGGACGGAAGAACGAAGCGGCCACAGGCGGACGGGAGAGCTACCCGGTCATAACAGCGAAGGCCGGGAATGAAGACGAGATAAAGGCAATGGTCCGGGATTTGTTCGAGGTTCCGGAATCCGTTTCGGCAGGGAGAAAGGCCGCCCCGGACTTACCGGGAAGGGAGGAAACACCTGCAGAGAAAGGTTCTCCCGAAAAGGCGGCTGCCTCAAGCGGCACAATCCCTCCGGCATCGGCGGCACCTGCCGTCGCGCCGCCGGAGAAAGCGACAGCCATGGCAGATGAAAAAACCGGCGGTGCCGGTGAGAAGGCAACGCCGGCCGTTCCAGGCGATGCGCCAATTCCTGAAAATATCGGTACGTCACCGGACGGCATTGTGCCCGAGGCCGCACCTGATACGGGCGCACTGAAGGAGAATGAGCCATTATTACAGGCGTCTGTCCCTGTGTTGCCGGAATACCCGGTTGCGGCCGCAAGCTCCCTGCCCGTGCCCGCTAAGGACATCGGGAAAGATGAGCACAAGGCCAGAAAGCCGGAGCCGGACGCCGTACCGAAAACCGTTAGTGTGGAGCAAGAGATCCGCTCTGCCGTAACAAGGATAGGTGAAACCACTTATGACTCCACCCCGGAGACATCGGCTGTCGATAAAGAGAAAAACAAACCCCGGAGCATCCCGCCATTGGTGGCCCAGGCTGTCGGCAAGGATGAGCACAAAGCCAGTAAGCCGGAGCCAGCCGTACCGAAAACCGTTAGTGTGGAGCAAGAGATCCGCTCTGCCGTAACAAGGATAGGTGAAACCACTTATGACTCCGCCCCGGAGACATCGGCTGTCGATAAAGAGAAAAACAGGCCCCAAAGCATCCCGCCATTAGCGGCCCAGGCTGTCGGTAAGGATGAGCACAAAGCCAGTAACCCGGGGCCGGAGCCGGCCGTACCGGAAACCGTCAGTGTGGAGCAAGAGATCCGCTCTGCCGTAACGAGGATAGGTGAAACCACTTATGACTCCGGACAGGAAATAGCGGACGAAGGTGCGAAGAAGAACGGTCCGAAAGTGTCCTCCGTCAAAAGCGGTAGTGAAAGCCCCGCTCCGCCGCAGTTGGTACTTAACGTTCCAGCACCCTCTCAGCCGGCTATAAAGCTAAATCCGGCGGGAGAGCTCTTGGGCGGCGGGCCGGCAGGCGGCAGCGGAAACGCCAGGCCCCTCATAAATACGGATGAACATATAAGCGGCCAGGACGTTCTTTCTGAAAATGGAGCGGGGGGCGAGGAACAAGTGGGGGCCATGACGCCGGCTACAGTGAAAACAGGGCATGAAAAGACTGTCATGGGTTTCCCGCTGCCGGATGCCTTTTTCCTCAAGGATATAAAGATCCAGGTTTCTCTGAGGGGGACTGAAATGCCGGAAGTCTCCCGGAGACTTTTGGAGAGACCTCTTACAGACGGTACGTGGAGTGAAACTGCGGACAATCATGACGTTGCCGTCAAAGAGGAAACAGAGGACATTGCAATAGGGGGAAGAGTGAGCACGGAGAAGATGTTTTCGGTTGCAAAGGCGGGGAAAGGCATCTATACTTTTGTTATGGAAAACAAGGGGGAAAAACCCTATGAAGCGGATATGGCCTTCGTTCTTTATGGAGGAGAAAAAGGGGAGAGAATCAAGACGTACAAAGATTTAATGCTATTGCCCGGAGCTGCCCTTCGTTTCCGGTTCGTGCTTCCGCAGGCTGTTTTTTGGGATGACGAAGATCGTTTTACGGGCAGCATCGAGGATTCAAATTATATTACAAAATTCAACTACAATAGCGGATTGGTCTGGAAAGAGAAAAAAGATTATTAGCGAGGTGATATTCGCTGAGGTGATGGTGTATGGAAGAATTAATGGGACAGAAACTTCTGAGAGAGAAGGTAATCACCGAAGAACAGCTTCATAGGGCGATAGAGAGGCAGAAATTGCGGGGGGGGAGGCTGGGGCAAAACCTCGTCGCAATGGGGTTTACAACACATGAGGACCTGGGATCATACTTCAATAAATGCCCCGTCGTCCCGAAGACCATCGAAGAGACGGGCCTGGATCTGCCGTTCATTGCCGACCTTGTCATGAAACATATCCTCTTTATGGGTGAATTCACCCTTGCGGATATATCGGATCGTGTTAAACTGCCCATCCCTATACTCGATGTCGCGATAGAACTGCTTAGAAGAGAGAAGTTTGTGGAGGTGAAGGGGGCGACGGACTTCGCAAGGGTAACTTATAAATTCAACATCACGGGTCAGGGCCGAAACAGGGCTAGCGAACTTATAGAGATAAGCCGTTATATAGGTCCGGCTCCCGTTTTGCTAGACGAGTACAAGAAGATGGTTGAATTTCAGACGGTGAGAAATGTCGTTGTCACCGAAGAGAACGTAAAGAAAGCCTTTTCCCATCTCGTCGTGGGTGAGGGGCTGCTGAGGCTGCTGGGTCCCGCTATCAGTTCCGGCAAGGCCATTTTTATTTACGGGCCGGCCGGAAACGGCAAAACGACCATAGCGGAATCGATAGGCAGGCTCCTCCCCGGTAAAGTGTACATGCCTTATGCAATCATTGTGATGGGCCAGATCATCAGTGTCTTCGATCCTGTGAATCACATTCCGCAGAAGTCCGACGAAGATATCACGGCAGATGAAAGGTGGCTTCTTATCAGGAGGCCGGTCGTAATGACCGGCGGGGAACTCACCATAAAGATGCTGGATCTCGATTTTAACCCCATATCGAAGTTCTACGAGGCGCCTCTCCAGATAAAGGCGAACAACGGTCTGTTTATCGTGGATGACTTCGGACGGCAGAGGGTGGACCCGCAGACCTTCTTAAACCGGTGGATCGTCCCCCTTGAGCGACGTGTAGACTTCATGACTCTTTATACGGGAATGAAGTTTGATGTGCCGTTCGATCAGCTTGTCATATTTTCGACGAACCTGGAACCCAGGAAGCTCGTTGACGAAGCTTTTTTGAGAAGAATAAGATACAAAGTCAAGATCAACCGTCCCACGGACGAAGAGTTTGAGTCTATCTTCAGGAAGGTATGCGAGTATAACGGGATTGAGTTCAGGCAGGAAGTGTTCGATTATCTGAAGAGAGACTATTATAGGAAACTTGATGTAAAAATGAATGCCTGCCATCCAAGGGACATTGTGGACCATATTGTTGACGATGCCCATTATTATAACCATCCCCCGCGGCTTACGAAAGAAGGCATAGATATGGCGTGGAAAAATTACTTTGTGGATGTGTAGACGCATAATACCGGCGTACAATGAGGAACCGGGACCGGACCGCCGCCGCCGGCTAATATGTCCGCACCCCTGAAAGCAGTGGAAAAACCCGTTCTCGTTATCCATGAAGACTTTGGACCCTGCACCAAAAAAGGCCGAACCGCCTGAACCATGCATCGGCATGGGCCGCCCTGAAAACTCAGTCAAGAGGTCTGTTGCCTTTAGTGTACAAACATTTATATTATTTATATGGGCGTTCAAAAAAGACGTTCGGGCCGCCGGGATATGGCCGCCGATTCAAGGCTGGGTCATAACTCTGTGAATTAAGTGGTTTGGCCGGGGAAAAGGAGTAGTTGTGAAGAAGGATGAAAGTAAAAGAGACGGTAGTGCCGCTCAGGATGCGTGTGAGGTATTGCTGAACGTCCTGCCGAAGTCCGAAACGGGCATACACAATATTGCCTATACGTTCGGACTCATATGCCGGGATACGGGCGTTCCTATTGACCGTGCCACGGAGCTTATCATGTCATGGAGTGAGAGGCTCAGGGCTCTCTCAAACTTCAAGGAGCTCTATCCTCTCTATCGCAAACCTTCTTTTTACCGGTATCAGGTCCGCTATGCTGTGCAGAGTGCATACAAGAGAATACAGGACAAGCCGTCATCTTACTGGTATCAGGCACTGACGGGGAAAAAAGCCCCCTCGGCATCCTTCTGGGACAGCAGGCAGCCTCCAAAAAACAGGAAGACCAGGACAGCAGTTAAGACGCCAAAGAGTGTCGGGTAGTTTATACTGAAAAGAATTTTGGCCGCGGATCAGCAAGGCTGGCCGTTGATTTCCAAGAACTTTGAAGCTTCTTCATCACTTGCCTGATAAGTGGGGTTCTGAGGAGAGCGGCTCAAGCGGGGTATTTATGATGGTGCCGAAGGGGGGACTCGAACCCCCACAGCGTTTCCGCTACTAGACCCTGAACCTAGCGCGTCTACCAGTTCCGCCACTTCGGCAAGCCGTTTATATTATATCGGGGGGGGAATGTTGTCAAGGCAGCGCTGCAAACCGCCGGCGACCGTCTTACTTCTGGTCGATCAGCTTGATAATAGAATCGGCATCGCGATAGCCGGGTATTACGGTACCGTTGGAAAGTATTATGGCGGGTGTTCCGGTGATGCCGAGCTTTTTGCCCAGCTTCATATCGTCATCGACCACAGTAGTCTTACATTTAGCTTCAGGCAACGGCTTCCTGTCATATACTTCGTCGAGAAGCGCGAGAGGATTTTTACTGCAGGCTATTGACTTTGAATCCGCATAGGCCTGCTTATGCATCGGAAGCGGAAAGAACTTTATATAAAACGCGATATCTTTTCTCTTCTCCAAAATTTTCTTCATCTCCTGATGAAGTCGTGCGCAGAATGGTCAAACGGGGTCGATAAATACCACTACTTTATGCTTGGCATCCTTTTTACCCATTATGATCGAATTCTTGAGCGGTATTGAAGCGAAGTCGACTTTGTTTATGCGCTGAAAGCTTTCCTGCGTGTAATTTGTCCTGCTCGCCAGGTCGACGATGTTGCCGGCGATGATCTTCTTCTTTGAAAAATCGATATAGACGATCCCTTTTCTTCCTTGTGTTTCCATGCCGACTTCCCAGAGACCTTTTATCGGGCCTTTGCCGACCTCAAGCACCTTCACATCGGGAATCAGCTTTTCGAGCGCATCCTTAGCCTGTTTTGCAGTCAGGCTGTGGCACTTGGAGCAGTTCTGATCGCACGTGTCGAAGGCCCATACACTCCGGGTTGTGAAAAACAGGGCGAAAGATATAATCAATGACGCATATATTAATTTACGCATTCAACATTATAATTCCAGCCG
>JBJKOV010000066.1:0-3858 GCA_046707105.1 Thermodesulfovibrionales bacterium
TGTACATCTGCCCGAGCGACTTAATGGTCTTGAATGTCGAGAACATGAAGGCTTACAACCAGGAGCCTGATCAGTGCTGGGAATGCTATTCCTGTGTCAAGATTTGCCCCCAGGGCGCGATATCTGTGAGAGCATACTCCGATATCGTTCCCCTCGGCGGTGTCGTGCAGCCGATGATGAGCTCGGATTCCATCATGTGGACCATCCAGTTCAGAAACGGCAACCTGCAGCGTTTCAAATTCCCGATCAGGACGACGCCTGAAGGTTCAATCGACCCCAAGAATGCTGCTCACAAGGGAAAGGATCTCGTTACCGAGAGACTCTCCGACGAAGAGGTCGATAATGTAGAGCTTAAAAGGCCGATTGCCATTCACGGCAAGTAATTGACAGAAAAATCAAAACAGGAGGAATAGAGACATGGCATTACCTAACAAGCCAATAGGCGAATTACCGGCAACGTTAGACCCGGCAGTAGTCGAGCTGGAGACCGACATCCTGATTGTCGGCGGCGGCATGGCGGCATGCGGCACAGCTTACGAAATAAAGAAATGGGCCCCTGAGGGCACAAAGATCCTTCTTTGCGACAAGGCCGCACTCGAAAGGAGCGGCGCGGTTGCACAGGGACTTTCCGCTATCAACACCTACCTCGGCGAGAATACCGCGGACGACTACGTGAGAATGATCAGGAACGACCTCATGGGCATCGTCAGGGAAGACCTCATCTTCGACGTAGGCCGCCACGTAGACAGGTCGGTTTACCTCTTTGAAGAGTGGGGACTCCCGATCTGGAAGACCCTCGAAGACGGCAAGACCGTTGACGGCGCACAGGGTGCCCCGATCCTCAAGATCGGAACAAAGCCTGTCCGCTCCGGCCGCTGGCAGATCATGATCAACGGGGAGTCATATAAGAGGATCGTTGCCGAGGCTGCAAAGGCCGCCCTCGGTTCGGACAATATCATCGAAAGATGTTTCATCGTGAAGCTCCTCCTCGACGCCAACGAGCCTAACAGGATCGCGGGCGCGGTGGGCTTCAGCGTCAGAGAAAACAAGGTATACGTCATAAAGACCAACACGATGATGGTCGCATGCGGCGGCGCTGTCAACATCTACAGGCCGAGGGCTACCGGTGAGGGTATGGGCAGATGCTGGTATCCTGTCTGGAATGCAGGCTCGACCTACACCATGTGCGGCGAAGTCGGCGCAGAGCTGACCATGATGGAAAACAGGTTCGTGCCCGCAAGGTTTAAAGACGGCTACGG
The DNA here is from genome assembly GCA_046707105.1 of Thermodesulfovibrionales bacterium. Classification (GTDB taxonomy): domain Bacteria; phylum Nitrospirota; class Thermodesulfovibrionia; order Thermodesulfovibrionales; family UBA6898; genus JARRRD01. Next base: position 1,260 of record JBJKOV010000066.1, read on the forward strand.
CCCTGTGGGCGCATGGTTCCTTCTCTTTAAGGCGAAGGCCACCAACACGCTCGGCGAAAACTACATGGCAACGAACGCCGAGATGCTCAAGCAGTATCCTCCGTACGGCCTTGCAAAAGTACCTGCATCATGCCTTAGAAACCACCTTATGCTGAAAGAGATGAGGGAAGGCAGAGGCCCGATCTTCATGGATACGCCTACCGCCCTTGCAAACCTCTCCGCCAATATGACCCCGAAGGAAGTTAAGCACCTCCTCGCCGAGGCATGGGAAGACTTCCTTGACATGTCCGTTGGCCAGGCAGGTCTCTGGGCAGGCACGAACACCGAGCCTGAGAAGGTCGGCTCCGAGATCATGCCTACCGAGCCCTATCTCCTCGGTTCGCACTCCGGCTGCTGCGGTATCTGGGTTGCAGGCCCGAACGAAGATTGGGTCCCCGATTCATACAAGGTCCCTTACAAGGGTAAGAACTACAAGGGCATGACCACCGTCAACGGCCTCTTCACCGCAGGCGACGGCACGGGAGCTTCCGGCCACAAGTTCTCCTCCGGCTCACATGCCGAGGGAAGAATGGTTGCGAAGTCGATGGTCAGGTTCATCGGCGACAACAAGGACTTCAAACCGGCCCTTAAAGAGTCGACGAAAGATCTTGTTGACCTGGTCTACAGGCCGGTAAGGACCTTCATGGAGCACTATCAGAAGTCCACGTCCGTAGATGTCAACCCGAACTACATCAAGCCGGCCGGCTTCCAGAGAAGACTCATGAAGATCACGGACGAGTATGGTGCAGGCATTGCAACGTCATACGTTACGAGCAAGGCGATGCTCGACAGGGCTTTCCACCTCCTCGGCATGCTCAGGGAAGACTCTGAGAAGATGGCTGCAGGCGACCTCCACGAACTGCTCAGGGCCTGGGAAAACTATCACAGGCTCGGTACCGTCGAGTCCCACCTCAGGCATATCCTCTTCAGGGAAGAGTCCAGGTATCCAGGTTTCTATTACAGGTCTGATTTCGACCTCGTTGATGAGAAGAACTGGAAGTGCTTTGTGAACTCGAAGTTCAACCCTGAAACGAAGGAATGGTCGGTCTTCAAGAAAGACTATATCCAGATCATACCGGATTAGTCCGAATACTGCAGTTGTTGTGTTGTGCCCAGGGCCCTTGGGGTCCTGGGCACAATGCGGATAAGGCTGCTGATTCGGGAAAGGACTTCATCCGGACAGATTAAGTCCTTTCCCCAGTTGGCAGAAAAAAAGAAGGATGACGGCTGGATTACCCTATTTATTTCCATAATGTTATAATGGGTTGCCCGGCTTGAAGGATTTGACGCAGTTGCTTTGTTAACCCGTGTAAAGATGGAGGAAAATATGGCAGATGAAAAAACCGGTACCCCTGTTTCCGGAACTATTCTGGTTGTGGGGGGAGGAATCAGCGGTATTACCACAGCTCTCGAAGCGGCTGAGGTCGGGTACGAAGTTTTCATCGTGGAAAAGAACCCCTATCTGGGCGGAAGAGTGGCCCAGCTGAACAAGTATTTCCCGAAGATATGCCCGCCCACGTGCGGACTGGAAATAAACTTCCAGAGGATAAAGAAGAACAAGAACATCAAGTGGTTCACCCTTACGGAAGTAGAGAAGATAGCGGGAGGCCCGGGGAATTATGACGTCACCCTCAAGACCAGTCCGCGTTATGTTAATTCGAAGTGCACCTGCTGCGGCAAGTGCGCCGAGGCCTGCGATTCAGAGATACCTAACGTTTTCAACTTCGGGATGGACAAGAGAAAGGCCGCCTATCTGCCACATGAAATGGCCTTCCCGCAGCGTTATGTTATCGATCCGTCCGTAATAGGAACGGCTGCCGCTCAGAAATGCAAGGATGCCTGTGCATACGATGCAGTAGATCTCGAGGATAAGGCCAGGACTTTTAACATTAAGGCTGCATCGATCGTCTGGGCGACCGGCTGGAACCCTTACGATGCGACAAAAATGACGAACCTTTCTTTTGGAAAAGTTCAGAACGTGATCACGAACATGATGATGGAAAGACTCGCCGCAACGAACGGCCCCACCCAGGGGAAGATTGTGAGACCCTCGGACGGCAAACAAGTTAATAATATCGCCTTTGTCCAGTGCGCGGGCTCCAGGGATGAAAATCATCTGCCGTTCTGTTCATACATATGCTGTCTCGCCTCGCTCAAGCAGACGACCTATATCAGGGATGCGAATCCGGAGTCGAAGTCGACGATCTATTACATAGATCTGAGGACGCCCGGCAGGTACGAGAAATTCTACAATAAGGTGAAGGCGGACGCGAACGTATCCTTTGTTAAGGGCAAGGTCGCAAAGATTGAAGAGGACCCGTCGACCGGGGACGTCATCTTGACCGTCGAGGATACGCTCTCGGGCAAGAAGATCGAGGTACGCCATGAAATGGTCGTCCTTGCCACCGGAATGGAGCCGTCCACGGCTGCCGTAAAGGTCCCGGGCAATGCGAAATATGACGAAAACAACTTTGTGATTTCCGACGAGATACTGTCAACCGGCTGCGTTAAAAAACCGACGGATGTCATGTCGTCGGGTCAGACGGCTACCGGGACCGCT
>JBJKOV010000067.1:0-3951 GCA_046707105.1 Thermodesulfovibrionales bacterium
TTTTTAATAGATCTTTCATGCAACCAATTACCTGAACTCAGAGTTTTCTCAACTCCAAAAGTTCTGTCCGAATCATAGTCCGGCCTCCGGACTAGGAATTGGAACTCTTTAAAGAACAAAAAAGGACACCTCCGCTTGCGTGGAGGATGCAGCCCGAGGAGTTTGAAGACCTCCTGGGTCAGTCCCATCTGCTCGCCGCAAACAAGCCCTTAAGGAGGCTCATAGAAGAGGACAAGATAGTCTCCCTCATCCTCTACGGACCCCCGGGCACAGGCAAGACAGCCCTTGCGCATATCATCGCGGGAAAGACCCGCTCAGACTTTATCTCCCTGAATGCAGTCACTGCCGGAATAAAGGACATCAGGGACGCAGTCGCCTCAGTCAGAGGTGAAAAGACTATCCTGTTCGTCGACGAGATCCACAGGTTCAACAAGGTCCAGCAGGACGCTCTGCTTCCCTACATCGAAAAAGGAGATCTCACACTCATCGGCGCCTCGACTCAGAACCCGTTTTTCTCCCTCGTTCCCGCCCTCTCCTCCCGGTCCGTGATCTTCCAGTTCAGGCCTCTCCGGAAGGACGATATCAGGACTCTTTTGCGCAGGACTCTTTCGGACAGGAAGGGTCTGGGCAACCATGATGTATCTATCGACGACGACGCGGTCGACTTCATAGCCTCCGTCAGTGAGGGCGATGCAAGGAGGGCGCTGAATATACTCGAACTCGCCTTCCTGTCATGCATGGCCGCCGACGGCCGGTGCAGGATCACCGTTGATCATGCCAAAGAGGTCCTGCAAAACAGGACCATATATTATGACGAGGACGAACACTATAATACGGTGTCGGCTTTCATCAAGAGCATGCGCGGCTCGGACCCGGACGCCTCCGTCTATTGGCTTGCCAAGATGCTGGAGGCGGGAGATGACCCATTATTTGTGGCCCGGCGGATAGTCATCTGCGCGGCCGAAGACGTCGGCAACGCCGATCCGACCGCCCTTTGTGTAGCGGTTTCGGCGATGCAGGCGCTGGAGAAGATCGGCATGCCGGAGGGCAGAATACCTTTGGCCCAGGCCGCGGTTTACATTGCGGCCGCGCCGAAAAGCAACGCCTCCTGTGCCGCCATCGACAAGGCGATTGAAACCATCCGCAGCGAACCCGTGCAGGAGGTCCCCGCTCACCTGAAGGACTCCCACTATGCCGGAGCGAAAAGGCTTGGAGCAGGGGAAGGGTATAAATATCCCCACAGTTTCGAAAAACATTATGTCGCGCAGAACTACATGAATATTCACAGGTCGTTTTACACTCCCTCCTCTCAAGGGTACGAGAGGATCATGAAATCACGGCTTCGGAAAAGGAGGAGTACACCAGATGATCAACCCCGTTAATATTTCTATTTCCATCGGCGTCGGAATCGTCATCGGCGTCATTCTGGGCCTGGTTTACAGGCAGGCCCTGAAATCCAGAAAAGATTCGATCGAAGACGAAAAGACGAAGATAATCGATGAGGCGTCGAAGAGCGCGGAATCCGTCAAGAAAGAGGCCTCAATCGAGGCGAAGGACATCCTGTACCAGGCAAAAAATGATGCTGAAAAGGAATTAAGGGAGCGGCGCTCAGAGTTAAATCACCTCGAAAAAAGACTGAGACAGAAGGAAGAAACCATCGAAAGAAAGTTCGACCAGATCGACAAGCGGGACCACGAACTCGGCAGGTGGGAAAAGGACTTCGGTTCAAGGGAACGCGCCATCCAGGAAAAGGATAATCGTTACAACCAGCTCATAAAGGAGCAGTCGCAAGTCCTCGAAAGACTGTCCGAGATTACTTCGGAGGAGGCGCGGCAGGAACTCCTCAGGCGCGTGGAAGAGGAATCCCGATACGACATTGCAAAGCTGTCGAAGAAAATCGAGGAGGAGGCAAAGGAGAACGCCGAGAAGAAGGCCAAGGAAGTCATCGGTTTCGCCATACAGCGTTACGCCAGCGATTACGTGGCCGATGCGACCGTATCGGCGGTGAGCCTGCCGAACGACGAGATGAAGGGCAGGATCATAGGCCGGGAGGGAAGAAATATCAGGGCACTCGAAGCTGCCACGGGTGTGGATCTTATCGTGGATGACACCCCCGAAATGGTGACGCTGTCGGCCTTCGATCCCGTGCGGCGCGAAGTAGCGCGGATTTCTCTTGAACGGCTTATCACCGACGGCCGGATCCATCCTACCAGGATCGAGGAGATAGTCGAAAAAGTGAAGAAGGAAGTAGATACCGGCATCAGGGAAGAAGGGGAAAAATCCGTTTTCGATCTGGGTCTCTCGGGAATCCATCCCGAACTTATAAGAACCATCGGCAGGCTGAAATACAGGACATCTTACGGCCAGAACATACTGCAGCACTCACGTGAGGTGGCCTATATTGCGGGGATGATGGCGGGTGAACTCGGCGTGGACGCCAAACTTGCAAAGAGGTCCGGACTCCTGCACGATATCGGGAAGGCCGTCGACCATGAAATAGAGGGGACCCACCAGGAGATCGGGGCAAACCTGGCACGCAAATTCGGAGAGAACCAGAAGGTGGTGAATGCCATTCTGGTACATCACGGTGAGGGGGAACCCGCGACAGTGGAGGCGGCCCTTGTCGCAGCGGCCGACGCCCTTTCCGCAGCCAGACCGGGTGTACGCAGGGAGAGCATCGAGAACTACCTGAAGAGGCTCGAGGCCCTTGAGAAGATGGCGCTTTCGTTCAAAGGCGTCGATAAGTGTTACGCTATCCAGGCGGGCAGGGAGATCAGGATAATCGTCAAACCCGAAGATATCAGCGATGATATGTCTTCGATGATAGCAAGAGACCTTTCGAAAAAAATCGAGGCGGAGATGTCCTATCCCGGACAGATCAAAGTGACGGTCATCAGAGAATCCAGATATGTCGAATACGCCAAGTAGGGTAACAGTGACGGATACACATAACGACATTAACCGTGTGTCATTCCCGCAAGTGAAGCGCCTCGGGAATCCTTCTTTTCGGAAAGATTCCCCGTGAGGGTCGGGAAATGACAAATTGTGAATGTCGTGACAACCCTTATACGGAACAACTATAAATGAAAGTGCTCTTCGTCGGTGACATAGTAGGTAAAACCGGAAGGATGGCGCTGAAGGCCCTGCTTCCGAGCCTGACGGACAGATACAAAGTAGACCTGGTCGTCGTCAACGGCGAAAATATCGCCGGCGGCTTCGGCCTGACAGAGTCCCTTGTCCTTGAGCTGTTTTCAATGGGGGTCCATGTTGTCACGACCGGCAACCATGTGTGGGACAAGAAGGATTTTGTCCACTATATTTCAAAAGACAACCGGGTCCTGAGGCCGCTCAACTATCCGCCGGGCGTACCGGGTTATGGAAGCGTCACGCTTACCCTGCCCGGCTGCCCCAGGGTCGCGGTGATGAATGTTTCAGGCAGGGTTTTCATGTCGGCTCTGGACTGTCCATTCAGGACCGCAATGGCGGAGATAGAGACCCTCTCTAAAGAGGCCAAAATAATCATTGTGGACTTTCACGCCGAAGCGACATCGGAGAAGATGGCCTTCGGCTATTATTTCGACGGCAAGGTCAGTGCCGTGGTCGGAACGCATACACATGTGCAGACAGCGGATGAAAAGATCCTGCCCAACGGCTCGGCCTACATCACCGACGTCGGCATGACAGGTCCCGCCAATTCGATCATCGGGGTCGAAGCCGCCCAGGTCATCACGCGTTTTCTCACCGCCATGCCCGCGAAGTTTGACACCGCCCACGGCCAGGGGATCCTCTCCGGAGTGGTCATTGAAATCAATAATGACTCCGGAAAGGCTACCGGCATCCAGAGGCTGCAGATAAGCTATCCCTGAATGTCCGGCGGCAGCAACAAAGCCGGCACGGGTGATTCCAAACTCGCCTGGAATCTTTCTCAGAAGGGTTCCGGCTCGCTTTGCT
>JBJKOV010000068.1:0-15338 GCA_046707105.1 Thermodesulfovibrionales bacterium
ATTAGCTGAAATGAAGAGATAGGGAGGAGAATCATATGACGCCGACCCAACTGCTGAAAGAGGAACATCAGACCATTCTGCTTGTCATCAGCGCCGCGGAGCGCGAGGTGGAGGAGATCGGCAGGACTGGCAAGGTTGATGGCGAGAAGGTGGAAAAAATTATCGATTTCCTGCGCAATTTCGCAGACCGCTGCCACCATGCTAAAGAGGAAAATATACTCTTTGTACGAATGGAGGAAAAAGGGATGCCCTCTGACAGCGGGCCGATCCTCGTTATGCTCAGGGAACACGAGGAGAACAGGAAAAATGTTGCCGCCGTAGCCGAGGCGCTGCCAAAAGCGGCAGCCGGGGAAGAGTCCGATGTTGCAGTGGTAAGAGACAATCTGGCGGCATATGCCGGCCGTCTCAAAGCACATATAGCCAAGGAAGATAAGGTTCTTTATCCCATGGCCGACCGACTGTTTTCCGACGATGATCAGAGGAGGCTTGCCGAGGCCTTTGACAAGGTTGAGAAGGAAGAGGTCGGGGAAGGAGTTCACGAAAAATACCACCGTCTGGCGCGCGAGCTTGCCGGCTGAAGACCCTTCCCCCCGGCTTCTTCCTCCACACTTCCCTGGATTCTATCAGCGGCCATAGTTTGCAACCGGGAAGCAACTCCTAATACCCCTTGCTTCAATAAGTTTCTTTGAGATAAATGACACCAGATCTAAAGAAATCATTGAACGAGTGATATAATCCATTATATTTAGCTGACGGCGTCGGCTGTCGGCAGCGTCGAGAGAACAGAAAGAAGTTAACAGTGTGCTTCGCGAAGTGTCTCCAGCGTTTTTATCCGCCTTTAAGTGCCTTGAGGATCTCACCCATGTGGTCGATGTGATATTGAAGATGCCCCTCTCCCAGGACGCTGATCATGCTTTCGAGCGTCGGGTATTCTCCCCAGGGTGTGTCCTTGAGCATGTGGATATAGGCCTTCCGGTCAAGCTGTTCTGCCGATAAGCCCGCCGCAAACGCAGCTATGCGGTCGTACTCCCTTTCGACCTCGATGAGGAGTTGAGCAAAGGTCATTTGGCTGCGCGTCTCCGAGAAAAAAGGATTCCCGGGCTCCAGGGTTAACGTGGGGGTCTTCTCCTCAATAAAGGCCTGAAAGATGGGCAGATGTCCCGACCCCTCGGGTCCGGCAAGGTGGGAGAGGATCTCCTTGGGAGACCATCGTCCCTCCGGGGCGCGGGAAGCGATGCCCTCATCGATCCCTTTGCACACCTCCTTCAGTTGCTCGATCTTCTGCCTCATACCCTGAGCCAATTGAGTTCCAGTCGATGTAGCCACCCTTCAGCCACCTCCTTTCATAAATACATTCTATCAGGTTTCTCAGACCGTTGAAGGGTTCCACGCTTAGGATAGGACAATTCCTGCGGTCAGAAACAGGAACCGTGGTGGGGCCTTTCTGTGATAAGGTGATACGATGAAAATTTATCAAAAATTGTGATTTGGATGGAAGTGTGAAAAAATAATATGAGGAAGTCCTTTTTTGTAACAGGGGACAGATGTCTATGGAAAAGAAAACCTGTACGGTCTCTGGAAATACTATTGCCTACCTTCATTCCGGAAGCGGCGAACCGGTCCTGCTCGTCCATGGCATTACAACATATTCATTTATTTGGAGAAAAATTATACCTTTACTGGCGGCAGATTATGAGGTCCTTGCAATCGACCTGCTGGGCTGTGGTGATTCGGATAAGCCCCTCAATGCGCCCTGCGGGATAAAAGACCATGCGGAGCGGCTCGGGGAATTCGCGGCTGCCCTCGGCATCCGGAAATTTCATTTTGTCGGACATGATCTTGGCGGAGGCATGGGACAGCTCCTGGCAGTCCGCTTTCCGGACCTTCTCTATGATCTCACCATGATCAATACCGTAGGGTATGACTACTGGCCCGTCCAGCCTATCATCGCGATGCGGACCCCTGTCTTTCGTCAGTTCCTCATGGCGGCTATGGACGTCGGAGCTTTTGGTCTAATTGTCAAACGCGGCATCTATCACAAGGAGCGGTTCACTCCTGAACTGATGGACCTTTTCATGAGACCCATGCTGAAGCCGGGAGGTCGCAAGGCGTTCCTGCATTTTGCAAGGTGCCTGAATAACCAGGACCTGATGGATATCGAGAACGAACTTCGCGAGCTTGCTGTGCCTGTGCTGATCATCCGCGGAGATGCGGACCCTTATTTAAGACCGGACATTTCGGAAAAACTGCATCGCGAGATAACGGGAAGCGTGCTGATACGAATCCCCACGGGAGGTCATTTTATACAAGAGGATGAACCGGAACAACTGGTACGAGCAATGAAGACCTTCTTTAAAAGAGAACTACCTCTGCAGGAAAGACAGCGCGCCTCAGGTATCTAACACACTCATCTTCCTCCTGCACGTCATCGTTGCCCTGCGAAGTATTTGAAGGATCGATCTCGACATGGGACGGGTTTCGGGGGAAATAGAGTTTCTTGAGGATAATGCAATCATGGAGGCGGAACTCCTGAAAAACCTTGCATTGGGTTGTATCCTTTCTCCTTTAAGTAGATCTCCGCGTCCTGTGACTTCTTTTCTCCGTTAAGACTGCTATAATTTGATCATAGTGGCTCTTCCGGCATGAGAAGGAAAACAGTGAAAGAAAATAAAGGGTCGGGGAAAAAGTATCGAAGCGGGCTGGACGGTTTGCGTAACAGGCTCCTTGAGGCTGACGCAAAGAGCCTTCGTCTGTCAAAACTTTACGCCGCCCAGACAAAGATCACCGAAGTTATTATCAGAAGCCGCGATATATCGGAAATCTACGAAAAAGCCTGCCGCATATCTGTTGAGTCCGGCCTTATTCGTATGGCATGGATCGGCCATGTTGATCCGGAAACCAGGCTGGTGACGCCGGTTGCGCGTTGCGGTTGTGAAGATGGCTATCTCGATGCGGTAAAGATTTCTGTAAGACCGGATATTCCTGAAGGAAAAGGGCCGACCGGCAGCGCTATACGGGAGGGAAGGTACTTTGTTTCCAACGATACGGAGAACGATCCGCTTATGGGACCATGGCGCGGGGAGGTCTTGAAACAGGGGTACCTTTCGGCAGCGGCCTTTCCTTTCAAAGACGAAAACCATGTCTGGGGTGCGATCACCTTCTATGCAAGTGAACCTTATTGCTTTGATGAAGAAGCGATAGAGCTTCTCGGTTCGGTCGCAGACAACATCTCTTTCGCGGTGGAGCATCTGCGGCGGGAAGAGGAGATAACCTTTCTAGCTTCGATTATAAAGAACATTCCTGATGCGGTCTTAACCATCGACTTGAATGGGGACATAGTTTCCTGGAACGAAGGTGCGGAAAGAATGATGGGGTTTACATCGGAAGAGGCGATCGGGAGATCCATTACTATGACGATTCCCGAAACACTTGCGCAGGGAGAACTGGCGCACTGCTTAAACATCCTAAAAACAGAGGGTTCGCTTAATGAATACGAGTCTGTCAGACTTACAAAAGATGGAAAGACAATACCGGTGGAAATCACTGCAGCAGCCATGAGAGACAGGCAACAGAATATCGTAAGCTACACTTTTATCATGCGGGATATCAGCGAGCGTAAACGGACAGAGGAGACACTTCGTATCAGCGAAGAACGGTTCAGGCTTGCCATGCTGGGCGCCAACGACGGACTTTGGGATTGGAACCTCAAGACAAACGAAGTATACTATTCGCCGCGCTGGAAGTCGATGCTGGGCTACTCCGAGACTGAACTGAATGGTCATCTGGATACCTGGAAGCTGCTGGTCCATCCCGATGATCTGGAGCCCTCTCTCGCCGTCGTGCGGGAGTTTCTGGAGGGACGGACTGACAAATACGAGATGGAGTTCCGCATGCGCCATAAGGATGGCCACTATGTCAATATCCTGTCGCGGGCATTTTTGGTTTATAACGACCAGAAAGAGCCCATTCGCCTGGTGGGTACGCACGTCGATGTTACCCAGCGTGAACAGGCCGAAGAAGCCCTAAGGCAAAGTGAGGCCCGTTTTTCGAAGGTCTTTCACAATAGTCCCGTGGGCATTGTTATTTCACTGTTGTCCGACGGTACTTTTATTGACGTTAACAATGCTTTTCTGGACGTCTATGGATATTCGCGTGCGGAGATAATCGGCCGCAGTTCGCTTGACCTGCAGCTTTGGGTCAATCATGAGGATCGGACCAGAATGGCCGGGACCCTGCGAGCTCAGGGGCGGGTACAGAACCTCGAAGCCAAGTTCAGGCGCAAGTCGGGGGAGATCGGCGATCTGCTCATATCGGCGGAACTTATCGAGCTGGCAGGCTTGCAGTGCATCCTCGGTATGTTTTCGGACATCACCGAGCGCAAGAAGGCCGAACAACTCATTGCCGACGCCCTTGCGTTCAACAAGGCGGTGGTCGATTCATCTCCCGTTGCGATCCTGACGTACGATGCATCCGGCCAGTGTCTCTCTGCCAATGAAGGAGCGGCAAAGGCGGTAGGGACAACTGTTGACGGTCTGCTCAAACAGAATTACCATCATCTAAAATCCTGGCGAAAGTCGGGGATGGCTGCCGCGGCCGATGCAGCAATGGCCTCAGGTGAGGAACAGAGCCTCGATGCCCATATAGTGACCACCTTTGGCAGGAAGGCCTGGTATGCCTGCCGTTTTGTCCGCTTCAAAGTGGGAGGAGAGCCTCATCTGCTTGTCATGATAAGCGACATCACCGAGCGCAAGCGGGCCGAAAAGGCCCTTAAAGGTTCAGAAAAAAAATACCGCGATCTTGTTGATAATGCATCCATCGGCATATACAAATCTACTCTGGATGGAAGATTCCTGTATGTGAATAAGGTTTTGGCGGATCTCTTCGAGTTCATATCGCCTGAAGAAATGATGTCTGAGGGCGCCTTGATGAGGTACAAGAATCCTCAGGACAGAATCATCTTCCTTGACAAGCTGAAGAAAAGCGGAGAGGTGCATAACTTTGAACTTGAGACCAGGACAAAATCTGGAAAACCGATACATCTGCTTTTTAACTCGACACTTGAGGGGGACACGATATCGGGAATGGTTCTGAATATAACCAAACAAAAGAAGCTTGAAGCGCAGCTTCGTCATTCTCAGAAGATGGAGGCTATAGGCACACTTGCCGGAGGCATCGCACACGATTTCAATAATATCCTCAACGCAATACTCGGGTTCGGGGCCCTGGCGCTGGACAAACTGGAAAAAGGTCATCCATCGGCGGACGATCTGCAGGAGGTGCTTGCCGCTGCGGAGAGGGCTGCTAATCTCACGCAGAGGCTCCTTGCCTTCAGTCGAAAACAGGTTTCCGATCTTAAGACTGTTGATATCAACGAGATAGTTATCAGTACAGAAAAAATGCTTTCACGAATCATAGGCGAGGATATCAGGCTCATAACTGATCTGACCGGCAAAGAAATATTAGTGATGGTCGATTTTGGACAGATAGAGCAGGTCTTGATGAACCTTGCCGCAAACGCGCGCGATGCAATGCCGAAAGGCGGGGTCTTAACGATCGACACCGGGCTGAGGGAAATAGATGATGAGTTTATAGCGGCCCATGGGTATGGTGAGCCCGGGCGCTATGCCTTCATTTCTATTGCGGATAACGGGACCGGAATTGATGCAGAGACTCAAAAAAAGATATTCGAGCCTTTTTTTACGACAAAGGGGGTCGGAAAGGGAACGGGACTGGGCCTTTCGATGGCCTATGGAATCATCAAACAGCACGGAGGCTTTATCAATGTTTATAGCGAGGTGGGAAAAGGCACGACATTCAAAATATTACTGCCGCTTAATGGAGATCCGGCAGACAGAGGGCGGGTGGCCGCGGTTTATATCCCCCTTAAAGGCGGAAAGGAGACCATTCTCGTGGCCGAGGACGATGCCTCGCTGAGGAAGCTGTCAAGGATCGTCCTGGAGTCATTCGGCTACAGCGTTATAACAGCGGAGGACGGGGAAGACGCCGTCATGAAATTCGTTGAGAACAGGGACAGTATTCACCTGGTCATCCTGGATATGATCATGCCGAAGAAGAACGGCAGAGAGGCCTACGAGGAGATAAGGAAGACCAGTCCGGATGTCAAAGTGCTCTTTGCAAGCGGATATACCATGGATATCATGGATAAGAGGGAACTGATTGCAGAGGGCATGGACTTTATCCTGAAACCGGTCTCCCCAAGAGATCTTGTAACCAAGGTAAGGGAGGTGCTGGACAGATGAAGAAGCGCAATGAAAAGAAACTGATCACAGACGATGAGGAGACCAACGTCAAGCTTCTCAGCCAGTGGTTGCTATCCATGGGGTATGATATAGACATCGCTGTAAACGGCAAGGTGGCGGTTGAAAAGAGTAAGACATACAGCCCGGACCTTATAATCCTTGACATCATAATGCCGGTGATGGACGGGTACGAGGCCTGCAACCTCATAAAATCGGAACCGAAGACAGCAAATATACCGATAGTTATCGTTACGGCGCTCAATGACAGGGAATCGAAGCTAAAGGGGCTCAGGTGTGGCGCAAACGATTTTATCTCCAAGCCCTTCGACAGGGCCGAACTGACGATCCGGGTTGAAAATCTTCTTAAGGTCAAGTCGTTTGAGGATTTTGTGCTCCGCCATAATCAGATCCTGGAAGAGGAGGTGCGCAGAAGGACACTTGAGCTTGACGATGCCTATAGAGAACTCGAAAACATCAGCAACGAGATGATACAAAAATTGACTGCAGCGGCCGAATTCAGGGATACGGACACCGGAGCGCATATATCCCGGATAGGATTCTATTCGAACAAGATCTCTGAAGCCATCGATTTATCCCCGGATTTTGTTGAAACGATAACTTACGCCGGCCAGCTTCATGACATAGGAAAGATAGGCATTCCTGACAACATACTTCTGAAACCGGGTCCGCTCTCAAGGGAGGAATTTGAGATCATGAAAACGCATACGTCCATCGGTGCGAAGATACTTTCGGGTTCATCCCACAGGAAGATTGAAATGGCGGTTTCTATCGCTCTGAACCATCACGAGAGGTGGGACGGCGGGGGATATCCGGGGGGACTTAAAGGTGATGAGATACCTCTTGAAGGAAGAATTGTCATGCTCGCCGACCAGTATGACGCACTGCGCAGTCCGCGCCCCTACAAACCGGCCTTTGATCATGATAAGACCTTCAAGATCATAACCGAGGGGGACGGAAGGACCATGCCCGGGCATTTCGATCCCGCAGTCCTCAGGGCATTTCGTGAAATCGCGCCTACGTTTGAAGCGATTTTCAATGAGCATCAGTAATAGTGCCGGCGTGCCGGTATTTGCCGCGGCTCTGTGCCGGCGTCAATTCCGGCAGAAGGGTGGGTTATGTTTGAGAACAGTATAGTTGATATACTGGGAAGAGGGAATAGAAAAAAGGAGGGCTATGGTATGAGGCCGCTTGTCTTTTTTGCCGTTTTATTAATCATGTTTCCGACCGCTGTTTCCGCCCATGTTCACCTGCACGAATGCAGTCCGAAACAGGGAGCCGTTGTGACAGTTCCGCCGGCGAGGGTGAGAATAACTTTTTCCAATTCAGTCGAACCGATCTTTTCAACGGTCACAGTCATTGACAGTTCGGGGAGAACGGTTTCGGGGAAAACAGAGTTTCTTAAGGACAATACAGTCATGGAAGCGGAACTCCCGAAAGACCTTGTACGGGGCAGGTATCAGGTAAAGTGGAAATGTGTGAGCCTGGACGGTCATAAGCAGACCGGGTCGTATATCTTTATCATTAAGTAGATGACCGCCACAAACGTCGCCATGCTCCTTTTTTACTGGATCTTCCTGTCCGGCGTCTTCTTTATAACCGGTGCTTATGCATCGCGTGTTCTCATCACCGATCCTTCAGGCGCCGACGTATGCTACCTTCCGGGAAAACGGAAGTGCCTCGGCGAGACCTCTGCCCGGATGATTTTTCTGGTCTCCATCATTGTGCTGTTCGCTGAAGTTCTTTATCTTCTCCTGCAGGCAGCGATAATATCGGATACCCCCCTGAAAGAGGTTTACTCTGTGATCGTTCCCTTTCTGCTGGAAACGCGTTATGGAAGATTCTCCGTCCTCAGAACAGGTCTTCTTGCGGTTGTGCTTGTTATGTCGTACGCCGCGGCGCACAGGGGCGGCAGGCGGATTTCGATCGCAGGGGCGGCTGTTTCATTGCTGATCCTCGTGAGTATCAGTATGTCTGGCCACCAGGGGACCAGGAGGGGGACCGCCGTCCCGCTCGTACTCGATGTAGTTCACATCTGCGCGGTCTCCCTTTGGATCGGGGGACTCTTTTACATCCGTTTCTGTTATGCCTTCTTTATTAACAAGGCCGGGAGCGAGTTTTTTGCCATTTTCAGGAATCTCATAATGAGATTTTCCCGCATGGCTACCGTATGCGTCTTCATAGGCGCTTCAGCGGGGGTCAGTCTGGGGTTCATCAATGTGAGGCGCTTGCCTTATCTCATCCATTCGTCTTACGGACTCGTCCTTTTGCTGAAATCGCTCGTTGTAGCTGTTCTTATTTCCCTCGGCGGCGTCAATAAATTTATCCTTCTGCCGCGCCTCAATAAATCGGCTCCGGAACAGTGGACGGAAACGGCAACCTACCGGGGGTGGCTGCGCAGGGTCATCACTGCCGAGGCGGTTTCAGGTTTCATAGTGCTGCTCCTTACGAGTTTCCTGACCCATCTTTCCCCTGAAAACTGACGATTAGTCTCGATACTTGTCATACTATTTCAGGCACGTTTCCTGCCGTGACGTGAGCGCAATAAGATGTAAGCCAGATATCCCACAATAGCCGCATTGATGACGAACACGGTAACTTTTGGCCAGGTCGCGCCCCTCATGATTTCGATCAGTTCGACCGGGATATACATGCCCCCGGTAAGGAGTCCGAACCATTCGGCCCACTGACGCTGATTCCACAGACCATACGCTTCAACCATGCGAACCACCGAGTAGAGGAGTGCTGAAAAAGCGAGTGCCCAAAGATACTGATCGGTCAAGTGTTCGGCTGCTTCGATAAAAATCTGGGGATATCGGCTGGCCGGATTCAGGTGAAAGTGTCTGACGAGTTTCTCGGCAGCCAGATGGAGGTCTTTGTGAATAAAAGCCAGCAGTCCGAAGCCGACAAGCAGGACAAGTAATCCCTTCGCCGCTTCAAGCAGGGCTACAACCCGGAGGCCACCTTTCGAATGGTCCTTTCTTTTATGGCTCTTTTCAGCTTTCAATTATCTTCAATACTGAACATTACTGTACCACATCTCAGAATGTAAGACTGCGAAGCAGGACCCGGTCGGCACCGGTGAGGCAAGGCATTTTGTTGAGTTTTGCCGCGTACCCCTCCAATATAAAGTTAAGGATTCGCGGGACAGGGGTTGAATTAATGGAGGGCGGACTTTAATTCCCCTTATGATACTTTATAATCAGAATTTGACGTTGACAGGCATTGCATTATAAGTAGAATAATGTCATGTGCTTGCGTCCTGATCAGGCTGCCTGTTTCGTTGCTATTTTCTTGTATCCGCGCGCTTTCCGTATATCTGCCCCGCCTTTATGTTTCATCCATGCTATCAGGGAATCTGGAGAATGGATTTAAAGAAAAGTCCAGCCGTTAAGTTGATCAAAGGCTCGAAGAGCTCAGCCTGTATTGTTTTCCTTCTGATCTTGACATCTTTGTCCCTGAACTTTTTTACGAAGCCGGCGGCATGTCCGATGCAGTATGCCGCCGGAGGAATGGATGCGAGCGTATGCGACTGTTGTTCCGGACATCACCAGATGGAAGGGGGCCGTCACAGTGTCCACGGAAGGTTCCCGGGGATGTGTTGTCACTGCGGGATGTGCCATATCACCAACCCCGGCCTCGTCCCGTCTCGCGGTAAAGTCGGTGCTACGATCTATCTGCAACTGAAGACGGTCGCCTGCCTGTATCCAGTCGGTGCGGGTCCGTTCAGGGAATATAAAACCAATCCTGCTTTATTACTCACCGGCGAGGAGAAGGACCGTCCTCCCGAAGCCTCCTGATCCCCGGGATGCTCATAAATTGAAGATATAGCGGCTTTCTGCCGGGCCGGCTCTTTTTTGTGTGCACCCTGCCATTGACAACGAACCTGTCAGCGAAAACTGAACAGTAGAAACTCACTCACTGGTACGACCTCAGCTTTTGACAAACATCTGCTTCGTCTGCCGGATATGGAAGCTGAAGGCCGGAGCCGGGCCGCTGTGTTTCTTCTGGAGCTATTTTCATATGGAAAAGGAGAGGATTATTATGAGGAGGCTTATTCTGATATGCGTAACAAGTTTTCTGATATTGTTGACCCCTCTTTCTGCGGGGGCTTATATAGGGCTCTGCTGCGGTAAGTGCGGCGGAAACATGCCGATGAACATTCCGAACGGCGGTATCGCCGAGACGTACGAGTTCCGTTTTAAACTGAGTGAGCAGTTCATTGACATGGGCGGCCTCATGGACGGCACTCATTCGGTGGACGGCGACAGTCTGCTCGGCATGCCCGTCATGAACGGGATGCCTACGGGGAAATTCATGGCTGTGCCGACAGGTATGGACATGTATATGACGAGTCTTTCCGCAGGCTATTCCTTCAGCGACAAGCTGTTTGTCGGCATGATGTTCATGTGGATGAAGAAAGACATGGACATGAAGTTCAACAGCATGATGAAGATGCAGACGGGGCAGGACGGCTATACCATGGAGAGCGAAGGCCTCGGGGACACGATGCTTATGGCGAAGTACGAGCTCTATGCCAACGATCCACTCATTCCGACAACGGAGGCCTCGGCCTTCCTGGGGCTGAGCCTTCCCACGGGGTCTATAAACGAAAGGAACTCAAACCATCCCCTTGCCATGCGAAAAGGGGAACTGCTGCCTTACGGGATGCAGCTTGGCTCCGGCACATTCGACCCCGTTGTCGGAGCTCTCTACGAGGGTTCTGCGAGTCCTTACTGGTGGGGCGTAGACGCGCTCTACACTGCAAGGCTCTATGACAACTCACGGGATTACAGGCTCGGCGATGAGTTTCGCTTCGACCTTTGGGGCATGTACCAGCTGCGGTATGACCTTCTGGCCCAGCTCCAGCTGAACGGAAAATCCTCGGGGAAAATACACGGCATGATGGACGAATCGGCGACCGGGGCCTCCGGGCGTGTCACACAGGGCGACCCCTCATCGCCTTTTATGAGCCCTCTATGGGACCCCGACAACTACGGCGGCAAGCAGCTTTCCGTGACAGCGGGGTTTCAGTGGCAGCCCTTTCCCATGCACATCATAGACCTTCAAGCGGGTGTCCCCATATACCGTGACCTGAACGGCCCGCAGCCTAAAGAGGACTATAGGGTGATGCTCACATGGTATATTGAACTCCCGACGTCGAAGAGCGTCCGTTATACAGGCGGAGATCACGGGGCGAAGAGCAGGCTCGGGTTTTGAGGCGGACAACAGAAATTCAATATGGAGGCTGATTACATGAAAAAGTCGCTGCTGATAGCAAGCATTATATTTGTTGCAGGCTGCGCCGCCGGGAGGCCCACTCCGATACCTGACACCGGCTCCACGGCAGCCAGGTTGTATGTCGAAAAGTGCGGCCCGTGCCACTCGGTGCCGCACCCGAAGCGTCATACCTTTGCGGAGTGGGAGCACATAATCATAGTGATGAAAGAGCGCATGGAGAGCAAAGGGATGAGCTTCACGCCCGAGGAGAGGAAGATTGTCCTCACTTATCTGGAAAAACATTCCAGATAAATAAGGGAGGCCGGGTTTCCGGCCTCCTGAAACTTTCAGCGAGAGGAGGCGTGGCTGTGCATAGATTCATCTTTAAAGGCACATTTGCAGTAGGTTTAATGGTCTTTGCCTTATATGGAGCGGCCCTTGCTGCTGATCCCTTCGCACAGATGGAAGTTGTCAAACCGCGGGTTCGCATGGAAGCCCCGGCCTTTGTTCTGAGGGACATTGACGGCACGCAGAAGGGTGTCACTGATTTCAAGGGCAGAGTTGTCCTGCTGAATTTCTGGGCCGACTGGTGTCCGGACTGCAGGGAGGAGATGCCGTCCTTGGAGAAACTCTGGAAGAAATACAGGGCAAAGGGGATTGTGGTCATCGCCGTGGCCGTCGGCAGCAGGAGAAAAGATGTAGAGTCCCTTGCAGAAAAGCTGGGGCTCACATTTCCGATACTCCTGGACGCCGGAGGAGTGGCAAGAAGAGACTACGAGGTCGCTGCCCTGCCGACTACTTACATTATAGGAAGAGACGGAAAGATATCGGGCAGGATGTATGGAGGCAGGGAGTGGGCGGGCGAAGTCGCTGATGAGCTCATGGAACAACTCCTGCGGCAGGGGATGTAGCTCCTTCCGGCGATATGCCTGGTTGCGGGAGGGAAAATATCAACTAAAATGTAAATATGAATAGGCGGGCACTTCCGTTCCTGCTTTTTTTTAAGGAGCGCTATGAAGAACACATGCACACAGTTACTGGTAAGACGAAAAAGACGATCTGATTTGAATGAAGGAGGAAGAATGAGATACGAAGCAGAAGATTCTGAAAATATTAAAGACGGAACCGGGACAAATCATAAGGGGAGTATAGTATCGCCACTGCTTCGAACACCTGGTTCACTGATACCGGCTTTGTTAGGACTTGCAGTGGTGCTCGTTTTGTTGATACCCGTCTCTTCCTGGGCACACGGCTTTGCAGGCCAGCGGTTTTTTCCCACCACCTTCCAGGTTGACGACCCCTTTATCTCGGACGAGTTCTCGGTGCTGATGGACCGTATAAAGGGCCCGGACGCCATGACCACTGAGATCGATATCGACTATTCCAAACGTATCATACCGAATTTCGGACTGGAGTTCCACGAGGCATACCTGCACCTCCGCGCGGATGACGGCAGCTCGGCAAACGGCTGGGACAATCTGGGAGTGGGAGCGAAGTGGCAGTTCCTGACGAACGCTCCTCATGAGCTGATCCTTTCGGTCGGCACGGACTTCGACATCGGCGGAACCGGGGCGAAACAGGTGGCGGATTCCTTTACGACCGTCTCACCGGGACTCTTTTTCGGCAAAGGCATGGGCGATCTGCCGCAATCGATGAATTTCTTCAGGCCTTTTGCGATCACCGGAGTAGTCGGTCCGAGCTTCCCGACGGAGAGCACAGCCGATGGAGCACGCATCCCCACTACGCTGACATGGGCCTTTTCCCTGCAGTACAGCTTCATGTACCTTCAGTCTTTTGTGAAGGATATCGGACTCGGCGCCCCGTTCAACCGGATGATACTCGTTACTGAGTTTCCGATGGAGACCTGCATGAGCGCTGACTGCAAGGGCCAGGTAACTGGAACGGTCAACCCAGGTGTAGTCTGGTGCGGCAAGTTCATGGAGTTCGGCATCGCGGCCCAGGTCCCGGTCAATTCACGGTCGGGCAGCAGCGTCGGTGTCCTCGGTCTTGTCCATCTGTATGTGGACGACCTCTTCCCGAAGAGTATAGGCGGGCCGATATTCCATTGAGAATAATGCGACCCACGATTTTTTGGAGTTTTGTCGTGGTACTGTCCCTGGGGCTTCTGTGTGCCTCGCCGGGAGTGAGCCGGGGCCATGCCTTCCCAGACCATTCAGACCCGAGGGTGGGCTCGACGGTTTCGGACCCGCCCTCGATGGTCCGCATATGGTTCGACGGTGACATTGAACCGGTCTTTTCCAGTATCGTGGTCCATACTATGGACGGAAGGATGGTGGACAAGGGAGATGGCCATGTCGATCCAAAGGACTCGACTCTTCTCGAAGTGAGAGTGCCTCCCCTGCCCCCTGGACAGTATGTTGTCATCTGGAGTGTGGTTGCGAGGGACGGACATCATACGACGGGACAATACACATTTACAGTGAAATGATTGAGGAGGTCAAATGATACACACTATTGTCGAATGGGTTCAGATCGTCTGCCTGACCTTCTGCATGGGGGTTATCATATGCCGCCTCTGGTTTTTCACCCCTTCGATGCAGACCGAATTTTCATATCAGGGAGATATCGTCTCCGGCATGTGGAAATTGTTCTGCTTTGGGCTCGTCTTTATGATCGGAGGCAGCATCGCCGGGCTCATCATGCGCTCCATGGAAATGAGCGGTCAGCCTGTGTCCGGGATTTCTTCAGTCCTGCCTGTCGTCCTTTTCAAAACACATTACGGGAGAGTCTGGCTTGTCAGAATCGGAGCGCTTGTCCTTCTTGCGGTAGCAAAGACCGTCGCGCGATATCGCGATGAGCGAACCTTCCTCGTATTCATGCTCATGCTCGCATTGGCCGTCTCCATGACCTCAAGCGCGTCGGGACACGGATCGGATGCGGGAGATTTAAGCGTCCCCGAAATAATGGACTGGCTCCACCTCATTGCAGCCTGTCTCTGGGGAGGAGGGCTAATGGTGCTAACCTTCTCCGTATTTCCGGGTCTGATCGGAAGAGAAAAGGGGGCTGCCCCTTTGATCTCCCTGGTGGCGGGCAGATTTTCGGCGATGGCAGGCGTAGCAGTCGCCATGGTAGCCGTTACGGCAGTCTATAACTTCCTGATTGATGTCGGAAGTATGAGAGCGATGGTGGAGACGCCATATGGTCTCGTTGTGGCTGCGAAAATCTTACTCTTGCTTGTTCTGCTTAATCTCGGCGCCTTCAACCGCTATGTCAGTGTCCCCCTGCTGCAGGAATGGGCGGGCGGCTCCGCGGAGATCAAGGGAGCAGTCGACCGTATTGCGGGAAAATTCTTCGCCCCCTTCCGGCGCAACCGGGACGGGCGCATGGTTGCATTACGGTTCCGGCGTCTGGTAGCATTGGAGACCGTCCTCATATTGGCGGTGTTTTTTTGTGCCGGCCTGCTTCGTCATGAAACGCCCGCCCGTCATTTTATGCATATGCAGCATAATATGAAAATGAATATGGACCACCGTTAGGGCTATAGTAGCTCTACCGTCTACACGGCTGCATACAGGCTCTTCTTTTCCGGAAGCGGAGAAACCTTTCCTGCCCTTAGGATGTCTCCAGGGAGGGGCCGCCGCTAAGGCGGCCCCTCAGGTCTGTCACCGGGAGCAACTTGTCAAGGAGAGAACGGTCTTCACAGCTATTTGCCCGCCTCACCAAGGATTACAAAATGGGCCCTTCTGTTTTTGGCCCAGCAGGCTTCATTATGCTCGGTGCAGAGCGGTTTTTCCTCGCCATAGCTCAGCGTCTGGATCCTGGAGGAAGGAACCCCCAGAGAAACAACGTAATCCTTGACCGCCTTGGCCCTTCTGTCTC
>JBJKOV010000069.1:0-1063 GCA_046707105.1 Thermodesulfovibrionales bacterium
GTAATTATTCTCCCGTCCTGTTCCCCGGCCAGGAGCCACAACCTGCAGGAATCCCTGAAGAATGTCGGGGTCGCGAAACGGTCGACCTTTACATTGCTGAAAATTCCCCTCATCTCACTCCATCGGGGAATACCGTCCTTCCCCGTCTCGTACCCGAATGCCCTGACCCGGCCGCCTGCATCGCCGACTACGAGCTCCCATCTTCCGTCACCGGTGATGTCGAATACAGTCGGAGCCGCATGCTCCATCCTGGGCAGGGACTTGAAGAATTCCTTCTGTTCTTTCCAAAGTGGGCTGTCGAAGCTGCCCGAATTGAGGAAGGCCCTTAATACTCCGTCCTGTTCCCCGGTGATCAGAAGGTCTTTCCCCTCCCAGACAGTGAGAACCCCTCTGGAAAAGCCCGGAAGTTTCAATCCTTTAAAGAAATCGGGCTTTTCCACCCATGGCAGGCTCCCGGGATCGTTAACAGTTTCGAAGAGCTGCAGCTTTCCATATATGTTCCCGACCACCATGACATGGCTGCCGTCGACCGAGGAAACAGCGGGAGCGCAGGCCGGTCCGGGCAGAATCCTGCCGGAGAAAAGGGAAGACGTTTCTCCCCATCTCAGGTAATTTCCTTCAGACCGGAAGTAGTGCAACTTGCCGTCTCCGTCGGAAACCACGAGGTCTTCTTTCTGATCATTACTGTTTACTATAAATGCGGGAGCGGCAAAACTGCTCAGGCTGATACTCAGCCTTGACTCCTGCCACGAGCATTTTCTTCCCTGAGTTTTTTCAAGCATATACAGCCTGCCCATACTGTTGCCTGCGATGACGACAACCTTTGTGCCCGAGACCATGGCGGCTGGTGCGGCATACATTCCCAGATGTATGTTCCCGAAACATGAGCTGTCTCTTACGAATGAGACCCTTCCCTGAGTGCTCTTGTTCCTAAAGAGAAAAAGGCGGCCCGTTGAGTTCCCGATTATCAGGTCGGGCATACCGTCGCCGTCGACATCTGCAAGCGAAGGCGTGGCGTCATTGCCGACTTTTATCTCTCCCATAGGCACCTTTTTCCACAAAG
>JBJKOV010000070.1:0-6450 GCA_046707105.1 Thermodesulfovibrionales bacterium
AAGAAGATGAAGGTCTGCACGGTTGCCGGCGGCAGATGCATATACACTTCCGCGATATAGAAAATTCCGAAGCTGGCGATAACACCGAGAATTCCGAGGACCGTGGATACGGTCAAAGTCTCGACCAAGTTCCACTTTACGGGATGGTCGTCGATCCTCGTGCGGTCATAGGCTATGGCCAGTATCGGGATGTCGTTGAGTAAGGCCAGTATAATGATCATGATGGCGGTGACGGGGTAGAAATTGAATACGACAATCGAAGCGGTCATGAACAGGATGACCCTCATTGTCTCGGCGATCCTGTAGATGCTGTAGCTCCTCATCCTTTCGAAGGTGACCCTTGCCCCCTTGATGGCATCCACTATCACCGACAAACCCGGGGCAAGCAGCACGAGGTCGGCTGCGGCCCGGGCCGCATCGGTTGCACCCGAAACAGCTATGCCGGCATCGGCCTTCTTCAGCGCCGGGGCATCGTTTACGCCGTCTCCGGTCATTCCGACGATGTGGCCGGCCTTCTGAAGTTTGTCCACTATAAGGTACTTGTCTTCCGGGAAGACCTGGGCGAAGCCGGCCGCGCCCTCGATCAGGTCGATATTCTCTGACTCATGTTGTTTCACATACCCTTTCGGCAGGGCAAGACCTTCAAACCCCTCCTCAATTTCCCGTACAACCCCCCCGGCAAATTTCGCGGCGTCCCTTTCTGTAACATTCGGGGACAACTTCCTGTATATCGTATTGGCTATGATGGACCCGAGGAGAATCAGTTCCTTGTTCCCTGCACCCTTGAGTTCACGGGCGTCGAGTATGTTCCTGCCCACTCCAAGGATGTCCGCAATGTGAATGGCGATGGCACTGTTGTCACCGGTGACCATCTTAACGTTAAGACCCAGTTTTCTGGCCTCCGCTATAGTCTCCATCGAATCTTCCCTGGGCGGGTCAAAAAGCGGAATCAGCCCTATGAAATGATAGGTCTCCTCCTCTTTCTGCTTGCTACCCACCCCGAGCGTCCTGAAACCTTTTGCCGCCAGCTCTGCCACTTTGTCGAGTATTTCCCTGCTGCCGGCCTCTTCCTCGCACAACGAGAGGACCACCTGGGGCGCTCCCTTTGTTACCATAAAAGCCTTGTCTCCAGACCGGACCGTCGCCTCGGTCCTCTTGCTGACCGGATCGAAGGGAACGAAACTGGTCTGTTCATATCCCGGATCAACAGAAAGTCCGAATTTCTGCATATATTCGAATATCGGGACCTCTATAGGGTCCTTATTCTCCTCTCTCGACGACAACGCCGCGTAAAGCATCAGATCTTTGACCGCATATCCTCCGTATACCACCGGCTCTGAGACCGTCATCCTGTTGCAGGTCAGGGTGCCCGTCTTGTCCGAGCAGAGGACATCCACACCGGCAAGCTCTTCTATGGCAACAAGCCTGCTTACTATAGCCTGTTTTTTCGCCAGGTTCATGGCTCCCACAGCCATTGTTACCGACAGAACGGCGGGAAGTGCCACAGGGATGGCGGCGATTGTCAGGATAAGGGTGAACCTGAGGATCTCGAGCATGTTTTCATGCCTGAACATGGCGGTGAGCAGGATGATGACCGCAAGGAATATTGTCATCGCGATCAGGTAATTGCCTATCATGAGGACAGCCTTCTGGAAATGGCTTTTTTCTTCCCTCTCGGCCTTCGCCACGAGTGAGACCGTTTTCCCAAAGAACGTATTGAGCGCCGTATTTACCACAACGGCGACCATTTCCCCCTGCTTTATGATGGAGTTGGAATATGCTATGTCCCCAACCTTCTTGCCGACCGGGAGAGACTCCCCGGTGAGTGCGGACTGGTCCGCCTGGATAAAATCCCCTTCGATGAGTTTCACGTCGGCGGGGACGAGATCGCCTATCTTTAACTTTATGACATCCCCGGGCACGAGGAGTCTTGCCTCGATCGTCTGGAACCCCGCGTCGCGGAATACCAGCGCCTGCTTGGCCAGCTTTTCCTTGAGCACCTTTAATGCATTCAGCGCCTTGGACTCCTGCCAGAAGTCGATAAAGGCATTGGTCAGGAGCAGGACCATGATGATAATGAAGTCATCCCACCGTCTGACGGCGGCTGAAAGCAGGGCCGCCGCCTCGATCATCCCGGGTATCGGCCCCCAGAAACGCCTCATTATTCTGCGTATCGCTGATTCTTCCTTCTCGGGAATTTCGTTGAAGCCGTAAGACGCAAGCCGTTTTTCAGCCTCCTCTGCGGTCAATCCCTTTTCCCTGGTTGTCTTAAGGTCCTTCAGGGTCTCATCAGGAGAAAGCTTCTCATAGTCATCTGTATTCATCGGCATATATCACCTCGGTGGACGGCTTGCAGAAAGATTTTACACTCCGAAAACGGCGGCTCCGAATGCCCCGGACGCCATTCAATCTTCAAATGGGACCTCTCCGGGTTCCTGCTTTACCAGGAGAACCGAGCAGGGCATCTTGCGGATGATCTCTTCATTGGACCGGCCGAAAAGGAAGTGCTCCAGCCGCCATTCTCCGTGCGACAGCAGAATCATCAGGTCTATCTTCTGTTCTTTCACGTAGTCCAGTATTTCCCTGGTGGGTTTCCCTCCCTTGACTTCCTCCTTGACCGTTACGCCTTTTTTGACCTCGTGGTAAACGATTTTGTCGAGTTCCTCCTTTGCATCCTCCAGGGACTTCCGGTAGGCATCTTCGATGGAGGGATACGGCATATTCCAGCCGCCGAGTACGAAGGGATCATAAAACACATGAAGAATGTGCAGTTCCGCCCCGTATTGGCGGGCAAGAGAGACCCCATATCTGACGGCCCTGGCGCAGTACTTCGTCATCCTGCTTACAACAAGAATGCGTTTAACATCGTCCATCCGTAAACCTCCTGATGCATTGTTATGAGTGAAGACGAAAGAGTCCCGGCAACGATCTGCGACGCAGCCCACTGTGCAGAACCTGTGCAATCATTATATCTCATGAGGGCGGCATCTTCAATGCGCGCCTGGCGTCAATTCAATCTCCATGCTGCAGATACCGTCCTCACAACCGGCATCTGCAAAGCCTATCCCTTTCCAGAATGAGAGCGCCGCCCGGTTGTCCTTCAGGACCCTGACGGCGAGTTTTTTTACCCCCGCGCTCATGGCAAGTGTCTCCGAAACCATCAGGAACACCCTGCGCCCGTAACCGCGGCGCCTCAAAGCCCTGTCAAAGAGCATCAGGCCGGCCTCCGCCGATTCCCCGGGCCTGAGACGGCAGACACCGGCAAATCCGGCGGGCAGTGAATCTATCTCGATACACCAGGCAAGATCGTAAGTCTTCTTTATCCACCGGCGGATCGCGGTCCCGGACGCGGAAACCGGCGAGGAGAGGCCGCATGCCCTGAGATTCTCCTCCTCGCTGAATCCTGATTTCAGGAAGGCGCCGTCCGAAATCCGGAGAGGCCTCAGGCGTACGTTCCCCATTTCCATGCGGGCGGGAATCCTGGCGCAAAATATGCGTTCATGCAGGATCACGGCTCATCCCCTGTCACCGGCCTGCCTGTCCCCCCCGCGTCTCAAAGATGCGGGCGGTCAAGAGGCCGAAAACAAAACCCCCTATGTGGGCCATGTGCGCAACGCCGCCGATCTGCCCGGCCATCACCGATCCGACCTCACTGAACAATTGCAGCAGGAACCAGATCCCGACAAGCACGATCGCGGGGATAAAAGGGATAAATACGAAAAAGCCGAGAAGAACGATAGTGCGGATTCTGTCACGCGGGAAAGTGATCAGAAAAGCCCCCATCACCGCCGCAATAGCGCCGCTTGCACCGAGATTCGGGAGGGTGGATGCGGGGTTTACCCCGATCTGTACGAGAGATGCCGCAAGGCCTCCCACCAGATAGAATGCCGCAAACCGCCACCGTCCCATTACATCCTCGATCTCCGGAGCGAATGCCCAGAAATATATCATGTTCCCGAGGATATGGAGCCAGCCGGCATGAACGAACATCGCCGTAATAACGGTAAAAAGGTCCACCCCCCGGACGACGTGGGCCGGGATATACGACAGCGCAAGTATGAAGTGCGGTCCCTTCAGAAGTTCAAGCACGAAAACAGCGGAGTTGGCACCGATGATAAGGACGGTGACGAGAGGAAATCTCACCGGCCGCCGGTCGGCATCGCTCAAGGGTATCATGTGTCAACTCCTCCAGGCGTCTTTATTGCACGGAAATTCTCGGAAAAGACCTGTTCATCGTCATTCCCCGGGTAGTAATATGTAATCCACTTGAACACACGCAAAAAGCGTTGGCCGTACTACGCTAAAATTCGTACTTCCCCTCCACGAAATTCCGCGCGTACAGTTCAACATCTGCATCGGCATCAAGGACGGCGTCCAGCTGCCGTGTAAAGGCGATCAGCCTTCCCATCTGATCCAGGAGCACGACCAGTTCGTCTCTGCCGATATTGGCGAGTCTCGCGATGATCAGGTCTCCCTTTGATTTTATGTTGAAGCCGTACTCCTTCAATATGGTCGCAAGAAGCTCTATACGCCGCGAACGTTTTACGATATCAGTTGCGCCTCCCGCAAACCTGAAATATAGATGGTTGTTCCGCGTGTTTTCGCTGCAGTAGCAGTCGATCATATTGAAATGATAGCCGAACCTGAGGCTGAGGTTCATATATTCGCCGGACGCAACCGCCACGTTGTAACCCACGTATTCGCTGTCGCCGGATGTTATGTCCGACATTCTCATCATGCTCGACATAAAATCATTAACCTTCAGCGACACCGCACGGGAATTCCAGACGCCAGGGTGTGTCATTCCCCCTATAATCGCCCTGAGAGGTACGGAGGTAATCTGGGCAAACCCCGCTTTTTCCTGGTCCGGTTCGATGTTTAACCCGCCGCCGATATCGATCACTATGATCCCTGCCGGTATGGGCAGGTCCAGTTTTACGGCGGCGTGCTTTTTCAGCATGGAGGTGCCGTATCTCGCGCTGTCCACAAGTTCCGCAACCGACTTTTCGTGCATGAATCTCAGGATGTCGTGAACGGTCTTGCATCTTTCGGGGGCGAAACTGTCCATGAGGGGGTCAACGAGGTTCAGGGGGGAGATGTATCTGAGGACAAACCTTTTCTTCCTGTATTCATAGACATCTTCCATCTTCGCGGAGATCTTCTCCGCATGCTCGATAAGTTCCCTCAGAATGCCCTCGTACACTGCCGCAGAGCCGTCCTCCTCCGCCTGCACAGTGACCTTCTGCCCCTGTTTCAGCGTCCGGGTCGCATCTCCGGCGCTGACTATCGTCGGCACCCTGAATTCCCTGCAGAGGGAGGACATATGGCTTGTCGGTGTGCCGACGTCGGTTATGATCGCGGATACGAACGGCATCACTCGCACAAAATTCGACGAATCGTGTCTGGCAACAAGCACCGACCCCTTCGGAAAATGCTCCAGGTCATCGGGGTTTCGCACGATGAAAACCGTGCCACCCCCTGTGCCCTTCTGTACGATGATCCCCTTGTCCTTCATCAATATCCGTTCCCGCGCCTCCACCCGTGGGACAGGGCTTTTTGCAGCCGTCTTTTCTTCGATCCGAAGCGGCCGGGACTGAAGGATAAAGATTCTTCCGTTTCCATCAATCGCCCATTCGATATCCTGCGGCCCCCTGAGATATTTCTCTATGGAGACGGCCTGGCCGGCGAGCTCCGTCACCTGTTCCGGTGTGAGACAGGGGGTCCCGGCGCGGTCGACCGGGGTGCCGACCCTCTCGGTCCCCCCCTCCGTCCGGTTTATGACCATGAACTGCTTGCCGCCTGTTACCATGCTCAGTATTTCAGGTGAGGCATCCTTTCTCACCCTGTAAAGATCGGCGTCCGTCTGGCCTTCGACTATTGATTCGCCGAGCCCCCAGGTCGCGTTTACGATGAGGGTCCCCCTGTCACCGTCGGGGCTTGAGGAATAGATCACTCCGCTGGATGCCGCATCCACCATGACCATGCAGCCCACCGCCATCTTCATCTTCCCGATTTCATAACCGAGCCTCTTCTGATAAGCAGCGGCCTTGACCGAATACAGGCTTGCGACCACCTTCTTATATGCATCTCTTACCGCTGCGCCCTCAAGGGGGACGTTCAGCACGGTCTCGAACTGTCCAGCAAAGGAAAAATCTCCGTCTTCCTCCTCCCCGCTGCTCCTCACAGCCAGAAAACAGGGACCGCCGCATCTCTTTTCCATCTTCTCCAGGGCTGCATCGATGTCGGCGCCCAGTTGAGGCGGAACTTCGGCTTTTACAATGAGGTCCATGAGGCGGGCGAGCTCTTCTTCAACGGATCCGCCAGCCTGCCTGAGGTCCTCCACTACCGGGTACAACCCGTTGTGTTCCATGAATTCGTCGAATGCACGGGTCGTGATGGCGAAGGCGTCGGGGACATTCAGCTTCAAATAATTTTTCAGTTCGGCGAGGG
>JBJKOV010000071.1:0-10177 GCA_046707105.1 Thermodesulfovibrionales bacterium
GTGGTCATGACAACAATTACCATTGCGACGTTGTAAACCAGTATATCGATCGTGCTTGCCACATCCTCCCCATGGCTTTTGTAGTAAAGGTACATTCGAATGGCAGACCGCAATATCCTTGTCAGCACCAGGAGGACATAAAAACCGACAACCCCCTTGACAAGCGAAGCAAGGCTTATACTGAGAGCCTCGACATTCACGATCGGATAAGCCAATACAGGTCCCGCGTACTTTGAAACCTGCGGCACGGAAAGAACAAGGTTGGCTATGAATATGACATAGATAACGGTGAGAAACACGAGGACGTAATGGCTGAGATCGACAGTCAGGCCCTTGTTCAGATTCTCCTTATCCGAAATCCGCGTCAAAACCAGTGGGACCACTTTCCTCATCGCCATATATAAAAGGGTGACGAAAAGGACCGCTAAGATCAGATACACATCGGTGCGCGGGAAAACTTCCTTTATAAAGGATGAAATCATTCTGGCCTCATGAACGGTAGCCGCCGGTGTCGATGAGTCAAAATATCACATAACCGGCACGTTGTCAAATAAACGCGGCGCAACTTGTTAACAGGCTCATAACAATATTCACGCACTCTCCCGCTATATCCATATCCGTCATGCCCGAGGTTCTTAGTCGGGCCTGCCTGCAGACAGGCATCCATTCCTGCCCAGATTGGCTTCCCGCCTTCGCGGGAATGACGGATTGACCATGTTCACTATTATGAGACCGTGAATGTTTATATGTTTCTGCCGGGAGGAAAGAAACATATAAATTGCCATGAGGAGAGATTTGTTGTTTTCCGGTCTGGGGGGCATCAGCCCTGCCGCTCATCCTGAGCCCTCAACTTCTCCAGGGCCTTTTTTGCGGCGAGGGCCTCGGCCTCCTTCTTTCTGTTACCCGAAGCGAGACCGAGTTCCTCTCCTTCAAGGTATACCGCCACGGTAAAAATCCTTTTGTGCTCTTTGCCCTGCTGCTTCACCACCCTGTATTCAGGGAGAGTTCCGCGCAGGAACTGGGTTTTTTCCTGGAGCTCGGTCTTGTAATCGTAGAATTCTCCTGTTTCTATTGCGCTTTCTATCTTGGCCACGAAGAAATCCACCACCATCGACCGCGTCCTCTCGTAACCGCCGTCCAGGTATACGGCTCCCACGACCGCCTCCAGGGCATCGGAGAGTATGGACTTCTTGTCCCTTCCTCCGCTGGACTCCTCCCCCTTTCCAAGGAGAAGATAATCCCGGAGGGACAAAGAGGCGGCGATCTCCGCAAGCACTGCTTCGCAGACCAGGTAGGACTTCATCTTGGCAAGGACGGACTCACTGTAGAGCTGTTCGAGACGGAAGAGATATTCCACGATTATCAGTCCGATAACTGAATCGCCCAGGAACTCAAGACGTTCATTATATGAGGACGTCTTGTCTCTGTGTTCGTGATAAAAGGATTTGTGGGTGAGCGCCTCAAGGAGAAGTCCGCGGTCTTTAAAACCGTAGCCGAGATTTTCTTCGAGGCCCGTCAGATCGTGATTCGGTCCGGAAGAGCTCAACTCTCGAATTTCTTGAAAAGCAGGCAGGCGTTCGTACCCCCGAAACCGAAAGAATTCGAAAGGGCGTAATCGATATCGGCCTTCCGTGCCTTATTCGGGACATAATCCAGATCGCACTCCGTGTCGGGGTTATCCAGATTAATTGTCGGGGGTATCAGCGAATTGTAAATACTCAAAACGGACACGACCGCTTCTACGCCGCCTGCCGCGCCCAGGAGATGGCCGGTCATCGACTTTGTCGAACTGATCGCCACCTTATAGGCATGGTCACCGAAAACGGTCTTAATCGCGCTGGTCTCGATTTCATCTCCGTATTTTGTCGACGTACCGTGGGCGTTGATATAACCCACCTGCGCAGGTTCGACCTTCCCGTCGTTCAGCGCCATCGCCATGCAACGGGCGCCGCCTTCACCTCCCGGCGCAGGCGCCGTTATATGATAGGCATCGCCGGTGAGGCCGTATCCGACAATTTCAGCATAGATCCGCGCATTTCTCCGGACCGCATGCGTGAACTCCTCGAGTACGACGATCCCTGAGCCCTCGCCCATGACAAAACCGTCCCGGTCCCTGTCAAAGGGCCTGCTCGCCCTCTCAGGCTCATCGTTCCTCGTGGAAAGGGCCTTCATGGCATTAAAACCACCTATGCCCATCATGGTGATCACCGACTCCGTGCCCCCCGCGATCATCGCGTCGGCATCCCCACGCTGTATCACTTTGAAGGCGTCTCCTATAGCATGGCTGCCCGTCGCACACGCCGTTGCAACGGCCGAATTGGGCCCTTTCGCTCCGAACTTTATCGAAATCTGACCGGCGGCGAGATTGATAATGAGCATCGGTATAAAGAAAGGGGTAATCCTTCTGGGGCCTTTCTCGATCAGGACCTTATGGTAATGTTCGATCGCAGGCAGCCCCCCCATGCCGGCACCCACAAACACGCCAACCCTTGCCGCGTTACTTTCATCTATCTTCAGCCCGGAGTCCTCCATCGCCATGGAAGCCGCCGCCACTCCGAAATGGATAAAGCTGTCCATTTTCTTCACTTCTTTGGGCTCGATATAGTCTTCCGGGTCAAAGCCGTCCACTTCACCGGCTATCTGCGTCTGAAAGGCCGAGGCATCGAACCTGCTGATCCGGACTATTCCCGACCTTCCCTCAGTCAGACCCGACCAGCTCTTCTCGACACCAACGCCCAACGGCGTGATGAGCCCGAGCCCTGTTATGACAACCCTTCTGGGATCCATTTACGATTGCTTGTTCTTTATGTATTCGACTGCGTCCTTGACCTTAGCGATCTTCTCTGCGTCCTCGTCCGGGATCTCTATATTGAAGGTCTCCTCGAAGGCCATGACAAGTTCGACGGTATCAAGCGAATCAGCCCCCAGGTCTTCAACAAACGAGGCATCCGGCACTACGTCGGCCGGGTTTACTCCAAGCTGCTTTGCTATTATCTCCTTAACCTTTTCTTCAACCATAATAAAAACCTCCCGTTCATTTCAAAATTAGTATCTCACTTACGACTATTTATGTAATGCAGCGCCCCTTCTCCGCCCTTACATGTACATGCCGCCGTTTACATGGATGACCTGTCCCGTAATATACCCGCTGTCGGGCGACGCAAGAAAAATTACAGCGTTCGCAACGTCATCGACGGAGCCGAACTTTCCGGCCGGTATAGATTTTAACATTTCCTGTCTGACATTTTCAGTCAGGGCGTCAGTCATCGCGGTGGATATGAAGCCGGGGGCCACCGCGTTCACTGTAATGCCCCTGCTGGCATACTCCCTCGCAACGGTCTTCGTCAGCCCTACGATGCCCGCCTTGGATGCGCTGTAATTGGACTGGCCGGGGTTCCCCATAAACGCGACAACAGAGGCGATGTTCACAATTCTGCCGTATCTCTGTTTCACCATGGCCTTTACGGCCTCTTTGGAACAGAGGAACACCCCTTTCAAATTAATGTTGATGACCGCGTCCCAGTCCTCCTCCTTCATCCTCAGCAGAAGTCCGTCCCGCGTAATCCCCGCATTGTTTATCAGCACGTCGATCCTGCCGAATTCGCTCAGGATGTCGGCAAAGGCCTTCTCCACGTCTCCGGACTTCGAGACATCCAGTTTTACCGCCTTCGTCTTCACACCAAGGGACGACAGTGCCGCCGCCGCCTCTCCCGCGCTTTCCTCGGATATATCGGCCACGGCCAGGCTGGCTCCCCTCCCGGCAAAGCCCTCCGCAATCGCCCTGCCTATCCCCCTGGCGCCGCCGGTCACCATGACGACTTGTTCTTTCAGGTCCATCTCTTTCCCCCTTAAAAATGTCCATCATTTTAACAGAGTAGCTCCATCTTTTCCAGTCATTTTGTGGCCCGCCCCGGCCCGCCTTAGTTCTGTGGTATAATAACGGCTCTGCAACGATTTACGGAGCGACAAATCTTCCCGAAAAGGAGAAAGTTAATATGACAGGAAAAGTCTACCTTATAGACGTTACAAACAGGGACGGCGTGCAGACATCGCGCATTCTCCTTCCCAAGTTATCGAAGACGATGCTCAACATCTACCTCGATGAAATGGGTGTCTTCCAAAGCGAAATAGGGTTCCCCACCCTGAAACATGAGGTCAACTATATCAACGCAAATCTCGAACTGGCAAAGGCGGGCGCAATCAGACGGACCCA
The DNA here is from genome assembly GCA_046707105.1 of Thermodesulfovibrionales bacterium. Taxonomy (GTDB): domain Bacteria; phylum Nitrospirota; class Thermodesulfovibrionia; order Thermodesulfovibrionales; family UBA6898; genus JARRRD01. Next base: position 4,214 of record JBJKOV010000071.1, read on the forward strand.
CCTGGAGGGTTGGTGCAGGGCCATCCCGGAGGACGTCAGGCTCTCCTTTAAGAACTGCCCCGATATAAAACACCTGAACATATCCATGTCAACATCGGAGATCATGATCCAGGGGAAATTTCAGGGGAAAAAGACGTGGAAAGATATCGTAAAGTCCATGGTGGAGGCTGTCAAAACCGCAAGGGAACTCGGCGCCGAAACAGTCGGCATAAACGCTGAGGACGCTTCGCGAACCGAACTGGACCGGCTGATAGATTTTACCCTTGCAGGCAAAGAGGCCGGCGCGGACCGCTTCCGGTATTGCGACACCCTCGGAACGGATGATCCGATAACAATTTACGAGCGGATAAAGGCCCTGGCCCTGGCAACCAAGTTCCCCCTCGAAATGCACTGCCATAACGACCTCGGTATGGCAGAAGCCGTGTCCTGCGCAGGTGCCCAGGGCGCCATCGAAGGGGGGGTGGATACGTACATAAATACTACTATAAACGGTTACGGGGAACGCTGTGGAAACTGCGATCTGGTGGCCACAATCCTCGCCCTTAAGTATTCACACGGGCTGAGCCAGAAAGTACATCTCGACGAACACGTGGACTTGAAAAAGTCCTGGAAGATGGCGAAATACGGATCTTATGCCTTCGGGCTGCCGATCCCTATAAACCAGCCCGGGGTGGGAGCGAATGCGTTCGCACATGAATCAGGCATTCACGCCGACGGCGCTCTTAAGGACAGGCGCAACTATGAACTTTATGACCCCGAAGACGTCGGCAGAGGCGAGCCGGAGCTCCTCGAAACGGGCAGGGTCATAACCACCGGCGAATACGGCGGTATCAAAGGGTTCAGGCACGTATACGACAAACTCGGCATACATTTCGAGACCGATGACGAGGCCAGGCGGATACTTGAGCTTGCCCAGTATGCGAACCTGCACACACAGAAGCCTCTCACCGACGATGAGTTGCGCCTTATCGCCACGTACCCGGATATCGTCAGGAAGATACTCACCGTTGCCGTGTAGACAGGGCGAGGTTATAACTGAAAAATTCCGGAAAAGTCCCGGCACCGGGATTCTCCGACTATAATCAACTTCGAAAGGAGAAACAAGATGAGCGAAGCGACAATACAGGTCGACGGCATGTCGTGCCAGCACTGTGTCATGAGAGTGAAGAAAGCGGTAGAAAGCCTCCCCGGCATCACTGACCTGGCGGTAGAAGTGGGACTGGTCAGGGCGACTTTTGACGAGTCCAGGGTGCAGAAAAAGGAAATCGAAGAAGCTATCGTAAAGGCCGGTTATAAAATAAGAGGCTGAGGCGGCTCATGTAGTCGCCCTCCTCCCGGGACGTATCTATCCCCTGATTTCTCCTCCGGTTCCGGCCAGGACGAAATCCACCAGCCCCTGGTGGACTGTTTCGACTTCTTCGTCGGTAAGGGTACGGTCAGGACTGCGGTAGATTATCCTGAAGGCCAGACTTTTCTTCCTCTCCGGGATGTTCTTCCCTTCATAAGAATCGAAAAGCTCAACACCCTCTATGTATTCGGAGGTAAATTTGTTTATTACATCCCTTACCTCCGCGGAAGTCATGTTCTTATCCAGAATAAGCGCCATGTCTCTTTCTATGGCAGGATATTTCGGGACCGGCGAGTAGCGCGCGCTTTCCGGGAGGAACGACAGGAGTATATCGGCGTCGATCTCGAAAACCAGCACCTCCGGCTTCCTCATCTTCAGGTTGAGGCGTTGTACCACGTCCGGGGCAAGTTCGCCGATAAAGCCGAACTTTCGGCCTTCCCTTATCATATCAGCCGATTTTCCGCCATGCAGGAAAACCTCTTCCGAAGACACGAAATTAACGTCTCTCACCTTCAATTCCCCGAAGAGTGCGCTGACAGCTCCTTTCAACAGAAAAAAGGCCGGGGTATTCTCCTTCCAGAGAGAAGGCAAACCTTCCCTGTAGAATATGCCGCCGAGCCTCGATTCCTCGTCAGGGAGCCGGCTTCCCCTGTCGATAAAGACCTTGGAAACTTCATATAATCTCAGGTCTCTGGAGCCCCTCGAAATATTGTAGACGAGGTTGTTGATAAGCGCTGGCACGAGGGTCGTCCTCATGAGAGAGTCCTCCTGCCTCAAAGGGTTGATCACCCTGACATGTCTTCTCCTGATATCGGCCTCCGGCAGGCCAAGCAGCTCAAGGTCGGCCGGGTTCATAAAGCTGTAGTTTATAACCTCGGTGAAGCCGCACTTGGTCATCGCTTCATGCATTCTCCCGACGTTGGTCTTCTTCCGGGTTACGCCTCCCCCTGAAAGAGGGCTCTTCGGCAGCGTTACGGGGACATTGTCATAATTGTGAATCCGGGCTATCTCTTCAGCCAGATCCACATACTGCGTCACATCCCTTCTGTAAGCAGGCGGGAAGGCCGCGAAGCCCTCTCCGCTTTCTTCCGTCTTCATGCCTACCCCGGCGAGCATGGTTCGCATTGCGTCTTTCGAAAGCTTAGTACCAAGGATGCTGTTTATCCTTTCATGACTCACCTCAATACGGAGAGGGACAAATTTTTTCGGATAAGCATCAACGAGTTCATGTATCTCGCCTCCGCCGGTCTCCCGGATGAGAAGGGCAGCCCTGTCCAGGGCCTTTTCGAGGAACTCTATATCGGTCCCCCTCTCGAACCTGTAAGAGGATTCGCTCTTCAGGCCGAGTTTCTTCGAGGTCCTGCGTATCGAGGCAGGAAGGAAGTAGGCGCTTTCAAGAAAAATATTTACGGTATCCGCCGTGACGCTCGATTCGTTCCCTCCCATAATACCGGCCACCGCCACCGGATTCCGCGAATCCCATATCAGGAGGGCATCTTCAGGCAGTTTCCTTTCCACTCCGTCAAGCGTCGTGATGGCCGCCTTCCGGCCGGCCGGTGCGACCCTGATCCTCCGATCCGCAAGTTTGTCGGCGTCGAATGCATGCAGGGGATGGCCGAGTTCCAGAAGGACATAATTCGTCACATCGACGACGTTGTTGTTCAGGGACCTTATGCCGCATTTCTCAAGCCTGGCCCTGATCCAGTCAGGCGAATCGACCACGGTAACACCCGTTATCAGCCTCCCCGAATATCTGTGACACAGTCCCGGATCAACTATCTCCACCGTCACACCGGGATCGGGAAGGTTCCCCCCTATTTCGGCAACCGGCGGCGTAAGGGCGAGACCCAGGGCCGCGGCAGCTTCCCGGGCGATGCCGAGGATGCTGAGGCAGTCCGGCCTGTTCGGGGTAACATTGACTTCGAAGACGACATCGTCTCCAACGTTCTCCATGCCCTCGACCTCGAGGCCGGCCATGGTAAGCCTGTCCGCCACCTCCGTGGGGGCCGCCTTAATATCTGCAAAATCCTTTAACCAGTCGAACGAAACTTTCATAGGCCTCTGAAAATCAGAACCCGAAACCGGGACGGTTCATTATACATAACGCCATTAATCATATGTCATTCCCGCAAGCAAAGCGCGCCTGCCTGCCGGCAGGCAGGTCGGGAATCCTTCTGTAAAAGCCATGGTAAGGATTCCGGACAAGCCGGAATGACAAACTGCACCGGACTTTATGTTGTCACGTATAAACGGCATCAGAACTGCCTCAGGAATCTGATATCGTTCTCGTAAAAAAGCCGGATGTCGTCTATGGAATATTTCAGGAGCGTGATCCTCTCGACCCCCATCCCAAATGCAAACCCGGTGTACTGCTCGGGGTCGTAACCAGCCATCTCGAACACCCTGGGGTTAACGAGGCCCGAGCCGAGTATCTCGATCCATCCCGTTCCCTTGCACATTCTGCAGCCGCTTCCAGAACAGAAAATGCACCCCATGTCCACCTCTGCGCTCGGTTCGGTGAAGGGGAAGTAGCTGGGCCTGAACCGCACGGGGATATCCCGGCCGAAAAAAGTATGGATGAAGAGTTCGAGCACACCCTTCAGATCACTGAAGGAGATGCCGGTATCGACCATCAGCCCCTCGACCTGGTGGAACATCGCCGTGTGCGAGACATCGGCGTCGCACCTGTACACCTTCCCGGGGGCTATGATCCTGAGCGGCGGTTTGTGCTTCTCCATGACGCGAACCTGTACGGGCGAAGTGTGTGTCCTGAGCACCACATCATCAGAGACATAGAATGTGTCCTGCATATCGCGCGCCGGGTGGTCTCTCGGTATGTTCAGGGCCTCGAAATTATAATAGTCCAGTTCGATCTCGGGGCCGTCCTCCACCCGAAACCCCATGGAGACAAATATATCCTGTATCTCCGAAAGGACCTGATTAATGGGGTGTCTTCTGCCGAAGGGGGTAAACTTGCCGGGCAGTGTGATATCGGTCTTTTCCGCGAGGAGTCTTTCCGCCTTCTCCTTTTCCTTCAGCGACAGCTCCAGACTTCCCAACGTTTCCTCGGCAAAGCCCTTCATTTCGTTGAGGACCCTGCCGTACTCCCGCCTTCTGTCAGGCGGGATGGAAGAAAGGGCCTTCAGCTGCGAAGTCAGAAGCCCTTTCTTGCCCAGATACTTTGTCCTTACCTGCTGAAGACCGGTCAGATCTGACGCCTTGCCGACTTCTTCCAGGAACTGCTGCTTCAAAGAAGAAAGTTCATCCACGCGTTCTAGGAAGCCAGGGCCGTCTTCGCCGTCTCAACTACCTCGCTGAAAGCCTTGGGATCGTGATAGGCCAGATCGGCAAGGGCCTTTCTGTCAAGAGCTATATTGGCTTTTTTCACGCCTGCCATAAACTGGCTGTAGTTCAATCCTATCGCGCGGACAGCAGCGCTGATTCTGGTAATGCAAAGGGCCCTGAACTCCCTTTTCTTGGTCCTCCTGTCACGGTAGGCGTATTGCAGTGCCTTGTCGACAGTCTCCGTGGCCGACTTGTAAAGACGGCTTTTGGCGCCGGAATATCCCTTGGCCCTTTCCAGGATCTTCTTCGTTCTCCTTCTTGTCTTAAAACCACCTTTTGCCCTCGGCATCTCTTCCTCCTTTACCGAACAACGGATAAGAGAAAAGTCTTCTCTCTTTCCGCGATATGTTTATGTTTATGAATACGGCAACAGTTTCTTGATATTCTGGTAATCGCTGTCGGAAACCATGGCGGTCTGCCTCAGGCTCCTCGTCCTCTTCGGGGGCTTCCCCGTAAGAATATGGCTCTTGTATCCCTTCCGCCTCTTGATCTTTCCGGTTGCAGTAAACTCAAACCGTTTGGCTGCGCCTCTATGAGTTTTCAGCTTTGGCATTTCTTCCTCCAAGAATCTAAAGTTGGACCGGGGTAAAAATGCAGCCCCCCGGTCTTAAGCCATAAATTATAACTCAAAAAAAAATATTTGTCACTTACAGCAACGGAAGGCCCGGGCATTAGAAGTCCACGAATTAAAATGCTTACACTGAAAGCAGCGGGCTATGACTTGGGGGCGACGACCATCGTGATATGGTTTCCTTCCAGTCTCGGCTGCTGTTCAACCTGAAATTTCCCTGTAAGTGCCTGGGTGATCTTTTCGAAAACCTTCATGCCGAACTCGGGCCTGATAATTTCTCTTCCCCTGAAATACATCACGACCTTGGCTTTGTCCCCCCCTTCGATGAACCTGTTTATATTCCTGATCTTCAGTCCGAGGTCGTGTTCATCTATCCGGGGGCGTATTTTCACCTCTTTTACATCAGCCGTCTTTTTCTGCGCATGCTTCTTGTTAAGCTGATACTTATACTTGCCGAAGTCCATTATCTTGCAAACAGGCGGTACGGCGTTCGGCGAAATTTCCACCAGGTCCAGTTCTCTGACGGCGGCCAGGTCCAGTGCCTCCCTTATCGTCATCACTCCAAGTTGCTCACCGCCGCTGTCAATAACCCTCGCCTCTTTAACCCTGATCTGCTGGTTAACCCTTATACCCTTGCTGAGATCTTTACCGCTTATGTTTTCACCCCCTGGATTTTATCTCTTCCTGAAGAAGAGACGTC
>JBJKOV010000072.1:0-1119 GCA_046707105.1 Thermodesulfovibrionales bacterium
ATATCCCGGTCATCCCGCGCGGCGCAGGCACCGGCATGACAGGCGGCGCGATCCCCTCCAGGGGGGCTGTTGTGATCAGCATGGAGAGGATGAACAGAATAATAGAGGTGGACAGTGAAAACCTCAATGTCCTTGTCGAGCCCGGCGTTATCAACGGCAGGCTGCAGAGGGAACTCGCACCCCGCCGGCTCTTCTATCCGCCCGATCCGGCCAGCATGAATTTCTGCACCATAGGGGGTAATGTCGCTGAAAATGCAGGCGGCCCCAGGGCGTTGAAGTACGGTGTTACCAGGGATTATGTAATGGCACTCGAGGCGGTCCTCCCGGACGGCAGGGTGATCCATACCGGTGTGCGCACTCCTAAAGGGGTCGTAGGATACGACCTTACGAGGCTGCTGGTCGGGTCCGAGGGGACGCTGGCGGTCATCACGAAGATCAGGCTGAAGGTCATCCCGGTTCCCGAAGACGTGGTGACCCTCCTCGTGCTTTTCAGTGATCTCGAAAAGTCTGGAGAAGCGGTAAGACAGATACTGTCGGCCGGAGTTATTCCGAGGACCCTCGAATTCCTTGACGGGGAGGCCGTCAGGGCGGTCGAGAATTACAGGCCGGTCGGTCTTCCGAAGGACGTGGAGGCGCTGCTGCTCATCGAAATGGACGGGTCTGCCGCTGCAATCCAGAAAGAAGCCGGGAAGGTGTCGGATATCTGCGTGAACCGGGGAGGGGACGCGATAATGGCCGAAAACGATCTTGCAAGAGAAAGGATCTGGGAGGCCAGACGAGCCGTCTCTCCGGCTTTATACCACATCGCGCCGTCCAAGATAAATGAGGATATTGTCGTGCCTGTGAACAGTATCACGTCCATGCTCACGACACTGAAGCGGCTGTCTGCGGAAAGCGGCATAAAGATCGTCAATTTCGGACATGCAGGAGACGGCAATATCCACGTCAACCTGATGGTCAACCGGGCGGACCAGGACGAATACGCACGGGCGCGGGACCTGGTGAAAGAAATATTCAGGCTTGCTCTTGAGATGGGCGGCACTATTTCGGGAGAACACGGCGTGGGTTTGACGAAATCAGACTACATAGGGATGGAGATTCCGCCGGCCGAACTCGAAG
>JBJKOV010000073.1:0-2282 GCA_046707105.1 Thermodesulfovibrionales bacterium
ATCAGCCTATCGACTGCCCGCCATATTGCACTAAAGGTCTTTCCGGGCAAAATCGTTTCAGAGGAACTGGAACGTGAAAAAGGTGGAAGTGGCCTGCGCTATTCCTTTGATATCCGCGGTCATGGAACTACTCACGAGGTGGGTGTGGACGCCGTGACAGGGAAAGTCTTAGAAAATTCGGTAGAGGGACCTCATCCCGACTAATCCATTGCATACACGTCCGAGAAGTCTGTACCATTCTTCTGTTCGGAGCAAAGATATCGACCGACTGATTTCTAAGTGACGACCTCTTTTCCGTCAAGTAATTTCTGCCGAAGAGGCACCCAATGTTGAATTTTGCCGGCTGGAACAGAGTCTCAAAGCTCCCGAACACTTCCAGAATTCGACGTTCTTTGTCCATGGTGCGTTCGGAGTGTTGACAACAACCAATTTGATCTCTTTTTTGGCGGTCAGATATAATCTATTCAGTAAATAGTGCAATGAGATGTATTTTCACCTGTTCCAAATATTCTTAAAGAAAGTAGACCCTTGTTAAACAGGACTACACAATTTGTTGGTTATCTGCTGATTTCACTGCTCGTAGGGATATTGATCACACTTACAACAACCAGGTTGGACAACATAGTGGAGGAAAGGGAAGTAGCGGCTAATGTAAAGACCGAGGTTGAAAACACTATTTCATATTTTCAGAATTCCGTCCCAAACATGACGCCAGACCAGACAATAGAATTTCTCGAAAAGTTCATCTCCTCCGTTATGAAGACCAAATTGATCGCCGTCAATCCCTCTCTAGGGAAAACCCTCGATAAAAATGACTTCAGATATTTGTTGTCCTTCGCCCGCGGGAAAAGGAGCATCGACATATACGTAAGGGATGCCTACGTGAAAAGGGAGGCTGCCGGTCCCGACGCCGAGGACTTTGTCGCCGGTCTATTTGCGACTATTGTAGTGTTCACGGTCCTCGTTGTCTATGCCGAAAAAAGGCGACGGGCCCTGGTTTTGCAGCATCAGTTCCAAAACAAGCATGAGGAGCTTAAGAAGGCCCTTGAAAAGCAGAAGGCACTTGCCCTTCTCGGTCGAATGGTCGCCACTCTCGCCCATGAACTCAAAACCCCCCTTGCCACTATATCCAACCTCACCCAGGCATTGCCCGCCCGCATTTCCGATGAACATTTTCTCAGTCGATTCAATGTACTGATAAAAAAGGAATTGAACCGTACCCAGCAGCTTATAGACAACCTTCTGATGTACGGGAGGGAGATTACCCTTGATAACTGCCAGTGGATAAGGTTAAAAATATTTGCAGGGGAAATGTCCGACAGAATCGGCGTCAAACTGGAAGGCTGCCCGGATGTTGATATCTACACGGACGAACTCTATCTCGCGCTTCTTATTGAAAATCTGTTTCGAAACAGCGTCCAGGCCGTTGCCGACAAAGTTTCCATACGGATGGACGAGCCGACAAGAAAAGATGGCTTCACTGATCTGCTGTATGAAGATAACGGCGCGGGATATCCTGAGGGGTGTGATGTCAATGATTTGATATCCCCTTTTACGACGTACCGATCGAGAGGAACCGGCCTGGGATTATATCTGGTGCAGAAAATCGCCCTGGCGCACGGCGGCGCGATATTATTATACCGGTTAAATAAGGGAGCGGGGACCAGATTTTCAATGCCTAGCGCAAGGATTCGCTTAAATGGTTAAGAAAGTGTTTAAACCTGACCTGGTTATTATCGATGACGAGCCCCACTTCAGCGAATCTCTGCAGATGGCCCTCGAAGACACTTATGATGTTTACCAGGTACATTCAATGAACAGAGCACGGGAATTCCTCGACAAGAAACATCCCGATGTTGTCCTGCTCGATATAAAGCTGCCCGACGGCAGCGGAATTGATTTCTTGCGCGAACTCAAGACGATCCAGCCTATGCCGATAGTCTTTGTAATGACGGCGTATGCAACCATTGATAACGCTGTTGAGTCGCTCAAAGAGGGTGCCGTAGATTATTTTACAAAACCGCTCGACATAGAAAAACTGAAGAGGGAGATCAACGTATATATCGAGAACAGGGTCCTGCATAAGAAGATCGACACTCTCGATATGAAAATCAAGAAGATAAACCCGCCTTTTGTCACATCCGGCATTAATGCCATGAAGCCTATCGTGGATAAAGTCCCCATGATTGCCCCTCTCAACATTCCTGTACTCATAACGGGAGAGACCGGGACAGGCAAAGAAAAACTGGCGGGATGGATACACGAGTTGTCCGGTACTTCGG
>JBJKOV010000074.1:0-3711 GCA_046707105.1 Thermodesulfovibrionales bacterium
ACCGTCTTATTTCTTTCGGCATCCTCTGGTTCTTCATAACCCTTTCGGTCGAATCAAGTGTGATCCCTATAGCCGACGTTATATTCGAGCACAGGGTTTACCTGCCTTCCGTGGGTGCATTTATGGCCATAAGCGCTGCGGCCTTCATGATCGCCGGGAGGATCCGCAGCGGGCGACAGGCCGGGAAAAGCATGATTTACGCCCTTCCGGTTCTTGTGATCGTTCTCCTGACGGGGGCCACATATGCCAGAAATGCCGTCTGGAAGAATGAAGTAGGCTTGTGGCAGGACGTGGTGCGGAAGAGCCCGGGAAATTGCAGGGCCTACAACGATCTTGGCTATCTATATCTCGTGGGGGGACAGACCGACAGGGCCATAGAATATTTCCGTCTGGCCCTAAAGATCAGGCCTTATTATTCAAACGCCCGCACAAACCTCGGTGTTGCCTATTACAACAAGGGATGGGCCGACGCGGCGATAGAGCAGTTCAAGACGGCTCTCGCTTCCGAACCGTACGGCCCCGACGTTGCCGAGGACCATCACAACCTCGGCCTCGCCTATATTCGGAAAGGGCTTGCGGATGATGCGATCTCCGAATTTGAAGCAGCATTGAAGATCCAGCCGAACAATTACGAGGTCTATAACGACCTGGGCGTTGCATATCAACAGAAGGGATATCTCGATAAGGCGATCGACAGCTTCAGAAGGGCCGTTGCGCTTAAGCCGGATTATGCCGGCGCACATTACAACCTCGGCCGTGCCTGCGAGGCCGCGGGACTGAAAGGCGAGGCTGAACAGCATCTCCGGGAGGCCCACAGCCTGGATCCCGGAAGATTCTGACACGTTCTTATCCGGCTTCCCCCCCTGTTAAAAGAAGAGGGGGAAGCCGAAATCATGAAATTTAAACTTCATTTAACCCGCTGCTTTATGTTATCAGGCCTTTCAGCGGCATAAGGATTAGCAAACTGAATGATGACCTGTCCTGCTGCCAGGAATGTACCTTTTCCGAAGGTTACCGTTCTCAGATAATAGAGTTTGTCCAGGCTCTGAGGGACCCAGATCTCACCGTTTGCGGACGTCAGGATGTCAAGTTCCTTCTGATCTGAACTAATGGGGATGCCCACAATTACAAATGAGCCTTCGCCGGAGGCCACCGCCTTGAACAAAAACGGACTCATCGTCACCTGCTTGTTCCATTTCTTGCCGTCTGCAGAGGTGAGGACGGGGCTTCCGTCGCCTATGGCAACGAACAGCTTGTTCCCGAAAGTGATCGCATGGAGCGTTCCCGGAACTCCTGAGTTCTCCCTCTCCCATTCTACTCCGTCTGTGGACGACACCATTGCGCCGATGTCCCCGACAGCGATAAACCGGCCCTTGCCGTAAGCTACAGCATTCAGATTCAGTTTGGCGGCCGGCTTCTCCGCCTTCCAGGTATGGCCGTCGGAAGAGGAGAGTATCGTCCCATGTGCGCCTACCGCTACAAAGCGGCCGCTGCCGAACGCAACGCCTTTAAGGCGCTGCTTTGTGCCGGACACCGCCGGTTGCCATACGATGCCGTCAGGAGAGGTCACGATCGTCCCTCTGTCCCCTGCCGCTACAAAGATATCATTGCCGAAGGCGACCGCAAACAGGCGGTTTGAGGTCCCTGAATTGCCTGGCCTCCATGTTACTCCGTCCGTGGACGAAATGACTGCGCCGTCACCGCCTGCCGCAACGAACTTCCCCTTGCCGTAGGTGGCTGCGAGCATCGGCATGAGCGTCCCGGACGTACTGATCGCCCAATCGCTTCCGTCCGCCGAGGTAATGATTGTTCCGGCGCTCCCGGTTACTATGAACGTATCAGCCGCAAATGCCGCTCCATGAAGCACCGATGAGGCTTTTGTTACGGCCTGGACCCATTTTGCTCCGTCCTTTGATGTGAGGATGGTACCATAATCGGTGACAGCGGCGAATGTCCCTTTGCCGTATGCAACGCCTTCGAGCCAGCGGATTGTCCCAGTGTGCTGCGATGTCCACTTTGAGCCGTCCGGCGAGGTCATAACCGTACCGTGTCCGGCGACGGCTACGAAGGTCTTGTTTCCATACGTCACGCCGTTAAACTCCAGTTCCGTCAGCGAAGCGGATGTCTTCCAGGTCGAGCCGTCGGTCGACGTGAGGACCGTGCCGCGGCTGCCGACGGCAATGAAGGTGTTGTTGCCGTAAACGATTCCGTTAAGGCGCAGGGAAGTTCCGGAGGTTCCAGTGGACCAGTGCTCGCCGTCCTTTGACAGGAGCATTACGCCGTTGTTTCCCACGGCTATGAAGAGGCCTTTTGCGAAAACAAGGCTGTTAAGGCTGTTTTTCGTATTCGATTGCCGGGGGACCCATTTTCCTCCGTCTGCGGATGTGAGTATAGTGCCCTTCTCCCCAACGGCGACAAAAATCCCTTTGCCGTATGCTATTCCGCGAAGCCACAGGGAAGTGCCGGAATTCTTTAACTCCCATGTATTGCCGTTGCGGGAAGCAAGTATAGTCCCGTTTTCACCGACCGCAACGAACAGGCCTCCTCCTCCCGCTGCAGCCTGAAGGCTCAAAGGGTTTCTCAGATGCCAGCCGGCTACCGGCTCGGCAGCAAAGACTATTGAGGAAAATGCCAACGACAGTGCAGCAGCGAATAAAAGAATTTTTTTCAACAGAGAATGTTTCATTCTTTCTTTTCTCCTTTTGACTTGAAAAATCGTTAATATATTCACAAAAAGATATTTGAGAGGCGCCGCCGGTATCGCAGCACTGTTCAGTCGCCTTAAACTAAAGCGAAAGTGACTATGAAAATTTTATACCACCGTCTGCTGATTTGTAAATTCCGGAGTAACGTGGGCACACACCAAAGAAGATATGAGCCCGGCTCCCGGGGCAAAAAGAGGTTCCTGCTGTTTTCAATTGCCCGAGCGATAATAGCCTTGTTCATTCATCTTCACCAGGACCTTTGCAAGATTTACGCGTGCATCCGCGTATTGAGGATCCAACTTCAGGGCTCTCCGGATTTCCCGGAGGGCTTCATCGAGATGTCCTTGCATTAGATATACGCCCCCCAGATTGTTATGGGCAGCGGCATCGTCCGGATTGATTTTCAGAGCCGCCTGATATTCCCTCTTGGCGTCGTCGAGACGGTCTAATGCGAAATGGGCATTCCCCGCATTGTAGTGTGCGGCATCTGATCCGGGGGCGTATCTGAGGGCTGTTTGATATTCCTTCAGTGCGTCTTCCATCCGGTCCTGCTGGAAATATATTCCTCCGATATTATTGTGGGTTTCAGCATCGTTGGGATTGATCTGAAGGGCGATCCGATATTCACGGAACGCAGCGCCGGCCTGCCCCTGATTTTCATAAGCCAGTCCCAGATCATAATGCGGCCGCAACTTGTCGGGACTCTTCCGCACCACATCCTGCCACAAGCCTACTTCATTCTTCCAGACAGCATTTCTGGCATATGTGGCCCCCGTCAGGAGAACGATCACAAGAACCGGAAGGGCGTAAATCACGCTTTTCCCGGCCTGTCGCCCGCTGCGGGTCCTCCCGGCGATCATGAAGGCCGCAGCGCTGATCGCCATAAATGCACCCACGGAAGGCAGGTAAACCCTGTGCTCGAATATAACGTCGGCTATAGGGATCACACTTGATTCGACCGAAAGGGTTATGAAGAACCAGAGGATGCCGAAAGAAATAAGACGGT
>JBJKOV010000075.1:0-3978 GCA_046707105.1 Thermodesulfovibrionales bacterium
ATCACCTCATAGCAGATAAGGGTGGCAAAGCTTCCAAAATCTGTCTTTGCCTTCAGGTACTCCTTCCCGGGGACATAGTCGCCTATGCCGGCTACAAGTTTATCGACAAAGAAAAGGACACTTCTCAGCGGAACATATTCCCCGAAGGGTACCATATGTATTTTATCATATTCATATACTGTTTTTCCCTCCCTGTCGAGGAGGACAGCGCTGTTTGAAAGAAGGAACTTGTCCGCCGTCCGCTGCCTCACCGTGACGGTTCCGGTGAGGAGATCCGATCCCAGACCTTTCTCAAAGTCTATCAGCCTTGCTGTATTCCCCTTGTCAAAATCGAAAAAAAAGGGGAGCGCGGTCTCGGGCCACACAATGAGTTGTGGGGACGACTCGGCAGCCTTCCGGGAAAGTGTAAAATAAGTGTCGAGGACTTCGTTCTGGTAGGCCGGGTCCCACTTCTTGTCCTGCTCGATATTCCCCTGAACAACGCTCACCTTGATCATATGTCCCGGCCTCTGCTGGCCCAGCCTCCAGGAACCGTAGACAAGTGACGCCGCCAGCACGAGGAGGAGGACCGAAAGGCCGGCATACGTTGAAGACGAAGGGAAAAGAGGCATATTCTGCACCCGTTTTCTGAGGAGGATAAGGTCGACAACAGCTCCGTTGACCGCAAGCACCAGGAACGAAACTCCGTAAATTCCTGTTATGTCGGCGATCTGGATAATATGGAGAAACTTATACTGGCTGTACCCGATGCTGGACCAGGGGAAGCCGGTAAGGGCATAGGAGCGCACAAATTCGAGAGCAACCCATATCGCGGGCGCGACAAGAAGGGCCGGCAGCCTGGTCTTCCGCACCAGGGCGATAAAAATACCGGAAAACACCGCCGGATAGAGGCTGAGATAGGCACATAGAAGCAGAACTATCGAAATACTCGCAGGAAAAGATACGCCCCCGTAAAAGTTTATGGAATGATATATCCAGTACAACGTGCCGAAGAAATAGACCAGGCCGAAGACATATCCCTGGGCAAAAGCCTGCCGGCCGCTCTTTTCCCACAGTGAAACCAGAAGAGGAACGAAGGCGACCCATGCCAGTATGTAAAGGTCTGCCACAGGGAAAGACAGGACCACCAGTATACCGGAGATTATTGCTGGTATATATGATGCAATTTTTTTCATATCGCGTCCCTGTGCTGTTGACAATCAAAAAAGCTAATGGTTATAGTTATTATCCAAGGGCAGTTAGCTCAGTCGGTAGAGCAGAGGCCTGAAAAGCCTCGTGTCCGCAGTTCGATTCTGCGACTGCCCACCATGATTTTATTTGTCCGGCAGGGGATGAGTCAAGGATAATCTGACCGGACAGTGTCAGTGCACAGTGTCAGTGTCAGTAATTAGTCCGGGAAGCCATGCGTATTTTTGGCGCTTCGGTGAGAGATTTTTCATTTCTGTCATAACGAATGACCGGAATCTTTCCATTTCCTTCAGAGGCACTTGATACCTGACTGGCGAGGAGAAGCATTTTCTGACACTGATAACTGACACGGACACTTGATTATGCCAGGCCGAAGATGATCTCCCGTTCCTCCATATCGACCCTGTCGACACGCAGCCGCAATTCCTGGCCTATCTTGAACGTTTTCTTGGTATTTCTGCCGTAAATCGTCATGTTCCTGTCATTGAACTGATAGAAGTCGTCGGTCATATATGAGACATGGAGGAACCCGTCAACATAGAATTCCTTCAGCCTTACCCTTAGTCCATAAGGAGTGACACCGACAATCCTGGCGTCGAACTCCTGGCCCACCTTGTCCTTCATGAACCAGACCCTCATCGCACCGACGACCTCCCGCTCGGCCTCAACGGAAACCCTTTCCATCCGTGAAGAGCTGAAGGCCATGTCGGGCAGAATGCTCTCAAGTTCCTGCGTCCTCTTGTCAGACAGACGCTTCTTCACAAGTACTTCGCGCAGAATTCTGTGCACCACTAGATCCGGATAGCGCCGTATCGGGGAGGTGAAATGCGTATAGGATTCTGACGCCAGGCCGAAGTGGCCGACATTCACCGGTGAATACCGCGCCTGCTTGAGGCTTCTCAGCACAATATAGTTGATCACTTCTTCCTGAGGCGTATTCTTTATCGCCTTGAGCACCTCCGAAAAGTCCTTGGGCTTCTTCAATGTCTTCCGCCCCGCTTTTCCGAGGGGTTTCAGGACCCTCATGATATCTTCCAGCTTCATGGGGTCCGGCTCCTCGTGTATGCGATAGAGACTGGGCACCCCCATCCCTTCCAGGTGTTCAGCGACCGACTCGTTCGCGGCGATCATGAACTCTTCTATGACCATATGCGCAAAGTTCCTCTCCGCCCTCAATATAGCTTCAGGGTTTCCCTGCAGGTCAAGCACGATCTCCGGCTCAGGCAGATCGAAATCAAGACTCCCCCTCTCCAGCCTGTTGCCCCTCAGTAGACCGCAGAGTTCCCCCATCAGCTCAAAATCCTTGAGAAGATATTCGTATTTTTCACGCTCCGCGGCATCCTGGTCGACAAGTATCTTCCGCACGGAGGTATAGGTCATCCTCTCGTCGCTCTTTATCAGGCTGGGATAGAAAGTCTTCGACGTCCTGTTGCCGTACCTGTCGAAATCCATCTCAACGGTAAAGGCGAGCCTTTCGACTTTCGGTCTGAGACTGCAGAGGTCTTCCGAGAGTTCCTTCGGAAGCATTGGAATAACCCTGTCGGGGAAATAAACGCTTGTGCCGCGTTTCCTCGCTTCAAGGTCGATAACAGAGCCCCACGTGACATAAAAACCGACGTCGGCTATATGGACCCACAGCCTGTAACCGTGTTCTGTGAGACCGACCGATACCGCATCGTCAAAGTCCTTCGCCCGTTCACCGTCTATTGTGACGGTAGGAAGCCCCCGCAGGTCCTTTCTCTTTACTCGCCCCTCATCCTCTTTCTGCTTTCCACGAAGAAGTTTCGACTCATCGCTTACCGGCTTCGGAAACCTCCTCGGCAGGCCGAACTCATCAATGATCGCCTCAATTTCCTCCCTGGGATCTTCCGGCTTTTCGAGCACCTTGACGATCCTGCCGGTAGGCTGCCTTTTATCGGTGGGATAGGAGACGATCTCTGCAACGACCTTATCGCCGTCTCCGGCCTTGCCCCTGTCCTCCGGAGGCACATAAAGGTCAAAGGCAATGGATTTGTCCTTCGGCCTCACGTAGGCCGCGTGTTTTGTAACCTCGAGTCTGCCCACTACCCTCGTCTCCGCCCTCTGGAGGACCCTCACGACCCTTCCGCCCCGCCTTCTCCGGTTCTCCATCCTGACAATGACGCGGTCATTGTCCATCGCCCCCAGTGACGCACCCCTGGGAACAAAGACGTCCCTTTCACCAGGCTTCTCCGGGATTACAAAACCGTATCCTTCCCTGTGGGCCTCGAAGTATCCCGTGATGAGGCTCATCTCCTCGGCCGGTCCGTATAATCCCTTCCGGGTGAGGACAAGCTCACCCTCGTGAAGCATCTCCCGCAACACCTTCTTCAGCGCCCTGCCTTCGGGCTTGCTCAGGTCCAGCCGGTGGACCAGTTCCTTGAAGGAGAGGGGCTTGCCCGTCTTTTCCCTGAAAAAATCCTTTACTGTCTCTTTATTTATCACTTTCTGAACCAGTTGCCGTTAGAGTCCTGTACCGGCGGCCCTGTATTTCAGACCACCGGGAAAAAAGATCATGTAGAGCCTTCGATCATTCCTCCGATATGTTAGCACTAATTTTCCCCATACTCAAAACACCCGGTACCGGCAATTGACAACGCAAAAAACCTTGTGCCATAAATAATACCATGCGGAATGTGAGACAGCTGACAAGGGTGCCCTTCTCAAAGGACATACTTATCGACGGTCAACTCATGGTTAGGAGCATCGACATAAGTGAAGGCGGTCTTTACGTTCACACCGGGAGGTCTGATATGCCGGGCCGGATCGTAG
>JBJKOV010000076.1:0-2280 GCA_046707105.1 Thermodesulfovibrionales bacterium
AACGACGGCGAGTTTACGCATGCGGTCCTCCATCCTTCCAGGAAGATACCCAAGACATACCTTGTGAAGATAAAAGGGGCGCTGGAAGAAGAGGAAATAAACAAGTTGAGGAGCGGCATCAGACTCGACAGGAGCGTGACGGCGCCGGCAAAGGTCAAGAGGCTGAGGAAAGCGGAACATAATTCCTGGATCGAGATGACCATAACGGAAGGGAAGAAGAGACAGATCAGAAGGATGCTCGAAAGGGTCGGCCACCCGGTCATCAGACTGATGAGAATCCGCATCGGCGGACTCGAAATGGGGCCTCTGAAACCGGGCGTTTTCAGACGCATTACACCGGAGGAGATCGACAAGATAAGACGCAGTGTTGCGTAGTGCCGTGTACGGGGTCGTTCTTTATGGTGGTTGTCTGTTATTTCCTGACTTTCACGGGTAATCTTTCCTGTGTGTTTAAAAAAGGATTCCCGACCGCTTCGCTTGCGGGAATGACGGGGCTCTCAGCAGATGAGTTAATTTCATACACAGACTCTACGTAAGGAGAGGGGAGAAGTATTTCATTGAAGGAGGCTGCATGATTCGCGATAAAGGGTGCGGAGATATCAGTGAAGAGGACATAAATTCCGTAAGGACCATTGCCGGGTGGGTATTCAGACGGAGAGACCATGGGGGTCTCATTTTTGTGGACCTGAGGGACAGAAGCGGTATCTGCCAGATCGTATTCAGTCCCGATGTGGCGGCTGAGGCCCATGAGAAGGCACACGGTCTGAGGGCGGAGTTTGTGATATCCGTTTCTGGTGAGGTGCGGAAAAGGCCGGCAGGCACCGAGAACCCTGATCTCCCCACCGGCATGGTCGAGCTGTATGCCGACAAACTGGAAATACTGAATGAGGCGTCGCCGCTGCCGTTTACAATGGAGGAGGCTGCGGAGGCCGGAGAGGCTCTCAGGCTTAAGCACCGGTATCTGGACCTGAGAAGGCCGGAAATGCAGAGGAACCTGATCCTGCGGCACCGCATCTCCAAGACGATGAGGGACTATCTCGATGAGAGGGGCTTTCTTGAAGTGGAGACGCCGATGCTTACCAAATCGACCCCGGAAGGGGCCAGGGACTATCTTGTCCCGAGCCGTCTAAATCCGGGCCATTTTTACGCCCTTCCGCAGTCGCCGCAGCTCTTTAAGCAGATATTGATGGTTGCCGGACTGGAGAAGTATTTCCAGATCGTCAAGTGTTTCAGGGATGAAGACCTGAGGGCCGACCGCCAGCCGGAATTTACCCAACTCGACCTTGAGATGTCTTTTGTCGACCGGGAAGATCTCCTGGTCCTCATGGAAGGTCTTATGAAAAAACTCTTCAGGGAAGTTCTCGATGTGGAAATCGATACGCCTTTCGAAAGACTGACCTATCGCGAGTCGATGGAGCGTTTCGGCAACGACAAGCCCGACATGCGATTCGATCTCGAACTGAAGGACATGGCCGACCTGGCTGAGAAGGGCACTTTTAAGGTATTTCTTGACGCGCTCCGGACCGGGGGGAAGGTGAAGGCGATAAACGGAAAGGGGATGGCGGGGCTTTCGAGGAAGGAGATTGACAACCTTACGGCTGAGGCCCAGTCCTTCGGCGCCAAGGGTCTGGCATGGATAAAGGTTAAGAACGGCTTCGAGTCGCCGATAGCCAAGTTCTTTCCGGAAGATGTCCTTCGGGGTATGGCTGAGAGGCTGGGAGCAGAAGAAGGCGACCTCATGATGTTCGTGGCGGACAAGACCGGTGTCGTTTACGATGTGCTCAGCCGCATGAGACTTGAACTTGGGAAGAGACTGAATCTCATACGGCCCGGGTACAAGTTTCTCTGGATCACCGATTTCCCGCTCCTCGAATGGGATGAGGAGGAAGGGAGGTTCCAGGCGATGCATCACCCTTTCACATCGCCTATGGACGAAGATATCCGGAAAATGCTGGCGGGAGACCTGGGTGACAGGCAGATGCTCTCCTCGTTAAAGGCGAAGGCCTACGATATTGTACTGAACGGCTACGAGGTCGGCGGAGGGAGCATCCGTATACACAGGCAGGACGTCCAGAAGAGGATGTTCGAGGTGCTGAATATCGCGGACGAGGATGCGAGGGTGAAGTTCGGCTTTCTCCTGGATGCCCTACAGTATGGCGCCCCGCCCCACGGCGGAATCGCCCTCGGTCTCGACAGGCTGGCCATGATAATGGTCGGGGCCTCTTCGATCAGGGACGTGATAGCCTTCCCCAAGACCCAGAAGGCCTTCTGCATGATGTC
>JBJKOV010000077.1:0-6439 GCA_046707105.1 Thermodesulfovibrionales bacterium
TCGGCATGCCGCCTCTTGAGGCGATGGCCTGCGGCCTTCCGGTAATACTCTCCGATATCCCGACTCTCAGGGAGGTTTCCGGCGACGCGGCGGTCTATTTCAGCCCGCTGGACAACGATGCGCTTGCACATGCGATAGGGAGGGTCCTGTCTTCCCTTTCTCTGAGAACAGAACTGAAACTAAAGGGCATGAGGAAGGCGGCGGAGTACTCCTGGCAGAGAGTCGCGGCGGAAACAATCAGAACGTACGACAAGGCGCTGGGCAGTTGAAAATAGGCGTCAACGCAACATTCCTGCACGAAAAGCCCACCGGCCTTGGAGTTTTTACATCTGAGATTTCGCGGTGGATGTCCGTGCTGAACGGGGATCTTCTCGTCTTCTCCCCCATTGGGATCACCGGGGTCCCGCAGGGATCTATTTACACGGTCCCCTCTTCGGTAAAAGGGTCCCTCCGCTTCAGCGGCAACCTTCTGAGGGCCGCCTACCTGAACTCGGTGCTTCCACTGCTATGCCGGCGCAATAAGATAGAAGTACTCTTCTGCCCTATGCTGGAGTTCCCCTTTCTGCCTTCGGTTCCTCTAGTGGTCCATCTCCATGACTTTCATCCCGTACAGTTTGCGTTCGATTTCAAGCGTGCCGCAACCCTTTTCAGGTTTTCCCTGCTTGACTTGAAGAAAATAGCGCGCAGAGTCACTGTATCCTCTGTTTTTGTAAAAAAGCAGTTGCTGGAAGCGACAGGATTCCCCGAGGAGAGGATCGACGTCGTTCCGCTCGCTTACAATTCCTCTCTCTTCCGGCCCCTGGATCCGGGGATGAGAACCTCTTTTCTTAATAAATACTCCATCAGTGGGAAATACATTCTCTCCATAGGAAACCTGTTCCCCTACAAGAACATCAGTGCACTGGTCAGCGCCTTCCTTCGGATCAAAGGCGAGATTCCCCATTTTCTTGTTATCGTGGGGAGAAAGGAGTTCGCCTCAGGACCGCTCGCAGAAGACAGCAGGATCATCTACACCGATTACGTTCCGGAAGAGGACCTCCCGAGATTTTACTCCTATGCGGATCTGCTGGTTCATCCCTCCCTCAGTGAAGGCTTCGGCATGGCACCCCTGGAGGCGATGGCCTGCGGCACCCCGGTGCTCTCCTCCAACGGCGGCTCATTGCCCGAGGTCGTAGGCGAGGCGGGAATCCTTTTCGACCCGCGGGACGAAGACCGGCTCTCCGAACTGATCCTGCAGGTCGTCGGCAGCGCGGCTTTCAAGCGGGAGCTCGCTCAAAAGGGGCTTGACCGGGCGAAGAGGTTCTCATGGGAAAAAACCGCCTCCGGCCTCATCGGCGCATGCAGGAAAGCTCTGGGATAAGCCGGTTGAAGATACTCCATCTTCTTTATGAGAGCAGCGATGATTATTTCGGCATCGGAGGCGTTGGGGCCAGGGCTTACGAGATCTACCGTCATCTCCGGGACAGGCATGAAATCACGTTGTTGTGCAAGAAATACCCGGGGGCGGCTGAAGGGATAAAAGAAGGTCTGCAGCACTTTTTTGCGGGGACCGAGAGCAGAAGCCTCACGAAAACACTCCTTGCCTACGCATATCACGCGGCCCGGTGGGTAAAGGAATGCGAAGATGAATATGACGTGATCGTCGAGGACTTTTCTCCCGCAATCCCGACATTCCTGCACACTGTCACAAAGAAGCCCGTCGTACTTCAGGTTCAGGGCTATACGGGAACGCTCAATTTCAGAAAATACAACCCCTTCTACGCCTCGGTTCTCTCGCTTATGGAGCAGATGCGGCCGTCCTGCTACCGGAACTTTATTTTTATCAACGAAGAGACGGCGGCCAGGTTTTACAAAAATTCGAAGAGCCGCATCGCTATCATCGCCAATGGCGTTTCACCTGAACTCCTGAGCGTTCCGACAATCGAAGGTGACTACGTTCTTTACTTCGGGAGAATAGACATGTACGGCAAGGGGCTCGATCTCCTGCTCCCCGCGTACAGAGATTTTTCGCAACGGTTCCGTGACATGAAGCTCGTGATCGCCGGTGACGGAAGGGACATGGAGGAGTTCAGGACCGCGGTCATGACGCTCCCCGGGGAAGTAAGGCGGAAAATCGAATTCGCCGGGTGGGTTAACGGCGACAGGAAAGCAGAAGTGCTGCGGAGAGCTGCGTTCGCGGTATTCCCATCGCGCCACGAAGTCCAGCCCATAGCGGTCCTCGAAGCTATGGCATGCGGGAAGGCGGTTATAGTGAGCAATATCCCTGAATTCGGATTCGTGGAAAAAAGCGGGGCCGGACTTTCCTTCGAAACCGGAAACGCCCGTTCCCTGGCGGGGGCAATGCTCAGTCTCGCAAACGATGCTCCGGCAGCCGCAAGAATGGGAGAAAAGGCCAGGTCGCGCGTGACAGGACTCACCTGGGACCGGATCGCTGCCCTGTACGAAGGCTTCCTCCTGAAGGTTCTGGACGGGACAGTTGCAGATGCCGGGGATGTGCAAAGGAAGCAGGATAGGGTAGAATAAAGGATTACTTGGGGGAAGAAGGTGCGTACGACGACATATCTCACAATAGTGCCTGCGTTCAACGAAAATCCGACCGTCGGCAAAGTGATAGGGGAGATAAGAAAAACCGTTCCTTTTTCGGACATACTTATCGTCGACGATGGCTCGTCTGACGGGACAGGCGGGGTCGCCCGGGAAGAGGGAGCAAGGGTAATCAGTCATCCGTTCAACCTGGGATACGGCGCAGCGCTTCAGACGGGTTTCCGTTATGCCAAGAAGAAAGGCTACGAATTTGCATTCATCATGGATGCAGACGGCCAGCACATCTCCTCCTCGGCAATGAACCTGATCTCGGCGATGAAGGACCATGGGGCGGATGTGGTCATAGGGTCCAGGTTCATCGGAAACGGATACCCTCTGGGGACCGCGCGAAAGATCGGCATCAAGTTATTTTCGTACGTGGCCAGACTTTACACGGGGATCAACATTACAGACCCGACTTCCGGGTTTCAGCTGCTCAGAAAGAGCGCCTTTTCATTTCTGGCGGACGGCGACAATTATCCCCTAGATTACCCCGACGTCAACATCATCATGGCTCTGCACAAAAAAAAATTCAGGATTATCGAGGCGCCCGTAACCATGATTGAAAACAGGTCCGGGAAATCCATGCACGGCGGACTCAGGCCGGTTTTTTACGTAGCTAAAATGTTTCTGGCCATCATCATGGTGATGGTCAGAAGGACGGCGAAATAGCATGTCTCTGGGAATAAGGCTCATACTGGTAGGGTTAGGACTGGCACTCTTCGCTTTGATTTTCGAGTTGGTCAGGCGCGGGCGGTTCAGGGAAGAGCTTTCGCTCACATGGTTCGCCGTGAGCATCCTCCTGATGGCAAGTTCGGTCGCAGACCGTATCATCGATCCCATTGCGCGCAAAATCGGCATAGGATACCCACCCGCCCTTGTCGTCGCGTGGATACTGTTTTGCCTCATCATAGCCTTGCTCTATTTTTCAGCCGTCATCTCAGACCTCAAGGGCAAGATAAAGGAACTGAGTCAGAAGATTGCGCTCATGGAATATGAGATGGAGAAGAATGACGAAGCCCGGGGGACGGAGAAAGAACGGTAAGGTCCCAGGTCCGGACGGCCGCCTTCCCTCACTTTTTTTCACGCCTGGCCAGTCTCAAAGCGTTTTCAAATTCCATCGCAATGGAGTCCCACATGAAGTGTTTAGCGTATTCTCTTCCGCGCACTCCCAGATCATCCCTCAATCCATCGTTGCGCAGGAGAAGTTCGAGACGCTCCTCTAAACCGGCCGCGGACCCGGAGGGGAACTCCAGCCCGAACCCGTGCTCCGTAACGAACTTAAGCTCCCGGATGTCGCTCACTACGACAGGCTTGCCGCAGGCTGCCGCTTCGAGGATGCTGATGGGAGCGGATTCGTGGCGTGACGGCAGCACCACAATCCGGGCTCCGGCAAGGATGTCCAGTTTCTCCTTTCCCGAGAGAAACCCCGCATACGTGATCCTGCTTTTAAGAGAATCGGACAATCCCTTGATCAGATCGCAAAAAGGGCTGAATTCGTAGCCCGCGAGGACGAGTCTGATATCCGGAAACGTCCGGGCCAACCTGGAAAAAGCGGAAAAAAGGATATCAAGGCCTTTCGTGTACCTGTCGATCCTGCTGAAAAAGAGTATATAATCACCGGACCTTGGGGTGGTCCGCAAAAGTTCTTCGTCAACGCCATTGGGGATGACCTGACATTGGTTGACCTCTCTTTTAACGCCGGTCATGACTTTTTCCATGGTAACGGGGGAAACAAAAATGAACCGGTCATAGAGGCCTGGATAGAACTTCTCGCAAAGGTACATGGGAAGTGAGTGATAGAAATGAAATTTCGACAGGGCGTGCCCTTCCATGATACCCTGGACCTGCAGTATCACCGGAGTGTTCGTCAGAAACCTGGAAGAAAAGGGGGTCGAGGGAAGAAAATTCTCCACGATAATATCGTAGTCCGAGCCGTACCTCCTGACAAACCGCGCCGCCTGCAGGGTATATGCGAGAACGCTCCAGGTAAGGTTTTTGGCCTCGCTGCCGACAAATCTGTGGGCGATTCCCTGTATTTCGCAGTCCCTCGCGCCCGGATACCGCATGCAAAGAAAGGTGATCCGATGTCTGTCGCGCAACCTCCGATAAATCTCATAGGCCCTCACCCCGGCCCCGCCGAACCCGAAAGGGCTTCCAAAACTTTCATAAGTAATCTGGAGTATATTCATGAGATACTGGAACTCCCTCCAGCATCACAAGTCTCCTGGCATAAAAAACCCGCCTGAGCCATCACTGTCTCCAGAAATCCTTATTCCTGCTAAGCCTGGCCTTGAGCCTCCTCGGTATCTTGCCCTCAGAAAGTCCAAGCCGAAAGGCCAGGTATTTCAGGGCGGCTTCCAGATACCCATAGGGTATCAAGGCCCATTCTTTCTCCCTCGCAAGAAAGCTCGTCTGCTCCCGGAGAAACCTCATTCCCTCTCCCGAAGGGGGGACCAGGTCGAGCATCCACCTGTTTCTGCCCAGAGCTACGCCTATATCAAAGTATCTTCCAAACTGCTCGTTGAGTGAATAATGGTGCGAATGATATACGACAGCAGAAGGTTCATATGCCACCTTATAGCCTTTCAGGATCATTTTGGAGGCAAGAAGCATATCTTCATTCATTATGGTTTGCCCGGGAAAGCCTCCGAACTCTTCGAATTCTTTTCTCCTGGCCGCGGAGCATGCGTCCGAGAAGAAAAAAGTCCTGATTCCCATAGACCCTATGTGATCCCTGCCCTTCACCTCCGCATTTTCCGGGTAATTGAAAGCCCTCGCGAAACGCTCAAGCGGAGCAGCGTCTTCCGCCGCCACCTGCCGCCCATAACATAGCGCAATAGCCGGATCCTGCAGAGGCCTGAGAAGATTTTCAACAACGCGTTCATTTGCCGGCAGTACATCCTGAGTCATAAAAATTAAATAGTCGCCGACCGACGACCTGACACCCAGATTGCGTGTACCCCCGTGATCAAAATCCTTCTTATCTATGAGGATAATCTTCGCTCCGTGGGCCTTGGCAGCCGCCACCGTACCGTCGGAAGAAGATGAGTCGACAACGGTTATTTCGCAGGAAACCGTCTGGTGTTTCAATGCCTCCAACAAATCAGGGAACCGTTTCCCCGCATTCCAGGTAGGGATAATAATGCTGATAATATCTGCCACACCCCTCGATCCTTAGTCTAATGCTACATTTAGTCCAATGCCCAGGCACCGTGGAGGGAACCGGAGTATGCCGGAAATACCGGGATTCCGGGAAAGAGCACCCCCAGGATGTGTTTACGGCCTGATTCTTCGAAATCGGGGTTCCCGGGCCCCACTGCCAGCCTTTCCTTACTTCTTTTCATGCTGAGCTATTGCTTCCTGCATAACTAATGACCTATGCCTTATCCCGAAATCTGTCACTCCCGCTTGTCGGGAGTCCTTCCGAAGAAAGATTCCGGACAAGCCGGAATGACAAAATAGGACTTTACTTTTTACATCTTTCAATAATTGTAAAGCATTTTCAAATTCCACCGCAACAGGCAGAACCCCACCGGAAACGTTTTGCATCTTCTGATGACGGCGCGGCGAACAAAGCTCCGGCAACATACGGTCGGCCTGCAGTGGATTGACCGCCAGGGAGAAGGATAGCTTTGGTAAAACTGTTCCCCTGTGTTATAATTTTTTATGCCTGAAATGGAAGCGTCTTCCGCCGTCAGTAAACAATTCCTTGCGCTTGACGACCTGCCGAAGATTCCTTTCGTCATGAATGGGATATCGTCCCGTTTCATAAGGGAAAACATGGTCGTCCCCCTCGAACTCAAACAAAACACCCTGAAGGTGGCCATGGCAGACCCCGGGGACAGGGATACGA
>JBJKOV010000078.1:0-2956 GCA_046707105.1 Thermodesulfovibrionales bacterium
CCTCTGTAAATGCTCTTGACCGTGGGAAACAGGTCTATATCGGTGTGAGGCAGAAACATGGCCGACATATACTCATCCATGAAACCTCTCGAAACTGAAAGTTCCATGTAGGTCATCCTTTTTGCGATCTCTTCGGCCTCGCCGCGCATCCTCCCGGAAAGAAGACACAGGTAGGCGCCGGCAATCGAGGTATTCCCGATGAAAGAGAATTTCTCCGCCGGCATGTCGGGAAGCATGCCGATCATGATAGCCTTATGAACATCCAGGTAGTTGCCGAAGCCTCCGGCTATGTATACCTTTTCGACAACATCAAGCGTAAGACCGACCTCTCTCAACAGAAGAGACACCCCGGCATAGAGCGCTGCCTTCGCACGCACAACGTTCTCTATGTCCACTTCCGAGAGAACTATATCCTTCAGCTTTCCCCTGTGGAATACAAACTCAGGCCCCTCATCCCCGGCCTTTATCCTGTCGGTCTTCAGGTCTTTCACAAATTTGCCCTTCTGATCGATAACCCCTGAGAAAAAGAGTTCCGAAATTGCGTCTATCATGCCGGACCCGCAGATACCCGCAGGGACACCGTTTCCAATGACACCGAGTAGCGGCTCGAAACTGACGGCATCTATCTTCACGGACTCGATCGCCCCTTCGGTAGCCCTCATCCCGTGTCGTATGCCGGAACCTTCAAAGCAAGGTCCCATCGAACACGCGGCCGTTATCAGCCACTCGTTGTTCCCGATCGCGATTTCACCGTTCGTGCCTATGTCCATAAAGAGAGATATTTCAGGCCTGGTGTGCATACGCGACGCCACTATGCCGGCCACGATATCTCCTCCCACATAGCTGCCCACACAGGGGAGGGTATACACGGGCGCCCGCCGGTTCACCTTTATTCCTGCTGTGCCTGCCCGCCACCGGGGGAAAAAGTTGAGGGTAGGGACGTACGGCTCCTCTCTTATCGACGAGGGATCGAGCCCCCAGAAAAGTTGCTCCATTGTGGTGTTGCCTGATATGACAACCGAATTGATATCGTCCCCGTCCACCCCGTGACGTTCGCAGACCGGCTGGAGGAGGTCGTTGATATCACTCACCACGGCGTTTCTCAGGTCGGCAAGCCCTCCGCCCTCGGTAGCATGGACTATCCTGGTGATCACATCGTCGCCGTAGCGCATCTGGGAATTATAAGTCATACCCACATCAACAAGACCGCCGTCCGTGTAATCGACAAGATAGAGCACGACGGTTGTAGTACCTATATCTACAGCGATCCCATACCTCTTCACAGGAGCGCCGGAGGAAAGAGACACCGCATCAAAACTTTCGCTCAAGGTCAAGTTCACGTCCCAGTGCGAGGTCCGCAGCATCCCGGCAACGGACTGAAGGAAACCGTGTGAAAACCTGACGCCGTTAACCCCTTTGCGTTCCAGCGCACCGACGAGACGTTCAAGATCGCTGATATGGTCATCAATGCTCGGGGGATCGATCTTCAGATGGACCGTCCTCACCAGGGGAGTGATGTCGGCGCCGCAGGACCGGAGAGACTCCATCAGATCCCTTGACTTGGAAACGGCAATCTTGTCCCCGACAATGAGCTTCGACTCCTCGGGAATCTCTATTGAAACGTCGCCCTCCGGGAAGGTCCTACAGGCGAGGCCGAAATGCTCCTCGACCTCCTTTTTCAGGAGTTTTCCCGTCGCTTCCGTTCTGACCGCGCCTTCCAGAATTCTGACGCGACATTTGCCGCATACGCCCTTCCCCCCGCAGGAGGCGACAAGATATATACCGTGCCCTTTCAGGGCCTCATAAATACTCTCATTCGTTCCGGCCGAAACGGTCTTTCCATTTGAGATCCTTATTTCCATGGTTTTACATTTTATGGTTTATCAGGCCTTAAATCAAGAAAGTGCTGCCGTCGTCTTCATATCTCATCGTCCCCAAAACAAGAAGCCCCGTCCCCGATCAACAGAATTCCGTCCGACCAGGCTGCACCAGGCTTCAAAACAGGAATATGGCTTTCAGAATGAGGTAGGCGGGAAGAGCTGAACTCAGCTCAGAAAGAGCTGCTTCAGGAACTGCCGCAGTTTGCCGCATACTTCTTGGCCATCTTCTTTTCATCGTCCTCAAGATGGCACTTCTTGTACTTTTTGCCGCTGCCGCACCAACAGACGTCGTTTCTGCCGACTTTTGGGGTCGGTGCTGCGTCTTCCTCTGTTTTAAAAAAAGACCCTATGCTTTTAAGAAATCCCATGAAAACCTCGCAGGTGTTTCGAAATTTCTTAATTATACCAGATTAAAGACGGTCTAATCCACCGGCCTTCGGCCTATCCTGGGTCACCAGCATTTTTGTTCCCCCGTTCCTCTGTCTCCATTCTGGACATCCACAAGTATGCCGCTTCTGAAAATGAGAACCTTGATGAATCTCCCCTGACCGCAGTTATAGTAGAATCTTCTGATCTGCTCCGTCGTTGAACTGAAGCCGCCCTGCTTCTGGCCCTTCCCGGTTTGTTCCGAACCGAACCCGCCGCTGGTAACCGTCTGACCTTCTTCTCTGTAATCGGGCGGCCCGCATTTGTGGATGACCTCGTACTCACTGTCGCCTTCACAGGCAAGCTCCGTGTAGCTGCTGCCCGTCTTTGAAAGGCAGCTCATACAGGAGGCCAGTGTATCACCAGCCTGAACGGCGAAGAAAATGCATGTAAGGCATAAAAAAACGGCTGTTGATTTCATTTGTTCTTGTCGTTATTCAAAAAAATTATTATAGGCAGCTCTACACATTATACTACCAGGGGCTCGGGATGCAATCCCAGCTTAATTTGTTTTTATGCCATACGACGCCTGAGAGCTTGCCGGTTTTCCCTGTTTCTTGTCGGTGCTTGTCATTGTCTGGGAAAGTGTCGGGATGATCCGGGCATCTTCTGCGATGGTTGACCCTCTTTGACCTTTCCACTTCACACTT
>JBJKOV010000079.1:0-2066 GCA_046707105.1 Thermodesulfovibrionales bacterium
TCGATACGGCCGGAGGACATCCCGATACTGGAACCGTGGGCGGGAATCTGGTACCATTGTGTGAGCGGCGTTTTCCTGACTTCCTATCTCGCCGCTGTCGAGAGCGGCGGATTTCTGCCGAAGGAGAGGGGCCAGCTGGAGACCCTGCTGCGGTTTTTTCTTCTCGAAAAGGCGATATATGAACTCGGGTATGAACTGAACAACCGTCCGGAATGGGTGATTATTCCCATGAGGGGCATACAGCACATTTTGAAGAGTTTATAAACACCCGGGTTTATGGACCGGTCTTTTATATACGGTGACCCGAAGAGGAGGGTGAGCATGATAAAGAAAAAAGGGAAGCACTTGTATCACCCCTTTACGGACCAGGACATCTATCTTTTCAGGGAGGGGAGCCATTTCAAACTCTATGAAAAGATGGGGGCGCACATTACTGTGAAGGACGGTGCGGCTGGTACTCATTTTGCGGTCTGGGCCCCGAATGCCGAGAGGGTGTCGGTCATGGGCGACTTCAACGGATGGAATACGACGGCCCATCCGCTTTCGGCCCGGAAGGACGACTCCGGCATTTGGGAAGGCTTCATCCCGGGGACTGGTGCCGGAGCGGCGTATAAATATCATATCGTTTCCCGTTACAACAACTACCGCGTGGACAAGGGGGACCCCTTTGCGTTCTCCTGCCAGGTCCCGCCGCAGACCGCATCCATTGTATGCGATCTCAGCTACGGATGGGGAGATGCGGAGTGGATGAAGGATCGGAGGGAGGTCAATTCCCTGGAGGCCCCGATTTCGGTATACGAGCTCCACCCGGGCTCCTGGCGCAGGGTACCTGAGGAAAACAACCGGTCCCTTACTTACCGCGAGATGGCGGTCCATCTGCCGGAATATTTGAAAAGCATGGGTTTTACTCATGTGGAGTTTACGCCGGTCATGGAGCATCCCTTTTACGGCTCCTGGGGATATCAGACGGTCGGGTACTTCGCCCCCACAGCCCGCTACGGCAGTCCGCAGGATTTTATGTACCTGATCGACTGTCTGCATCAGGCGGGCATCGGGGTGATACTTGACTGGGTCCCTTCCCATTTCCCCGACGACGTCCACGGCCTCGTCTATTTCGACGGGACCCACCTCTATGAACACGAAGACCCCCGGAAGGGCTTCCATCCTGAGTGGAACAGTTATATATTCAACTACGGCCGCAACGAGGTGAGGAACTTCCTTACCAGCAGTGCCCTGTTCTGGCTGGACGTGTATCACGCTGATGGCCTGAGGATCGACGCTGTGGCCTCCATGCTGTATCTCGACTACGGCCGCAAGAGCGGCGCCTGGATACCGAACAAGTACGGGGGAAAGGAGAACCTGGAGGCGATCCATTTCCTGAGGAGGCTGAACGAGGCGGTTTACCGGAGCCATCCGGACGTCCAGACTATTGCGGAGGAGTCCACGTCATGGCCTATGGTGTCCAGGCCGGTCCATGTGGGAGGACTTGGCTTCGGCATGAAGTGGAACATGGGATGGATGCACGATACCCTGCGCTATTTCTCCCTCAACCCCATTCACCGGAAATACCACCAGAACCTGCTTACCTTCAGCCTCTGGTATGCCTTTTCCGAAAATTTCATGCTCTCGCTGTCTCACGACGAAGTGGTCTACGGGAAAGGGTCCCTCATAGACAAGATGCCCGGTGATGACTGGCAGAAGTTCGCCAACCTCCGTCTTCTCTTCGGGTATATGTTTACCCACCCCGGCAAAAAGCTCCTCTTCATGGGAGGAGAGATAGGCCAGAGAAAAGAGTGGTCCCACGAATCGAGCCTCGAATGGCACCTGCTTGAGTATCCGTCACACCAGGGCCTGCAGCGCTGGCTCCAGCACATAAACATCCTCTACCGGAGCGAACCCTCACTGCACGAGCTGGATTTCGAGAACGAGGGCTTCGAGTGGGTCGATATATCCGACCAGGAAAACAGCATCATCAGTTACATAAGAAAAGGGAAGACAACGAAGGACATCATGCTGGTGGTATGCAATCTTACGCCTGTCCCGCGCTACAACTACCGGATCGGGGT
>JBJKOV010000080.1:0-1205 GCA_046707105.1 Thermodesulfovibrionales bacterium
CTCTGCGGTGAAAACTGTTCTTGGCTCCGGCTTCGTCGGCCTGGGGTCTATAGATGACTACCCCTAATGAATATATAATCCTCCTCTTTCATTCGGTGGATGACCGCGACATCCTTTCGTTGAGAGACCTGGGGAACATCCGGCCGGAAGTATTAGATAAGGCAATCGCGGCCCTGAAAAAAGAGTTCGATATAATAAGCCTGGAGGACGCTGTCGGTTGCGTCTCCGGAGGAAGGCGGGGGCCGGGCAGGCCTCTTTCGATTACATTTGACGACGGGTCGAAGTCTTACGTCTCCCATGCGGTTCCGATCCTGGAGTCTCATGGCGCTCCCTCCACATGTTTTCTCATAACAGACTGCGTGGACGACAGGACGGTTTACTGGCGGTATCTTTACAACTACTGTGTTCATGCAGGCCTGGGCAGGCAGCTTGAGGAATTTATAAGAGAGGAGTATGACGTCCCGGCGGCAGAGGGGGGGGTAATCCGTTTTACCAGAAACAATTTCAGCAAAGAAGCGACTGAGCACCTCGTCGAAAAAATTATGGGCAGCATGGTTTCCGAAAGAGAGTACAGGGAGAGGGAAGGGCGGCTCTTCCTGTACTCTGACGATATAGATGGTCTGAAGGGGAATCCGCTGGTGAATTTCGGCGTCCACACCCGCTCTCATCCCGTGATGATGGGACTAAGCGACGAAGAGATCAGGGATGAAATATCTGACAGCATAGAATTTTATGGCCGTGAGATTGGAGGCGGGGTTCCGATGTTCAGCATCCCCTTCGGGAGGCTTTATAGGGACTACGACGAAAGGACGATCAACATCGCACGCGACCTTTCGGTGGAGGTCATACTTTCGGCTTATGGCGGCGGCAACAGCGAGGGACAGCCGCTCTACAATGTCCGCAGGATACCTGTTCAGGAGGATATGCTGAAGGAAGGGGGGCGATCCTTCATTGAACACCTGAAGAAGCAGTGCGCTGCCGATGGTTATGCGGAGGCGGAAGCGAGGCTGCGCGCCGCTGTCAGGGCTCATCATCCCCGGCCGCCGACACGGTCCTGAATTTCGGCGGGTTTAAGGGAAGTCCTTGACAAACAGGACGTTATTTAGGTTTAATGAATATCACCCGCTCACGCGAAACAGGCTCGTAGCTCAGGGGGAGAGCGCTACCTTGACACGGTAGAGGTCGGCGGTTCGAAACCGCCCGGG
>JBJKOV010000081.1:0-1199 GCA_046707105.1 Thermodesulfovibrionales bacterium
GAACAGCCAGAACGATCAGGTATCTCGGGCCATAGCTCCATCCGCCCCACCAGGTAAAAAAGGACGCTATGACGAAGAAGAAAATCAGGCCGAACACTGCGAGGTAATTTGTCGGAAGCCTGGTGACATAGTCTTTCTTCATGCATAGCTTCAGCAGGTAGAAGGCGGCCATCACCAACACGGGGGCGAATACGAACAATCCCATGGAGCCGCTGAATGAAAGTCCCCACAGAGATTTCAGGGAAGGGGATCTGAATCCATAATTATGGCTCAGTTCCCTCCCGTATGCATAATGAAAGGCGTTCAACATCACAAAAGGAGCGCCTGTTATCATGTAATTGTATATCGCAATGAAAACGAGGCTCGGGAGCGTTCCCGCGACAAATGAGAGAGCCTTTGTGATCCGCTTTTCGTTGACCAGGATAAGCAAGGCCCATAGGGGAAAAACCAGGCCGATCGTATATTCGGAAAGGAAGCTCAACCCTGCAAACAGGCCGGACAAGGCAAATTTCCTGTCTTTCAGGAAGATGTAGCTGAGTAGCAGAAGCAGACCGGCAAAAAGGTGGTTGAAATAAGTCCCTGAAAAGACGAACAGGAGGGACCCGTAAAATGCCGTCATTACCATTACGACCGGCGAAAGAGGAGGCCGCCTGTCGCGGATGCTCATAAAACTGAGCAAGACAATCGCCGCAAATGGCAGAGAACCGCAGAGGAAATCTCCCAGCCAGAGCACCGGGACTATTTCGTTGAAAGAAAGTTCCCGCCCGTCCGCAATCCCGTGCGTCCTCCAGATATAAATGGGAAATCTCTGCGATGCATCCTCGCCTATCTTATCGAGACCTTCAGCCTTTAGGACCTCGTAGAAGGGCACAACAACCAATGTGGGCAAAGGGGCCTTATCTGAATAGAAGTGGCCGCCCACTTCGCTCTTATCCTCCACCTCACCGGCGTATCTGTCTATCGCAAGGGTCTTGTCTTTGGAAAAAGTCAGTACCGGCAGCCCCCTTGATACCGGATTCGGCGTATTCCACAAATCGATAAAATAAGTCGACAACAGCAGGTTTATTACAAAAAAAACCGCCATGAAAAGCCGTCGTCTTCTCCCTTCAGAATATTTCATATCATTTCCCCGTTGACCCGGCGGCGCCGGTCAGTCCGCGGGCACGCGAAAGGTCACTGCGGAAGGCCGCATTCGAAGG
>JBJKOV010000082.1:0-3377 GCA_046707105.1 Thermodesulfovibrionales bacterium
TTTGATCGCGCCGCGATAACGCCGGGCCGGCAGACGCCCGAGCAGAAACCGCATCGGACGCACTTTTCGCGGTCGATTTCCACCCCTTCCTCAGTCAGGGTGATCGCATCAGCCTGGCATCCAAGCGGTTCTTTGACACAGAGGGAGCAGTGTTTGCACTTCTCGCCGGTAATAACGATCTCCGAGCGAGCTATCACGCCGATGTCAGACGTCCTGGAGCGGACACATGAGAACTCGCAGCCGGAAAGCGAGATATTGGTTTTCCCGGGAAGCATTTTTTCATTAAGAAGGGCGTTCAATTTCCGGGCGGCATCACTCATGGGCGACGCGTTATACAGGCACCACCGCGAACAGGCGGTCACGTTTCGCAGCCGTCTTCCGGAAGAACCGGGGAAAAGCCCGTGGAGTGCCAGAAGCGCCGTGATATCGGGCAGCACCGCACTGTCGATATGCGGAATTTCCACCGTCTGCCGCGGGGTCACGTGAGCGGCGCCCGAGCCGTACTTCTCTGCTATATCGGCGATGACACCTATCTGGTCCGCCGTAAACTCGGCGGAGTAGGGTTCCATCGATCTTACCCGGAGGACGACCCTCCCTTTTGCGCGCCCTTCAATAATACCGTTGTCATTCATGTTCTTATCTTATACGAGATCTTCCATTGGAGATATGATTTAGATCATGTCTTGCGTTAGTAATAAGGGCTGCTCTGTTCTGTCTCTCTCAGGGGCCTGCGGTGTGGTCCTTCAAGCCTGAGGCGATGCCGGTTTTGATGAGCGGAACCTGCTTCCTCATCACTTCAAGCGAGGAAAGCCATGCAGTCGAGCTCTCGCCGGTGTTGTCAGAATCGTCCATGAAGCTGATGGCCGCCGCCGCAGGCGGCCTCCTACCGAACGCCTTTTTGAAATCCTCCAGCATGTTCACTTCCTCTTCCCGCCATTTCCCGGCCTGCCCGCTGCCGGCCTCAAGGACCACATATTTTATCGCTCCGAAGCCGGGACTGGTGATTATGTTTGCCTTGTGGCGCATGTTCGCCCAGATGTAGCAGAGGGCGTAGCGCGGCGGATACCGGCCGTATATTTTTTTTGCCAATAAATACTTCAGCCGTGTAAAAAAGCCCGCCTCTGCGGGATCATATTTGAACATGACATACAGACGCGCAGGAGAATCGTTGTCTTCCTTCTTACGAACGTCTCCCTTCGCATAGACATTGCTGACCTTCCACTTCCATCGCATTACAGGATATTGGTAAACATCGAATTCCCTGTTACAGACGATGGCAGAGGACGAATCGCTGCTTTCGGCCTTAAGGCAGGTGATGCCGCCTTCGTCCGCGGCGGAATAAACCGTATCTTTCCTGGTCTTGTCGAAACGGAGGGGACTCCAATTATTCAGATCTGAAAAATTCTCCCGAATAACGGCGCTGTCCGAGGCAAAGACCGTCGACGCGCTCCAGGACAGAACAGCCAACACTGCAAGGATGCAAACAGATTTTCGCACTGTTTTATTTTATACCTAATCGGCCCCGAACGGTGTTGCCGACTGAAATCATAGCCTGAACGCACGCATCCTGGCCGATGGATCGGGTCCGCTTGGGACGTCCCCCAAGTTCGCCCCGTTATTGGCGAAAGTTGGGCTAAGAACTTAACGCAACTTTTACAATACTTTTCATTTCTTTGTGCAGGCTAAACCCACCCTTAACAGAGATCTCTGCAAGAACCAAGACCCGCCGGCACTCAATTTAGAAATCCTGCTTCTTGGGCTTTCTCATCGCGTCGTCTCCGCCCGATATGACCTCCCATATCGACTTGGCCGGATCAAGGGCTTCAGCAGATATGCGTCCCTGAAAGTGGCTGAAGTGAAAGATGGTTCAACAAAAGTGCGTCAGTTATCCCCAGGGAAAAGACGGTCGATCGCAGATTCGATAAAGCCATCGTATGCCACAACCAGCTCCACTTTGAGATCTGTATAGCGGCTGATTTCACCCTTTAAACCCGCATCTTGGGGCTCGGCGCTGGCGATTATAAGGGTATCATTTTGTCTTTCGATGGGGATGACTTCAAGCCGTTTGATAACGTCTTCAGGCAGCGCCGCCGCAATGTCGGCGGAAATATCGGCAGAGGACAGGTCCGCCCAGGACAGATGCAATTGAGTTGACAGGGCAATACAGATATCATTCGGGGCAAGATACTTCAGCTCCACAAGGATCTGGCCAAGTTTTTTCTTCCTGTTTTCCTGTTGGACGCGGAGGGCATATGCCAGCTGTTCTTCCGTGATATACCCGGCTTCCAGAAGAATCTCCCCGAGAAATTTTGTCTGCTCCTTCTGCTTCCGGAGTGATTCCTCCAACTGCTTGTGATTTATATAGTTATGTTCCTTGAGAATTGTACCTATCTTCTTCTCCTTTTGGGCGCGCTGATACTGTAGGGCGTGCTCAAGCTGCGATGCCGCTATCTTCTTCTGCTCCACAAGGATATTCCCTAACAGCCTCCTGCTGTCCACCTCCCTGACTGCAGAGACATTGACGTAAACACGATCATATCTCTCGGCAGGGTTAAGGGGCACCAAATAGAACCCCTTGTCATTAGGGTTGTATTTGTGGGTTGATCCGTGCATCATCTCCCCGTCGTTGAACTCTACATAAAGCCTGAATCCGTGCGCACCTGCGACGACTGACTGCTCTATGGTTTCCGTTCGAACGATGGAATCGCCTTCTGCTTCTTTCTTCAAAAAATAGACTGCCTTAACAGAGTGCATATTGACCGGAACACTGCCGCCTTTTCCCTTGTCAATCTCTCTGTGAATGTGAAATATGGGAACGTTAGGATTGAAGGATAAAAGGTCTCCTGTGATCTCTTTGCCGTCCTGCAGTTTTACGAGTACTTTAGGCACCTTGCGTTCATTTTACCATGCAGCCTTTACTAATTTCAGGCAGACGAAAATTGCGATAGATGCACAAAGGATTTAAAAAGGTCACATAATCGGCAAAACGCGCTCTCTTATCCGGCAGGGTACTGAAAAAGGTACTTTTTAGGCTTTTTTCGTCATTCCCGTGCAGACGGGAATCCAATTATTCTGGATAGTTTGGATACCCGCCTCCGCGGGTATGACAACATTTAGGTACAGCCATGAGACTTTTTCTGCAGCCGGCCAGCAGTAAAATTCTTTTTGTTTTAACTGGGTTATGATGATACTTAAGTGTCGGTGTTTGAAATCTTCCTGTGTTGCCTTGTATGCCCGGTGTAGTTACTAACATGGTGACCAACAGCCCGCGTGATTAAGATCAAACAGGCCATTGAATCGTGAATTCCAGGGAAGACATTGAATCCTTGTTACTTATTAACCCGGCAACATAATACCGTAAGCCGTCATCCTCGCTT
>JBJKOV010000083.1:0-4145 GCA_046707105.1 Thermodesulfovibrionales bacterium
GCGCCGGTGGGACAGGTCGATACGCACTGCCCGCAGAATTCGCAGTTATCAAGAGACCGGGGCTTCTTGAATGCGGTGTCCGGCATCGAATCAAAGCCCCTTCCGACAAGATTGATCGTACCTGCCATCACCACTTCGTTACATATCCTTGTGCATCGCCCACACAGAATGCACTTGTTGGGCTCGTATGTTATGAATGGGTTGTCCTCCCTTATCGGCAGGTCCCATCTTTCCCCGGCAAAGCGGCAGGCGTCTACGCCATACTCGTAGGCCAGCTCCTGGAGTGTGCAGCCTCCGGCGTTTTCGCAGGTCATGCAATCGTTGGGATGATTGGACAGAAGCAGGGAAATGAGGTTCTTTCGGATCCTCCTCAGCGTTTCGCTCTCCGTCCTTACCTCCATGCCGTCTGTCACATGAGTTGTGCAGGCAGGCTGCGGTCTGCTTGCACCCTCGATCTCAACAAGACACAGTCGGCATCCGCCGTATGGCTCAAGGCGGTCGTCATGGCAAAGCGTGGGTATGTAGACCCCCGCCCTCTGCGCAACCTGGAGCACCGTTTCTTCATGGCTACAAGCTATCTCTTCCCCGTTTATAACTATCTTCATCCGGGCGTCTTTCAAATCGACCTCCATATGAACCTCAGTCGTCTTATTCCCATATGTAATCCACCATTTTGATAAATTTGTTGTTCATCTCTCTTAAAATCTCGCTTATCACTATGGTCATTTCGCGGACGATCTTAAAGGCAATCAGCGGGGCTTCCTTAAGAAGCCTGTCCATGTCGGCCTTCCCAAGGATTAACACCTTCGTGTCTTCCAGCGCCTCCATAGAAGCCGAGTGCGCCCGGCCGTCCAGGATCGAGAGTTCGCCGAAGAACTTGTCGGCCTTCAGTATTGCGAGTACCTGCGGGTGTCCTTCCTGGGTCAGTCTCGTTACCTTCACCTTTCCGTAATCGATGATCTGCAGCTCCTGCTCCGAACTGCCTTCTTCCCATATCAGAGTGCCCTTCGGATAATGGGCTTCCCTGAGTATATGCGAGATCTTTGAGAACTCTTCCTGCGAAAGGTCCTTGAACAACAAAACTTTTTTTAAACGTTCTGTATCGATCATATGCCCCCCGTCTTCATTTACATGATTGAGCTAAACGGACATGCCTCATAACAGGCTCCGCATTTTATACACTTCGTCTTATCCAATGTAGCCGTCTGCTTCGGTTTCCATGCTATGGCGCCTGCGGGACACGCCTTGAAGCATTTGCCGCACTTCTTGCACTTCTCCGCATTGATTACATACTGCCTGAGTGCCTTGCACACATTTGCGGGACAGATGCCTTCCCTGATATGTGCCTCGTACTCATCACGGAAGAAATGAATGGTAGACAGCACCGGGTTTGGCGCCGACATTCCGAGTCCGCAGAGGGAAGAGAGTTTGATGTCGGTGCCGAGTTCAATAAGAAGCTCGATGTCACCCTCCTTCCCCTTGCCCTCGGTTATCCTCGTCAGGATTTCCAGCATCCTCTTCGTCCCGATCCTGCAGGGCGTGCACTTGCCGCAGGATTCGTTTTGTGTAAAAGAAAGGAAAAAACGCGCCATGTCGACCATGCAGGTCGTGTCGTCCATCACGACCATTCCGCCCGAACCCATCATCGAGCCGATCCTTATAAGCGACTCGTAGTCGACAGGCATGTCTATGTGGGAAGCCGGGATGCATCCCCCTGAAGGTCCCCCAGTCTGCACCGCCTTGAACTTGCGGTTCCTCTCCATGCCGCCGCCGATCTCATATATGATCTCTTTCAGGGATATGCCCATCGGCACCTCTATGAGGCCGGTGTTCTTTATCTTGCCGGTAAGGGCGAAGACCTTCGTCCCCTTGCTCTGCTCCGACCCGATGGATGCGTACCACTCGGAACCTTTGGTCAGAATGGCCGGCAGGTTCGCAAGGGTCTCGACGTTGTTAATAACGGTAGGCTTGCCCCATAGGCCCTTGTGGGCCGGAAACGGCGGCTTTGTGCGCGGCAGTCCTCTCTTGCCTTCAATGGAGGCTATGAGGGCTGTTTCTTCACCACAGATAAACGCCCCTGCGCCCTTTTTTATTTTTATGTCAAAATCAAAGCCGCTGCCGATGATATTTTTTCCGATAAGACCCTTTTCCGTCGCTTGCGCAATCGCGGTCTCCAGTCGTGATATGGCTAGGGGATATTCAGCCCGTATGTATATGAACCCATGGTTGGCGCCTATCGCATAACCGGCGATCATCATGCCCTCAAGGACCGAATGGGGATTGCCCTCTATGACGGACCGGTCCATGAAAGCGCCCGGGTCGCCTTCGTCGGCGTTACAGATTATGTACTTGGGCGTTCCCCTGGATGTGCTGCAGAAATCCCACTTGAGACCGGTGAAAAAGCCGGCGCCCCCTCTTCCACGGAGGCCGGCCGCCTTTACCTCTTCGATGACTTCAAAGGGGGTGAGGGCAAGCGCCTTCCTTGCCCCCTCGTATCCGCCGATTGCCGTGTATGCGTTAATATCCTCGGGGTCTATCTGCCCGCATTGTTTCAGGAGCACCTTCGTCTGTTTATCGTGGAATACGTGGTAGTCCGGGCCGACCAGCCATTCCTTGATCGGGGATCCATTGATAATATGATCTTCCACGATGCGGCTGACCATATCGGGCTTTATGAATTGATACGTTGAGATATCTCCATCGAGGATTACGTCCACCAGCACGTCCCTCGCGCAGAATCCCCGGCAACCGGTCTTGTTAACACATTTCTGTTCGATCTCCCCTCTGAGACCCCGATTGCCAAGCTCCCCGATAAATCTCTCAATGACCTCGCCGCTTCCTGCGGCAAGCCCGCCCGTTCCCACGCAGACTCGGATAACCAGATCTTTTTCCAGAGCTTTCTTACCCAAATGTCCCTTGTTTGTACCGGTGATCGTCACGATGCCCGCCCTTCTTCGCCGAATTCCTTAAGTACATTCGATGCCTTCTCGGGAGACATGTTCCCATAAACCTTCTTGTTTATTATGAGGACAGGGGCGATACTGCAGGCCCCGACGCAGGCGACATTCTCAAAGGTGAACTGATTGTCCCCTGTCGTGTCCTCTTCACCTTCAAGGCCAAGGTCTGCCCTGATCCTGCTTATCATGGGGCCTGATCCCTTGACATGGCACGCGGTCCCGCAGCATGCGGTTACAATGTTTTTGCCCCGTGGCTTTAGACAGAATTGCGCATAGAAGGTTGCAACGCCGTAAAAATCGCTTGCAGGGATATTAAGAGCATCGGAAAACCAGAAGACCACATCTTCAGGAATGTAGCCGAAGTTGTCTTGAACGTCCTGCAAAATGGATATGATACTGCCTTTTTCGGCCAGGTATTTCTTGAGAATACGCTTGCACTCTTCTAGCATGACGATCGCCTTTTCGACATGACCACAGAGTGGATCTCTAGAAAATTTGCCGAAGTGACTTGCCCGTGATTGTGACGGCGGGAGAATAAGGTAATGCCGGGACGGTCACAGAAGAAACATTCTTCCAGTCTATACACATCAAGCCTCCTTGAAAAAGGATGAAGTCCAGACGGACGACTTCACAATCAATGGAGGCTTCCCGATGGTCTATTCCATCTTTATTCCGTCAGCAGCCGTGATATACGATGAAATATAACGCATGAGCCACTCCAAATGCAAATATGAAATAATCATAAATTGATAAATATGATTTATAAATCAAAGAGAATCGTTGAGAATCGTTTCTGACGCCAGATTGTCAGTATATGTCGATTTATTCGGCCATATAGTTGTTTCATGATAAACTTGCTTATAGATTTTTGTCATCTCAGCGGTAACCTCACACATTCTTTTCCGAGATTGAAATGCCAGTCTTGCAGAGGCTTCCCAAGAAAGGATGTCATAGAAGACAATGGATGAATTGATACCCAAACTACGAATAAGCGTCATTCGGCACCGAGCGTGACAACCAGCTTACGATTCTATCACTTTCCCTCCCATAAGCAGTCGTGTAATAAATTCATTACGCATCCGTACGTGTAGATAAAAACGCTTCTTTGCATTTCTGAAATTTAACATGATTGCCTGATTTTCTTCAAACCGCAACGGGGCCGCGGTCAGGCTGCTCCTCCCGAAGGGC
>JBJKOV010000084.1:0-11288 GCA_046707105.1 Thermodesulfovibrionales bacterium
AGAGCGCCGGCAATTTCATAACATCATAGGCAGTGACTGGAAGATGCAGGAGATTTATTCTCTGATAGAAAGCCTGGCCGATGTGCAAACTACCGTGCTCATAACCGGCGAAAGCGGGACCGGCAAGGAACTCGTTGCCGAGGCTCTGCACTACCGCGGGGTCAGAAGTGATAAGCCTCTTGTGAAGGTAAATTGTGCCGCACTGTCTGAAAATCTGCTTGAAAGCGAACTCTTCGGACACGTCAAGGGGGCATTCACAGGTGCAATCATGGATAAGGTCGGCCGGTTCCAGAAAGCCGACAGCGGAACGATTTTCCTTGATGAGATAGGAGATATTTCCCAGAGGATGCAGCTTCGCCTTCTAAGGGTGCTTCAGGAAATGGAATTTGAAAGGGTCGGAGATTCGAGCCCTGTCAGAGTGGACGTGAGGGTGATAGCAGCAACGAATCGGGATCTTGCTGAAAAGGTCAGAGTCGGCGAGTTCAGGGAAGACCTTTATTACAGGCTTAAGGTTGTAGAGATACGACTTCCCCCAATCAGGGACCGCCTTGAAGACATCCCTCTGCTCACAAACCACTTCCTGAGAAAATTCAACAAGAAATTGAACAAACAGATCACCGGAATATCGAGCGATGTTCAGAGGATATTCATGGACTACCCCTGGCCTGGCAATGTGAGAGAACTTGAGCACGCCCTCGAGCATGCCTTTATCCTCTGCCGGCAGAATATCATCACCATCGATAATCTGCCGGGAATTCTTAAGAACGTCACGCAAGCCGGAATGGGCCGGCCGGATCCCGGGGAAAGGAATGAGACCGCAGAAATCCTTCTTGCGCTCAAAAAGGCCGGCGGGAACAAGGCAAAGGCGGCAAGGCTCCTGGGTATCGACAGAAAAACCCTTTACAGGAAAATGGAAAAGTATGGCCTGCCGATGGATGGGCAAACCAATTGAGCCTTAAGAAAAGCGGGCTCTCGCAAAAGTCGCAAAGAAACATCAGGCAGTCATCAAACTTAAAAAGCTTTTTAACCACAGATCAATACACATTGACAAAGATACCCGGGAACTTCGAAGCCTTTTCATCACTTACCCAATAGGTGAGGACCCTGCCGGATGTAAATACTTGTCTTTGTCCGCGTTCGTCCGTGGTCAACTGCCGTTTATCGGGTCCAAACCAAAACGCTTCACTGATCGGTGAACGTGTCAATCTTCCTAATTATTTGAACTTCCTCTGCTGTCTTCGCGCCTTTACGAGAATAAATTGCAGTTCAGGTTCAGTAATCTTCCTGGCTTTTTCCAGAGCCCGCTCTCAAACTTTGCAGTCCCAAGAGTGTGGCATGCCCCACAAGTGTGGCGTCCATATCTGCCCCTGCCACACTTATTTCGATGATCAAGCATGTCAGCGGGAACCCTAAGCCGTTGAAAATACAAGGAAACAATAAAATGCCCACTTTATTTTGTCCGGGCATATTTCTTGATAGAGATATAAACCGGTCAAGCTGTAATTATTACTTAATCGAAAAATGGAGTTTGAAGAAATCAAATGGTTGTAGATCAAGAAACAAATAGAACGGAGCCAATGATGTTGCAAAAACCACTCAACAGAATACTTTGTCCTTTCATTCTGGCGCCATTCGACGAATGTTATTGCGCCAGTACAAGCAGCCTTCACACGGAGGCAACGATTCGTAATTGCGGCGGAAATTTTGAAGACTGCGATGTTTACAAGAAATATGCGGAGGCCACCGGGCGGTAAGCAGGCGCTCCGGACGGGATTAAGAACGGAGAGACTTAAGCATGAAAAACAATATATTGATAGTCGATGACGATGCCCTGATCAGACAGCTGGTCTCATTGATACTGAGGTCTGCAGGTTATTCAGTAATGGAGGCGGTAAACGGGAAGGATGCCCTAGACAAACTGAACGAAGCCGCAATCGATCTGGTGATAACGGACCTTCGCATGCCCCAGATGGACGGCATTGAGCTCACCAGGGAGATCCGAATGAATCCCGACTACAAAAATGTGCCCGTCCTCATGTTGACATCAGACTTTCATGGATATAAACGGCGGGAAGGGGAAGAGGCTGGCGTAAGCAGCTGGATTTCGAAGCCTTTCATCCCGCAGCAACTGATTCACACTCTAAGGAAATTTGAGTGCTACAGACAATCCTCCGGGTTGGTTTGCAATCAGGCATTATGAACGCGGCAGCTTTAGCTTTTTACATCCCTTTAAGAGGGAAAGGAGATGGACTATGAGTTTGAAGACGCTTGCCGAAGGTATTATCCTGCAGACAATTGAAGATCTGTGGAGCGAAAACTGCCGGGAAGATTGCATCACCTTTTTCATGGGTAAAGACTTCAGACTATGCGCGGAACTGGCCGGCATGGAACTCGACGACCAAGTCGAACTGCTCAATATGGTAAGGAGTTCCATGAACTCACTGAAATCCGGAAGCGGTATGAAGCGGGTTCGTGAAAAAGACAGCTCGCGACAGGAAAGGTCCTGGAAAAAACAGCTGGCAGCCGGCCTCAATTACACCTGACTTCAGGCGGAGATATCAAGGAATCCTCTTTCAGGCGGCATGTGGTTGATTTGTGTCATTCTTTCGTCTCGGGAACGCTGCTGACGCGTCATTCAATTCGCTCCGCTGTCTCTGGTCCGCATAATTCCCCCGAGAAGACACCTCCTCGCAAAAAGGGAATAACAGCGGGCTCTTACCTGCATCCTTTTCTATTTAAGACATGATATAATGAAACATGAAAGCTTTTCTTCTTTGTTTTATTATCGTTCTGGCTATTTACGCTTATGCTGGAATAACTCTCAGGATGGGGTACAGAAGGCTCTTATGAGGAGGGGTCAATCCCTCCGTGAGAGAGAAACTTATACAGAAGATGAAACGGAAAGGCCTTCCCGTCCCCTCCTGGCTGACAAGGAATTCTAAGGGCTGCAGATAGGGCCGTATTTCCATCTACCGCTTTTCCGAAGAGAAACTATCCAGCTGTGAGCGGGATAACCCAGACCTCTTTCCGGAATTAATGCAATTGTAAGAGAAGGGATTATACATTATTATTAACCCGGCAACAGAATATCCCAATCCGTCATCCTCGCTTGCCAGGGATCTTTCTTTGTTTTCGGATAGATTCCGGACAAGCCGGAATGACAAAGTTAAACTA
Source organism: Thermodesulfovibrionales bacterium (assembly GCA_046707105.1). Lineage (GTDB taxonomy): Bacteria > Nitrospirota > Thermodesulfovibrionia > Thermodesulfovibrionales > UBA6898 > JARRRD01. The sequence goes on from JBJKOV010000084.1 coordinate 3,175, forward strand.
TTTGATTGCCGGTTTAATAGATTCACTCCTGAAAAAGCCTATGCAGCCATGTACCGGGCAAAAGGCAGCCGCCGTGATGATATCTCTCTTAGCACGTTCGGGACTCAGTGAGTTTTTTTCCCGAATATCTCACATATAGCCTTGGCTATTTCCTTGTCTACAACGAATGCGCCGTCATAGTGCAGTTCCAGTATGATATCCGCCTTATTGATTAACCCTCCCATATTCTTCAGGCACCCCACGATCTGAAAAATCTGTATATTCTCCATGTCCATCAGTCTGTCTATCCGTTCAAGCTGGGTCTCACTCCTCCCGTATATTTCATCTATAATGAGTACAATGTCGGTCTTAATTCTGAATAATTTAGCGATGTCTTCAACCATAGTGATGTCATCTTTAAGCGCGTGGATATATGAAAGATACTTTTCATAACTTCCGGGCCGTCTTTTGCCTTCATAATCAAGAGGGTTTCCGACATAATACACGTTGGTATTATCCTTTACAGCCGTAACCGTTCTGGTTATCTTGCCCACCCCTTTGATGCCGCATATAAGCACGTTCTTATACAGGCCCATAACCCTTCGGATGTTTTCGGAATTGTTACCGGTAAAAACCAGGTCCTTGTAACTCACCTTCACCTCTTTTTTCACGGCGTCCTCGGCCTCCGGTCTTGTCATCGAGCACTTGTATTTATTCATTCTAACACATCACATCGGTGCCGGGTTCGTCCTTCGTTCTACCCCCCAATGCCTCGTAATACGATAAACAGACAACAACCGGGCATACCCGACGCCCGGGCGGCCCCAGGATGTCCGATATTCCAGTCCCGAGGACATTCACGACTCGCTTCACCAGCGAAAATGACGGCCCTTTCACTCAATAAGGCAATTTATACAAAGACTCGGTTCGGGAGTTTAAGATGGCCGCAATGACGCACGATAATGGTCCGCGGCCTCGCTTCCGGTCCCGGGGATATTCAGGCAAACAAGAACAAATAGCTGTATATTTTTGTGCCGCGATATGGTAATCTTTACCTGTACGTATGTTTTTCGGTCGGCATTCCACAACAAAGGGTGAAGTGTATCTGACGTGACAAAAGAAATAAGAGAGATCATAGAACTGGGCAGGCGTCTTGACGAACTTTCCTATGAAACTTACAACCTTTTTGCTGCGCGGGAGGATTTCGACAAGGTACTCGTTTCTTTCTGGGCCGAGATGTCTGACTGGAAAAAAAGCCATCTTAAGCACTGGAAGAAGATTTCGAAATCTTTTGTATACAGGAATTTCTTTAACAGGACAACGGAAGATCTCAAGGTGATTATCAAGCAGCTGAAGAATATCCAGGCCGAGCAGGTGGAGTTCATGCGGCGACTCAGGAAGAAGAAGATAAGTCAGAGTGAGGCGATCTCGCAGACCATTCTCAACGAATTCTGCCTCGTTACAGACATATTCCTTGAGATCTTCTATACCTGCGATGAACTCTTTCAGGACCGAACAGTCTGCTTCGTGGAGGAATGCGAATCCCATCTGGTAAAAATGGCAAACACTCTCAAGCCTTATCTAAAGTTGAACCCCCTTTATGCCGTACTTCTCCGGTCGATAGTGGACCTGAAGCATAAATATGATTTTCTCCTCACTTCTTTCGGTCGGGTAAAAAAAGAAGCTGTCTGAGGCCTCCGGCATCGCAGCATGCTGCCGGAGTGAGTTTGGAAGCCGACGACAAGCCGGATTGTGAACTTGGAACTGAAACTCAATATAGAAGGACTGTTCGAAAACGAAAATGAAGCCGGAGAGGTTGTCAGAAAGCGAAGAATCTGCTATGACACAGAGCCTTATTATCTGAACAAGAAGGGCAAGCTCGTACAGATCGGCTACCAGCTCAGCATATACGGTACATTCTCCGAGCCAGTAAAGTTCGCCACTCCGGACTCGCCGGGGTACGAAGAAGTAGAACGCGATGTGCGCAGACTCGCCGAAGCTGTTTCACACACATGCGGGGCACTCCATATGTGCGAGTCGACTATTCTCGACCCAAGCCAGATAACGTATTCCCATGAAAGGAACATGAGGGCCGATGTGACCGTACATATCCCCGTTTTCGACCAGAACAGTTTCGGCCATCCCGTTGACGACAAAGTCACGGGAATGCTGAAAACGACCATAGAACTTCTTGAATCTTTAGGCGTCCAGAAAACGCGGTGGCACGACTGAAGACGGCGGACTTGCAGCTCGGGGAGGACGGTTGGCAACACTGAGGATCGGACATCTTTCCACGTTCTACCATACGGCGGTACTGCTCATGGCAAACGGTGAAACGACACGGCGTCTCGAGGCCGACATCGAATGGAGACTGTTCGGCACAGGACCCGCCATAGTAAACGCCTTCGAGAGAAAGGAAATCGACCTTGCTTACATAGGTCTGCCTCCTGCCACAATCGGAATAGACCGCGGAGTCGCCATTACCTGCATCGCCGGCGGACATATCGAAGGGACCGTGTTAAGCGCAAAGAGTCGCTACGGCGGGTTTCCGGAGATGAAAGAACTCTCGGACATTCTGGGACAGTTCAGGGGCCTGAAGATAGGAGTCCCGGGCAGGGGATCAATCCACGATGTTATATTGATGGAATATCTCGATAGGTACGGTCTTGGCAGGGACATAGAGGTGGTGAATTTCCAATGGGCTGATCTGATAACGGAAGCGATGGTAAAAGACGAAGTGGCAGCCGCCGTCGGAACACCGGCGCTGGCGGTCGCCGTGACACGATTCGCTGGAGGCAGGGTGATTTACCCGCCTTCAAGACTCTGGCCGTATAATCCGAGTTACGGCATACTTGCCGACAGGGACTTTCTGAAGGAGAGAAAAGAAGAGACAGGACTGTTTCTTGAGCTTCATGAGGAAGCAACATCTCTTTTGAGAGAAGACCCGGCCGGATCCGCTGCGGTCATTTCAGACTATATCGGGTTCATAGACAGGAAATTCGTGTTTGACACTCTTCAGCTCTCTCCGAAGTACTGCGCACAACTTACCGATGACTACATCGCCACATCAATGGAATTTGTGAAGGTGCTCAGGAAATTAGGGTATATAAGCCGGGAAATCCCGCAGACTGAGATTTTCGATCTCACACTGATCAGGAAAATCCATCCCGCGAAAGATCATTATGAGACCCGGAAGATGAATGAGATATGAGTACCCTGATGCCGCTTAAGCAAGAGGGCATGGATGGATTTTTTTCCAGACACTGCCTTCTTTAGCATTTATACCGTTATGACGTTTGTGTTCTGACACTGACCTGTCAGGACGATGAAGAAAGGGAGGTTCCGTCATGTCCGAGAAAGAAAAACCTTTGCCGAAACCGCCCGGACACGCGTTCGGGCGGAAAACATTTCATGAGGGGGAGAATAACTCCCACCTCCTTGCCGATAAGATCGCGGAGGCACTGGCCGGGGGTAAGCTGGATGAATTCATGGAGCAGGAGATCCCTGACAGCGAACAGGCCAGGACGCTCGTCTCGATGATGATGGGAATGACGGGTATGTTGCCGCCGGAGGGCCTGCAGGAAAAAGGAAAAAAGGCGGCTTCCGTTTCCCCCTCGGAGAAACCAGCGGAGGAAGCTCCTCCAGTCGCCGAACCTCCACAAGACCTGCGGCAGGCCGCGCAGGCCGGAGATATGGAAACACTTGTGAACCTTCTGAAGAGAGAGCACGTGAAGCGTCAGGAGGGTGAGCCTGATACCGGGTGTAATGATTACCCCGGCGGGGGCGGCGCCACAATCGGCAGGGAAGACATCGACCAGCTCCTCAGAATGGCGTCCGACAACGGCCTCTCCCCCGACTGGATAATCCTGAGGGCCATCAGGCTTTATATACGCGAATATGAGAGGACGGGACGGCTTTAAAATACTCTCTGCTTGAAAAAGACCGGCCTTCTGACTTCTTTTAAGATATCCGTAAGAGGCGGCATCTTTTCCACCGCCCCCATTTTATAGCTTTGTGAGAGTTCCGCCGCTGTTTCCGCCACAAAAACAGTTCACGTCGTCAGATCACCGTACTTCCAAGAACCCGGAATAATATGGGTTACGGCCGGGTGCTTTGTCAGGGATTGATGATATAATAAATCGGTTTTTTCAGTCCTGAAGACTGTGGAGGTGATGACATTTCATCGATTATTATAGACGGTTATAATTTCACGGGAATCGACCATGGCGATCTGGGCGCCGAAAGGGAGAAACTGATCCGCCTCCTTGCTGAATACAGAAAGATAAAGGGACATGACATCACCGTCGTCTTCGACGGCTGGAAATCGGGCGGACAGAGGGAAGTGTCCATGATGACGGGCGGTATCAGGATCGTTTACTCAAGGCTCGGTGAAACCGCTGACTTCGTGATAAAAAGAATGCTGGCGAAGGAGCCGAAAGAATGGATAGTGGTGAGTTCGGACCGTGACATCGCGGCATATGCCTGGTCTCACGGCGGTGTTGCAGTTCCGGCGGTCGAATTCCGGAAAGTGCTCGGGAAAGCCGCTACTTCGTTCTCCGGGTATTATGAGCTTCTCGATGAATATGACGGGGTGCCGGACAGAAAAGGAAACCCGAGGAGGCCCTCAAAAAAAGAGAAGGCGCTGCTGAGGACACTGAAGAAACTCTGATGGTGAAAGCATTGCTGAGAGTGCGGCCAGCCGATCTATTGAACTATCTGTTCCTGATTTTCCTGGCCGCGGTCACGGCAGCGTTCCATCAGAGGATAAACAGTCCCTGGAAGCCGATATCGCTTTACGCTGGCCTCCTGGTTTGCCAGGCGGCGCTGGCCTTTTTCAGGGACAGAAACGGTCTGCTGAGGCTGTCTTATGACATTGTTTTCCCTGTGATATCGATTATCTGCATCTTTGACAGTCTCGGATGGATAGTCCATTCCATCAACCCCAGGGACATAGACCCTCTACTGATCCGGCTGGACTACATGCTCTTTCACGGCAACCCCTCGGTCATCCTGGAAAATATACAGTTCCCTCTGCTGACGGACATTCTGCAGCTCGCCTATTCCAGTTACTACTTTCTCCCGGTAATACTCGGCATTGCGCTCAAGGCACACAATGAAGATTCTCGCTTCGAGCGCTCTCTTTTTCTTATCATGTTATGCTTTTACCTCTCTTATGTCGGATATCTTATGTGGCCCGCCCTAGGGCCGAGATTTTCTATCCGTGCCCTTCAGGGGACTGAACTAAGGGGGTGGATAGTGGCCGCCCCCATAAGGGATTTTCTGAACAAGCTGGAGGGCGTCAAACGGGACGCTTTCCCCAGCGGACACACCGCGGTGTCCCTCGTTGTACTATATCTGACATTCAGGTTCGAGAGACGGCTTTTCTGGATCTTCCTGCCTATAGTGACAGCCTTGATCTTCTCGACGGTTTACTGCAGGTATCATTATGTGGTAGATGTAATAGCAGGGGTGATTCTCACTTTTGTGACGATAATATTAGGGGAGACATATTATGGATACAGGTCAAAGAGAGTCGATACTAATCGTTGAGGATGAAAAGAAAATAGCCGAGATAGTCAAGGCCTATCTCGAAAAGGAAAAATACCGTGTGGAACACGCGGAAACAGGGGAAGAGGCATTGAAATACCTCAATGAGCCTTTTGACCTGATAATACTCGACCTTATGCTCCCTGACATCCAGGGCGAGGAATTGTGCAGTATCATCCGCGAGAATTCCGACGTACCGGTGATCATGCTCACCGCAAAAAGCGCCGAAGAGGACAGGATAAAAGGACTCGGCATCGGTGCGGATGATTATGTGGTGAAACCCTTCAGTCCGCGCGAGCTTGTGGCCAGGGTAAAAGCCCAGCTCCGGAGAGCGGGGAAAACGAGAAGGAAAATCTTAAGCTATAACCGCGGCACCCTGAAAATCGACACCGTCCACTATGAGGTCATAAAGGAAAACAAGCAGGTGGTCCTCACCCCCACGGAGTTCAAGATACTGATAGCCCTCGCTGAGAACCCGGGCAGGGTCTTTTCCCGCGACCAGCTTGTCAATGTTGTCCAGGGCTACGATTTTGAAGGATACGACCGCACGGTCGATGCCCATGTAAAAAATCTGCGCCACAAGATCGAAAAAGACTCAAAGGAGCCGCTGTTCATAAGGACTGTATACGGGATAGGATACAAGTTTACAGGCACTCCTGATGAGGACTAAACTCTTCTTCGCTTTCTTTATCGTAATCATCATAGCCCTCGTATCGAACCTCATTTTCGAACAATTTGTAGAGAGGGATTTCGATGATTATGTGAAAGGTGCAAACGAAGACAAGCTCTATTGGGTCCTCGCATCCATCGAAGGGAGTTTTTCCAGGGGCAAGTGGGATCCAAAAGAACTGACAGATTCGGTCCATTGGGCCACAATGCTGGGCTTCGACGTCCAGGTTGACGACAGCTCCGGGAAAGGGATCACGACCTCTGAAGATGTCCTTAGTGAGCTCACTCCCCTGATGAGGCGGAGGATGGAAGGAATAGTGGATATTCATTCAGCAAAGGGGAAATATGAAACATACCCTCTGTATATCGAAGGCAGTCAGATAGGAACGATCAGGGTAAGGCAGCTGAGCAGGGTCGGGAGTATAAGCGAAAAGGAGGTTACATTCAAGAGGAGGGGGATGGAGTTTCTTCTGATCTCTTTCGTCATAGCCGGCGGAAGCGCCCTGTTTCTGGCCCTTTTTTTCAGCCTTTTTCTCTCTAAACCCCTCAACAGGATGAAAAAAGCGGTCGAATCTTTTGCCAAAGGGGACTTCAGTGTACGTGTTGCAGCGGGTTCAAAAAAAGATGAAATAGGCCGGCTCGCTGAGAGTTTTAATTTCATGGCAGAGGCGCTTCAGAGGGAAGAGGCCCTACGCAAACACCTGACATCCAACGTCGCCCACGAATTGAGGACGCCCTTATCTGTTATGAAGGCCAACGTAGAGGCAATGATCGACGGTGTAGTGGACACCCGGGAGCAGGGGCTTGAGAATGTACGGATGGAGGTAGAGAAACTCATCAGGCTCGTTGAAGGTATTGAGGACCTGGCAAAGGCCGAGGCGAGCTTCTTCTCCGGAATTGATTACACAGAGGTGGATCTGCAGGGCTTTCTCTCAAGTGTGGTAAACAAGTTGACGCCACTGGCAAAAGAAAAGGGACTTAAGATGACGATGGTAACAAGCAGGATTCTACACGTTTACACTGATCCGGGGAAGCTTGAGAGTATTGTCCAGAATATTCTTACCAACGCAATCAGGAACACCGAGGAAGGGGGAATCCGGATCGATTACGGCACGTCGGACCGAATGTTTTTTGTGGAAATAGCTGATACAGGATCCGGCATAGCGGAAAACGAGACGCCCCTGATTTTCAAAAGGTTTTACAGGGGAGGAGACTCTAAGGGCAAGGGACTGGGACTGGCAATCGTAAAGGAACTCCTGGATATGATGGGTGGCCGTGTCGACCTAAAAAGCAAGACGGGGGAAGGGTCAGTATTCACAATATGGCTACCCCTGGGGAGCTGAAGATGGAAATACCTTTCACGAAAACACGTGACGGAATCCGGATCGAAGTGAAAGTGGAGCGCAGGTCTTCCAGAAAAGGGATAGCCGGGACCATGGGAAACGTGGTAAAGGTCAAAGTCACAGCACCTCCGGTCGGGGGAGCGGCCAATGATCAGCTGATCGAGGTCATCGCCGAGGCGACAGGGGCAAAGAAATCGAGCATAAAAATTGTCAGGGGGGTCTCATCGAAGAAAAAAGTCATAGAAATAGCCGGAGTACAAACACTGTGACGCAGATCCCGTCTTCACATTTTCTTCATGAAAATCATTTATTATTTTTTTTATCAGGGTGTTAAAATGACGAGGACTTTGGTTCTACTTTTATTGGTCTGCTCCTTTTTTCTTATGATCCGGAGTGCCGGGGCATTCGACAGGATCATTACGCCCTATGGAGATTATTGCAAGGAGTGCACAAGCTACGGCGTTTGCCGGGACGTGATGCCGGTGAAGGAATCCATTAATGCAATCAGCAAGTATTATCGCGATAAGGGATACGAGGTGGGCAACGTCTATCACAAGGGCAGATTCATTGAGGCCG
>JBJKOV010000085.1:0-2208 GCA_046707105.1 Thermodesulfovibrionales bacterium
GGGCTCGGTTTTCGGGACGAGTCTTGGTTATGCGGTGGATGTGATCGGCAGCCTCGGCAAGGTGAAGAAGGCCGAGGAGGTGAAGGTCAGAAGCTGAGGGTCTTGGTTACCTCCCCTGGGCCCCTGCTTATGCAGGGGCTCTTTTTTTTGTGTTTAGACTCCTGCTGGTTGAAATGCAGGAAGAAATCTTTACCGATTAGCCTGCCGCTTTCTTTTCCCCATACAATCCTTGTGTCCTCCGGCTTCCAGTTTCGGCGCTCTTCAGTTTTTACAAAACGGTTACCCCGAATTCTCTACTCACCACTTTAGGATGTCTCTTTTCCACCTTTCTTGACCGACAGATGCGGGGGACGTAATAATAAGCCGGAATATCGAAAAGACAACGGGCTGCTCAGGACTCATAATGATCGCTTCCGAAATTGAGGAGACTTTATGAAGAAAAGACATACACAGGATTGACGTTATGAAGGGCAGGAAGTGTTTCGGCTTCAGCAGGAATGTGGCCGCTGCCGGTCTGGTCAGCTTTTTCATGGACATCAGCTCCGAGATGATATATCCCATTGTTCCTCTTTTTCTGGCCAACGTCCTCGGAGTGAACAAGTCGGTCATAGGCCTTATCGAGGGCATCGCCGAATCGACGGCGAGTCTGATGAAGGTCTTCTCCGGGTGGTTTTCAGACATCATAGGCGACCGCAAATGGCTGATGGCTGCCGGGTACGGTATCTCTACTCTCAGCAGGCCTTTTGTCGCCCTTGCAACAGGCTGGCGATATGTCCTTGGCTCTCGGTTTATAGACCGCTTCGGCAAAGGAATCCGTACAGCGCCGAGGGATGCCATAATCGTCGAATCGTCCGACAGGGCATATCTTGGGAGGGCGTTCGGCTTTCATCGCTCAATGGATACCCTGGGGGCGGTGGCAGGGCCTGCGCTGGCCTTTTTCCTTCTCAGGATACTATCGAACGATTACCGCAAAGTCTTCTGGCTTTCGATGATACCCGGTGTCATCGCCGTGCTGCTGATAATCTTTTTCATCAGCGAAAAGAAGAAGGCCGTTGTCTCTCGCGCGGAGAGACCGAAACTGACCATGAAACATTTCGACTGGAGGTTTAAAACCTTTGTCATTATTGCCGGGCTGTTTGCAATGGGCAATTCAAGCGATGTGTTTTTGATACTGAGGGCTCAGCAGCTGGGAATTTCGACGGTTATGATACCTCTGGTTTATCTGCTCTTCAATCTCGTCTATTCTCTTTCTTCTCTGCCGGCCGGGATAGCGGCCGATCGATTCGGCAGCAAGAGGATCATCCTCTTGGGGTTTATGTTATTTGCCATACTCTATTACGGATTTGCAGTGGCGTCGGGCACTAAGGCCATATGGATTCTTTTTGGGTCATACGGCCTCTTCATGGGCCTTACCGAAGGGGTACAGAAGGCGTTTCTTGCTACCTTAGTACCGTCAGGTTTTAAGGCGACAGGGTTCGGCGTGTTTAACACAGTTGTCGGCATAGCCATGTTCCCGGCGAGCCTGATAGGCGGGTGGCTGTGGGATCATGTATCTCCGTCAGCCACTTTTTATTTCGGCGCAGCAACGGCAGCGTTATCTGCGATAATGTTTACAGCCTTTATAATCGTCTCTCCCCGGAGAACGGCGTAGTGAGGGAAACAGTATGATTTCAAGAAAAAATGCGTTTCGGAAATGGTTCATAATACCGGCCCTGCCGCTTCTCCTGGTCGTGAGTTACATTTTATACCTGACCGCGACCGGCAACTTTCATGCGATCACGCCGGGAGAGGCGTACAGGTCGGCCCAGCTCGGCAGTACAAATCTCGAATATTACATTAAAAAATACGGGATCAGGAGTGTCCTGAACCTGCGCGGCCGAAATGCGGACAAGGCCTGGTACGTAAGTGAAATAAAGACCTGTTCGAAACTCGGCATTGAACATTACGATGTTTCGCTGTCGGCGCTGCATGAGCCATCCCCGCCGCAGGTGCGACAGCTGCTCGAAATATTTAAGTCCGCCCCGAGACCGGTCCTGATACATTGTCAGAGCGGGGCAGACAGGTCCGGTCTCGTCGCCGCCGATCGTCGATCACGAAACTAAGACGACCGCTGAAAAGCAGCTGACGATCTGGGATGGCCACATCCCAATTAGAGGAACTATCGCAATGGACCGGTTTTATAAGAAATGGAATCCTGCTGACTGAAGG
>JBJKOV010000086.1:0-2367 GCA_046707105.1 Thermodesulfovibrionales bacterium
ACGGCGGGCTTGAAAACTGGAAGATCCTCGGCTCCGGCCGGCTCATGGACCTTCAGAATACGCTGGCATGGAAAAGCTTCTTCCTCTCGCTCTGGATCACCCAGAGGGGATATCTCTTCGCCCTCCCCGCGGGTGTCTATGTGATAAAAACAGTAACGGACGTCCTTCTTGATGAAAAAGTGCCGAGCAGGGAAGAGAAGATCGTCTGCGCCTCCCTCTGGTCAGCTCTTGCGTGGTTTAACCTGCATGCTTTTTTCATCATTTCTCTTACACTCGGCATCTGCATATTGCTGTACGGGAAGTTTCGGCCGATGCTCGGCATAATGGCTCCGGCGGCGGCAGCGGGCCTTGCTTTCTCGGTGTTTGCGGTCCTCGGGCTGTCAAGGCCGGGGACCCTGCATCTGAAGTGGGACTGGGTAGCCGACGGCGAGAACTTTTTCAGGTTCTGGCTCGTCAACCTGGGCCCCTGGCTTCTGCTGGCGGGGTGGGCGGTCTTTGCTCTGCGTAAAAAGGCATTGGCCGGATACAGGTATATGGCGGCCGTCTTCTTTCTTCTCTTCTTCGTCTTTACGTGGGTCATGGTTGTCCCCTGGGACTGGGACAACATAAAGGTGTTGTTCTGGCTTTATCTTATGATCGCCTGGCTTGTCTGGAGGACGGTCATATCGAGGCTTTCTCCTGCTACAGCGCTTCTTATCGGATGCATCGTTTTTTTCCCCGGCGCGGTCTCCGTTGTCTCCTCCTGGCCCGGAAACGGCAACGGGGTGCAGCTCTACAAGGTGTCGGAGACCTGGGAAGCCAAGGCCGCCCTGATGGACGTGCCGCCTAATGCGGTCCTCGCGGTAGTCCCTGACCCCAACCATCCGGCCATGTTCTGGGGGGCCGAGGTGGCGATGGGTTATCCAGGACACCTTTGGTCCCACGGGATCGACTATGCGGACAGGGAGCAGAAGCTCGACCGCATTTTCAGGGGCGAAAGCGACTGGCGTTCCCTGGCGCACGTTATCGGGATAACCTACATCTACTGGGGAGAAAACGAGAAGAGGAAATACGGGGCCTTCGACCAGCCGTGGCGGCATCAGCTGGAAAATGTATCGAGGTCACCGGAAGTAAGCGTTTATAAAGTGGGGATGTAACGCAAAGGCCGCGACAATTTTTTTTCACCAATCCTTTAAAAAAATGGATTATGGCAGATCAGTGTGGGGACTTTCTTGTCTTTTACGTCATTCAGGCTTGTCCGGAATCTTTCTTCCGAAGGACTCCCGACAAGAGGGAGTGACAGATTGCGGGATAAGGCATAGGTGATTAGTTATGCAGGAAAGCAATATTTCAGGCGTCCTGCCCGCCTTTGTCTGTCTTGAGGGCCTTCAGGGACATCCCCGCAAGAAGCGCGATCAGGACCATAATGCCCCATTGGTTTAGCGTGGGAACCTCGACGGCCCGCTTCGGTACTACACATGCGTCGATCGGTCCTCCGCTGTCCTCGTAAGCCCAGTCTTTTATGACACCGGAAGAAGGAGAAGTCCCCTGGAACCTGATCCATCCGTACCGGACCCCGTTAGCCGTATTGAAGCGGACCCCCACACAGCCCGTTGCGTTATTGAAGTTGCCGTACTTGCTTCCTTCCCATTCCAGGGTTCCGTAAGAGCGGTTGCTCCAGATTAAATGAGTGTTCTGCAGAGAGTTCTGGATCTTATAGCCTGTTGCGAATCTTGCCGGATAGAAATAATTGTAAGGTCCGACAGAGCCGATGGCCCCTGTCCCGCTTTTACTGAGACTGAGGAAGACTGCGCTATAGCCTTCAGTATTCGTCTGCGCATGCGAGACCGCACTGAAGCGGAAATCGTTTGCACCGTCACTGTTCAGGTCGACCGTGACAGGGGAGTTTTGAGGGTTTAACGTCAGGTTCTCCGGTCCGCTGTAATGTACGACCGCTTCTGCCGCAGGGACCATCGCCAGTGCCCCGACAGCCGTAGCGGCATAGGCCATAAGACGCTTCTCGATGCCGGTCTTTTTTTTCCCCCTCATGAGCCCTCCTTATAGTCTGTCTGATCGTCATTCCCGTGAAGGCGGGAATCCAGTTCAACCTGGAATGGATGCCTGCCTGCCGGCAGGCAGGCCCGATCAAAATCCCTGGGCATTGCGAATATAAACTATGAGATTCGGTGAATATCATTATCGGGACTGTTAATAAGAAACTGTAGCAGACAAATTGTCCGCAAGTCAATCCCTCCAGGGTGCCATAATCCACCATCAAACTTAGCCGAACTGTGAGATTAGGGATTCTGATGCGGGTCAACCCCTCGATTTGCTTAATAGGGGCCTCCGGACCCTCTAAAACTTCCTGGAAAGGACTGTAAAATCTGG
>JBJKOV010000087.1:0-2882 GCA_046707105.1 Thermodesulfovibrionales bacterium
CTGTCTCTCCCGGATAATTCTCGAACGTTATGTAATTGCCCGCCGTGCCAGACCTGCCAAGCGTTATCTGCTCATTGTACGTCCCCCCTCTCACATAAACTGTATCTCCGGCAGTTACTGTATTAGCTGCCTTCTGGATCGTCCTGAAGGGAGCGCTCATCGAGCCGCTGCCGCCGTCACTTCCAGATGAAGATACATAGTAGACGGCCGCACTTGCATTCCCGATTCCGGCTGTCACAAACAGCACAAGAATAAATATTGCCGTCGTGACATACCTTACGTTACCCTTCTTCTTCACATTAACCTCCGTTCAATCCCGGCACGTCTTTATTCTGTGCCAGGTTATTAAGTTAATACTTTCTTCCAGAGGATCCGCAGCTTTCATTCGCTGCCACCTCCGGTTATCTCTCTTAAAACCTGTTAACCCATCCCCGAAAAGTCAGACGGCGTAATATACGACACATTCATGAAGATAGAATTAAAAACAAATTAAACATTCTTAATCCTGTCTCAATAAAAAAGCCTGTTTCCTAAAAGGAAACAGGCTTATCCGAAAAAGATAACAGGAATCAGCGCTGCTTCTTCGGCGGCCCGGCTGTCCATAATCAGCTATCTGCAACAATCAGCTTCAGCTATCAGCGGATAGAATTCAGCAGTCCTCAAGCCGACGGCTTTATCCTGACCCTGCGCTGAAAGGACCCGAGGCTTTGTGCCCCCCGGTTACCCGGGGTTTACCTTTTCGGAAACATCAACTTCTCGATCTGTCAAAGAACCATCAGACTCTATGCTTTCTACTATAGACGACCTCTTTGCAAAGAATCTGTGACAATTGTCACAATAGGCCGAGTGGCAACACAAAAAAAGCCCGTCCTCAACAAAGAGACGGGCTTTTTTCCAAGAACAATTATACTACTGACCGCAACTGAGAGCTTTACACCGGGGACTCCCTTTCCAGTAAATCATGCTCCAAAAGAGTGATTTTGCCCCTCACAACCTTAATCACTCCGTCTCTATGCAGTTTGTCGATAATCCTGGTGGCGGTTTCCCGTGCCACCCCTGTCATGTCAGCTATATCCTGATGAGTGAGCCTGGTGTTCAACAGCGTCCCCTCCGCAGTTCTCCTGCCGTACTCATTGGCCATCTGAACGAACAGCATTCTAATCCTTTGAGATGCATTGTTAAAACTCAGGAGTTGTATCCTGCCCCACGAGTCCCGCAGCCGGGAACAGAGAATCTGGAGCAAGGAATCGAGAACTTTTCCGTGGGCATTGAGCAGGGAGTAGAAATCTTCCCTGGCAATTATGGCTACGGTGGAATGTTCTGCTGCCAACACTACGGCTGGAACCGTCTTGGTATCTATGAGGGAAAGCTCCCCGAAAGATTCTCCCGATCGATGCATAGCGAGGATTATCTCTTTTCCTTCTCCCGTCATCCGGACGACCTTCACTTTCCCGGTTAAGATGACATACATGTACTCGTTAGTGTCTTCTTCGTTCAGAACCACCTCTCCCTTTCTCAGACTCTTTATCTTGATTTTCCTGGCAATCTGATGCAGCTCAATGCTTGAAAGGGAAGAAAAAAGTTTTATATTGCCGAGTAATTCGACGTTATGTTTCATATGGCTTTCTCTTGTATGAAGCACGCTGTCAGCCCTCCACAGGCTGTACCTGCAAGCTGTCTTCCAGCGGAATGTGAACCGTCACTTGACCTTGCCTTCCGGGTAACCTTTCCCGGCAGAAATCCTTCCAAACAAACCTTTTACGTATGCAGGTATTCCACAAACCTGGAGTGATAAAAGGTTGACTGATGCGTCATCCGTTATGCCCATTGCCTTCAGCTTGTACGGATCGGTATCGGCATCATTCCACCCCGGCTCAGTCGTCCTGCACGATAAATAGCCAGCCTCTTTGACAATGCTTGTTTCCCTTTCACTGTGATCGCCGTTTGGAAATGAAAAGTGGTCGCATCCAAGACCCAATAACGTCTCCAATTCCTTTTTTGACTGACTGATTTCTATCGCACTTTCCTCATCATCGCAACTGGTTAATATCGGATGAAATCGACTATGGGACTCGAAATCTACATAACATTTCATTTCATTCATCTCCTCAAGGCTTAGAGCCTGTCTTGTTTCATATGAATATTCTTTCACTGGTGTATATTGGTATTCCTCGCTCAGATTTTTAAGTCTTTCAGCATTCGAAAGTTTTTTTAACGGCGCAGGATCAAGTCCCTCATGTTGCCACCAAAAATGCCGCCTTGTATTTACCAGTTGGGTACAAACGTATATAGTCGGTCGTATACTGTACTTCTTGAAAACTCTCAAAAGATCATAATTCCCCTTATGTCCGTCATCTATTGTCATGATCATGGAATTAGGTGGAATAGAGCTCCATTCCTTTGTGTGAATAGCATTAACAAGGACATCCAGAGAAATAAAATGATACCGTTTTGAAAGATATTTCAAGTGAGAATCCAGAACGTTGACCGCCGGATTGTGGTAGAGAACAACGGTAACTTTCTGTTTTGCGTGCATGTTTCGGATAAAGAAGGCAATACCGGTCGAACGAACAAGAAACACGAACGACTTTTTTAACAACGTGGATAATTTCAATGGAGCCTCATAACAGACAAATTCAGAGGACCGCCGCGTGACGTGGAACTTTACATGGTCATGATGTCCGATTTAACCCCGACACTCTTTGCATGCACGCCAGGGAGCCATGGAGGTCCCTTGCCCTTATTTGTGACTCATATACTCAGCTGCGCCCATATCGGGTTTGGAACCCGAATAAGGATAACTGACCCCGTCGCCGCTGTTCCATGCGATGCTCCTGTCTACAGTAATTGTATTTGAGGTGTAATTGACAGCTGTTACCGTT
>JBJKOV010000088.1:0-12833 GCA_046707105.1 Thermodesulfovibrionales bacterium
ATTAT
Organism: Thermodesulfovibrionales bacterium; assembly: GCA_046707105.1. Taxonomy (GTDB): domain Bacteria; phylum Nitrospirota; class Thermodesulfovibrionia; order Thermodesulfovibrionales; family UBA6898; genus JARRRD01. The sequence goes on from JBJKOV010000088.1 coordinate 6, forward strand.
GTTGCCGGGTTAATATTACCTCCTTCATGGCTTTAGCACAGCATTTCTCATATTCAGAATGCATGGCCGATACTGAAGTGGAGTTCGCCGTTGCTTTCACCCGGTTCCTTATTCAGCTTGAAACCGTAATCGATCCTTATGGGCCCGACAGGGGTAGCATACCGCAGTCCCAGACCGGCCGTATATTTAAGATCCGCGGGGCTGATATCCCCTGCCTTCTTCCAGACATTTCCCATGTCAAAAAAAGGCACCAGACCAATGTTCCTGCCGACATCAGTCCTGAGCTCCACATTACCGACCATATAAGCATTGCCCCCGGTGGGGTTTCCGTCGGCGCCTTTAGGCCCGAGGGTGTCCTGGGCGTAACCCCTGACCGTAGACCCGCCGCCGAGAAAAAATCTCTCAACTATAGGTAGTTGGGAGGTCACGCCGTAGCTGTAGGCCACCCCTCCCCTGAAGGCCAGGGCCAGGGTCACCCTCCCCCCAAGTTTGTGGAAATTACTGCCGTACACCTCGAGTTTGGTGAAATTGGTTTCGGAAAAAAAGAGCAGCGAGGCCATCTTCACCGAAATCCCGGCAAGGAAGCCCTTCTGAGGATTGAAGGGGTTGTCCCTCGTATCATATATCAGCGCCGGCTTGACGCTTCCGATAGCAAGGGTCCCCGTATCCTCCCTCGTCAATACAACATCGGGCTGTACATCGGACGTCCTTACGATAGAGAACTCATAATACAGGTTTCCTTTTACGTTCTCGGACAGTTTTTTCTCCACGCCGGCGGTCAGCGTGTAACGCCTCAATTTGTAAAGCGTCTCCTTGTTGTCAATATTGAACTCCCGCTTGTTTTCATACAGGAAAAACGCTCTCAGAGGCAACGGCCTTCCCAGAAACCATGGCTCCTTATACTGCAGGATAAACCTTTTATCGAGCGAACTGATCTCGGTCCTCAGCAAAATCTGCCTGTCCATCCCCCAAAGATTTCCATAGCCCACTTCCAGATAGCCCCTCAATTTCTCGTAATCCGCGTACCCGAAGCCGAATTCCACCGAACCGGCGTCTCCTTCCGCAACCTTTATCAGGACGTCCTTCCTGTCACCGGGGGCCGCAACGGCCTGCACCTCTACCTCGGAGAAGAGTCCCAGCTTGTAAAGTTTCTGCCGCTCTTCCGCGAGGAGACGCGAATCAAAAGGCTGACCCTCCTTGTATATAAGTTCTCTCCTGAATACCTCGTACCTGGTCTTCTCGTTGCCGATGATGATTGTCTTTCCAAAAAAAGACTTTTCGCCCGTGGTAACCTGAAACGTAATGGATGCCTTATGGTCCAGAATACTTCTCTTAACGTCAACACCGGCATTTGCATAGCCCTGCCTGCTGTAATAGTCAATGATCCTGAGCCTTGCATCGGATATATCGACATCGTTATAGGGAGCCCCCGCCTCGATGCCGGCAACTCTCAGGAGTTCGTCCGTCACCCCGGGCTGGACTCCGGCGATGTCGACCGATTCCATCACTGTCTTTTTTCCTTCCTCGATGTTGATGAGAATCCGTGCGGTCCCTTTCGCCTTGTCAATGCGGGTATCAATATCGGTTACCTTCGCATCAAGATATCCCAGGGCACGGTAGAATTCCCCGAGGGATTCCTTCTCCTTCTCAAGCGCGTCCGGATCATAGGCTGCTCCTACTTTCACCGCCGATACATCCAAAAGCCTTTTCTGGGGCAGGCTTGCATGACGGAAGGCCAACGATTCCACTTTGATTTTTTCTCCCTCGGAAACGGAAAAGACTATCTTTATATGCCGCTCATCGGAAGTCATGACGGGAGCAACCCTGGCAAAAGGATACCCTTCCCTGTGGTAAAGAGAGACTATCCGGTCAATCGCCTCTCCGACCACCTCGTCCCCCACATCACCGAGTTCGAAGAAAGGCAGTTCCTTTATAAGAGAGCCGCTGGAAATGGCGCCGTTTCCCTGGAAGCTCAGTTCCAGGAGTTTTCCCGGGTCAATGTCGATCTTCAGGGTACCATCCTCGTAAGAATAGGGTCCTACCACCGGCTTGTAGTACCCTCGTTTCTTCAGGAAAGCCCTTATTCTCTCCATGTCGGCATCAACCTTTGTTCTCCTGTAGATATCGCCGGCAGACAGGCCCATCGCACCCTCGACATCCCTGGCCAGACTTCCCGGGCCTCCCCGGGATGGGGCGACATTGACAAGTATCTTTTTGACTATAAGCGGCTTCCCCGTGTCCACGGTCAACCTCAGGTCAACCCTGTAGGGCAGCCCCGTCTTAACGACTTCTGCTCTTACCGTAGCTTCCGGAAACCCGTAAGTCGCGATCTCCCTCCGGAGTTCTTCCGTTCCCGCCTGAAGCAGATCATACCTCATGACTTGATCTTCCTTTAAAGGAAAAAGGGTTCTTATAAATTTTTTTGAAAGTTTGTATTCGCCCCGGATGTCTATATTCCGAATAAAATCCCTCTCCCTGACCCTCACTTCGACCGCGGGGTTCTCCCCGTCGGGGACCTCGACCTGGATATCTTCGAAGACTCCTTTGAGGAAAGCGGCCTTTATGGCTCTGCTTACTATCTCCCTGTTGATCTCACTTCCTTGTCTGATGCCGAACATGTCGAGAAATTCCTTCTCCCCGAAGGAATGAAGACCCTTTATCTCGACCCTGCCGGCGGTAACGGCTATACACGGAGAGGGGCGGGCGGCAAAAAAAACGGCACAGACTATCACCAAAAACGTATACGTATATTTCAACGCGATACCTTTCGCAAGACCTCACATTAATCAAGCTTCGGGCAGCGCGGGCAACTTGTCCGCGAAAGCCCTGCCTTACATTATACAGACTCCGGCAATTATCCAGGCAGCCTTTACGAATAGACGCTACTTAAATTCGAACCTGAAGCGGACATCCCCGCCCACAATCCCCCTCTCGTCCCTCACCCCGATCAGGGAGACCTTCCTGCTGACAAAATACTCGAGTTTTACTATCTGCTCCTCTGAAGACCCCACTGGAGACGCATAAGTAACGAACATCTTGTCTCCAAGCAACCGTTTTGAGACGGTCACCCTCGGTTCTATGGTCCCCGTGTTCTTGGAAACATAAGGGTCTATCTGGAACCTGTCGAAGCCGGTAATGGTCTTCATCCGCTCCTCGAACACGTCCTGCAGTTTCCCAGTCACAAAGGATGTGGCCTCGCTTGCGCCGATGCCTCCCTCCAGCCCCTTCAGTTCTCCCTCCGTTTGACCGACAGCAAGCAGCGCGATTATATCCATATCTTTCAGCGAAGTGTCCTCCGACGAGAGGGACACATTAAAGCGGTCCAGCTGCCCTTCCAGGTTCATTTTGATCTTATACCCATTGACCTCCGTCTCCGCAGCTATCGACAAAAAAGGGTTCAGTCTTTCAGTGCCCGAAAAATCGGCGCTCGCATGCGTGATCCTGAACTCGTTGTTCCGGAAGTATACCGTACCCTCCCTGCTCTCGATCCTTCCCAGCAGGACCGGATGGTAAATTGTGCCCCTGAGGATCACGTCGGCGCTGACATCCGCCCGGGCAACATTATTGTCGAGTCTTATGCTGTCCTTACCGGTTACCCTTATGTTAAGCTCCGTCTTTTCCATGTCTGATATTTCAGTTTTGTACGTCTCCTGGCTCTTCGTCTTTAAAAGCCAGCTTTTCCACTCAACCCTCTCCCTGTACCGCGCACGGTTGATGTTAACGTCCCCGGAGAGCATCCGCGAGGCCCGGGTACCGTTCAACAACAGCTTTCCCCCGAAATTCACGGTGAAGCCGTTCGATACAGACATGTTGACATTGTCCAATCCCGCTTCGACATAAAACCGGCTGACGGAGAATCTCTTCAGGTACATTACGCCGGACAACACCGCGTCCCCGCCCCCCAGTTTCCCGGAGAGTTTTTGCAGTACTATCCTGTCATTATCCATATAGAGATATCCGTTCACGGAACTGAAACGGTAGGGATATTCCTTCATGGCAAATGACCCGTCTCTTATATTGATCCCGCCATTTATCTGCGGAGTTTCCCATCCGCCCGTAACCGAAAGGACAAACTCCGCATCGCCTTTCAGGAGCCCTATTTTGTTCGAAAGGCTCTTGAACGGCGCGAGGTCCGAGCTCCCCTCAAAAACTACATTGTACTGTCTTCCTAAAACCACGTTGCCGTCTATGGCCAGTGAAGTGTTGCCGCTTCTGAGGGAGATGTCTTTCATCTCCAGGTCCCGGTCGTTCAACCGGAGCGAAATATCCTTTTCCCCCGTGAAACTGCGTCCGTACATCGAAAGGGTTATCTGTCTTACAACGGCCGACGCGGAGATATGCGACCTGTCGCCATGCAACGAAGCGGAGCCGCTGAGGTTCAATACGAGGTCCTCCGGGACGTCTTTCAGAAAAGCTCCGAGAATGGAATCATACCTTCCGGGAAGGACCTCCACGGAGGCGTCCCACGGCAATTCCTTCTCCAGTCTTCCGCTGGCGGTGACGAGTATCTTCCTGTTAAACATCGCTGCCCGCAGCGAAATCTTCCCGTCCCGTATGCGGGCCGAGATTACGCCGTTTCCGACAGGCTTGCCTTTCAGAAATCCTCCTATTACGCCGGCATCCATGGAGATGACCGGACTGTCGAGCGTGCCATGTCCCTCCGTCTTCAGGTTGAAGACAACGTCTCCCTTTATATCCTTTATATTTTTGCCCAGAAGATCGCTCAGCAGCATTTTGTCCGAAGATGCCTCGTAGGAAAAGTTGCCAAGGTCGTCTATTCTGCCGTTCAGTGTGAGCATTGATCCGCCCTGTTTGATCTTCATGTCTTCAAAGCGCATCTGCCTGCCGGCGTAATCCCAGTTAAAGACGACCGAATCGGCCTGTATACCGTAAATCCCGGCATTCCTCACCGACCCGTCCCCTGAGATAACGGGACTGGCAGCCTTCCCGGTAATCTTAATGTCTGCACTCAGGCCTCCGGTTCCCTTGAACCCGGGATAAAAGATCTTCGCGAACTGCCCAAGGCTTGCATTCCTGATAACGGAGCTTAAATTGTATTCGGCTCCGGTGAGATCGAAGAGTTCTCTCGCGCCGGGGAAAAAAACGCGTCCCCTTAAATCCAGGGACCCGGCGGAGGTCCTTACGTTCAGTGCACCGACATTCAGGAGGTTCTTGGCATATGTGAAGTCTGCATCGAGGGCATCCGCTTCATAGCCCTTGATGATCGGCTTTCTTATCTTCGCATGCCCCTTTATGACAGGGTCATCGAACGTGCCGGTCACATTTCCGGTAAACTCTCCGCTTCCGGTAAGGAGACGATAATAAGGGAGAGTCAGGTCCGTTATGTCTGACGACGCCAGTCTTCCATCGAAATTCAGCGTCCTGTTTTTTATATCGGCCAGGCCCCTCGCCGAAATAACGGAGAGGCCCGTACCCAGTTTCAGGTCATCCAGGGAAAGGACCTTGTTTCGCATCGCATACCTTCCCGTGATCCCGCTTATCCTGCCCAGCATGTCCTTTCCGTCACCGGCACTTCTGTATTCGAAATGCCCCCCGGGATTAAAAGTCGCACCCTCGGTCACCAGGGTACCGTTTACTTTTCCGGGTTGTATACCGGGATCCCAACCTATCAGTTTAAAGACCGGCTTGCTGCCTATACCTGAAAATTCGACCGCCACCGTGTAATAGTTCACGACAGGAAGGCGTATTGAGGCCGACACTTTTGCCGTGCCGTTATAGATACTGCCCGAACCATCCGTAAACTTCATTACACCGTCCGCGTATGATACCTTGCTGGTCAGGGAATCTATAGAGACGTTGAACAGGTTCCCTTTTTTCAGGGTAACGATTCCGCTCCCCCTGATATGTTTAAGCGGACCTTCGATCCTGCCCCTGACGTCCACAAGTCCCTCTATCTTTTCCTTCACCTTCAGCAGTTCCATCAGTGTCTGGATATAAAAGTTCCCGTCCAGATTAAGGTCGACAGAGACATCCCCGCCCTCGAAAGCCACGGTCCCGCTGGCCTTTATCTTACCGGAGCCTTCCCTGTTAAGGCTGAAGACCTTCTTGACAGATGAAAACAGGAGGTTCACGTCCGTCACAATGCGTCCCCTTCCCTCGGTATATTCGCCCGAACTTCTCACCGTGGAACCCAGGGAATTGAACTTAAACCGCCTTATCCTGACCTTGTTCCCGCTTAGGGACAAGAGGATGTCCGCACTTCCGGCGACCTCGGGCCAACCGCCCTTTTTGACACTGATCTTACGGACAGACGCCCTGATGCGGTCGGTCTTGCCGAAGATTATCTCCCCGCTAAGGCCGCCGGCTTCGGTCGTTGCGCCGCTCTCTTCATCACGGAAGCCTGCATTTGCGTTCTGTATTTCCAAAGCAAGAACAGCCACCTTCAGCGCGCCCGACTTCTTCTGCGCCTCGTACGCCCGTATCTTGTCGATGATCTCTTTGACGTGGGCCCTGTCCGTTGTGATCTCAGGATCTCTTATCACCAGTCTTCGAATTTCGACTTGCCTTTCCAGAAATCCCGAGAGGTCGATATACGCCTTGGCCTTCCTCAGCGAGAGTATCCGGCCGCCCTTACGGTCGGCGATCGTCAGGCCGTCAGCCTCAACATACAGGGGGAAGAGATTGACATACATCCTGCGGACCTCTGCAGTCGTCCCCGCGGCCGCTTCGATCTCCGGAAGCACCATCCCCTTCAGGAAATCTGAAATGTACCGCCCCCGGAGGAAAAATGCCGCTACAACGACGAGCACTGCAATAAAAACAAGACATGCCCGTTTCTTCATATTTTCAGCACCGACCACAAATCGGCCAGGAGGTCCTGAGCGGTCTTCAGTCCGATTTTATCTTTTTCCGACTGGATGTAGAAAACGTCCTGGGCAAGGCCCGTTTCAGTATTAATCCTGGCGGAGACAATATCGATCCCAAGTTTGAACATGACGCTCGATACGTCATATAAGAGGCCGAGCCGGTCGGGAGAGAAAATTTCCAGGAGGGTGAATTCCTCCGACGCCTCGTTGTCCAGCTCTATGAAAATATCGAAAGGACATACGGCCGCGGACCTCCTGCGTGTGACCGAGAGGGGCCTTCCTCCAACTATGGCGGCCCTGAGGCCTTCCTCGACCTCGCCCTCGAAGCCGTCCCACCAGAGATCCTTCCAGTTGGAAACCGATATCTTGTCTATCACGACCCCTTTGTTCCCGGTAAATATTCGTCCGCTTACTATGTTGACCCCTTTTGCAGAAAGCAGACCTACAATCTTTGAAAAGAGCCCGGGGCAGTCCTCGGCACTGACGGCGAGCTCCACAACCCCATCGGAACCGCTGTCGATCCGCATGGCAAAACCCGTCTGCTTCACCTCCTGAGTCAGCGCATAATCCAGGATTATCCTGTCGCCGGGTGTTGAGAGCAGATACCGTTCCGGCATACCGCCCACGAAAGAGGCAAGGGTCTCCGCTTCAATTCCGGGGTGATTACGGTGAAGACGGGATATATATTCCGACCTGTCTTCCTTTATACCGGCCAGGTATTCGATCGTGTGATCATACAATTCTCTCAGTAGATATGCCTTCCAGGAATTCCAGAAGCCCGGATTGACGGCCGACATGTCGGCGTAGGTGATCAAATATATCGCCCGGAGGTTCTCGGCGTCACCTACCGCGTCGGCAAACCCTGCAATTACCCCCTGGTCACTCGCCTCCCTTGTCAATGCGATCCGTGCCATAAGAACATGGTTTTTGACAAGGAATTCTATCCTGGTCCTCTTTTTCACGTCGAGGTTGAATCTTTCCATGACATTCTTCAGCCGCTTATACCCCTCCTCTTCATGGTGCCTGCCGGCGCCCTTGCCGATATCGTGGAAGAGGAGGACCATGAACAGGATGTCGACGTTATCCATGTCGTTGATTATGGCGCGGAGGTCTTCGAGCCTCCCGTATTTCGTATTTCGGAGTTCCTCAAGATGCCTGATCGCCATTAGGGTATGCTCGTCTACCGTATACATATGGTAAGGCTCGCGCACGACGAGCAGCCTGAGAGCCCCGAATTCAGGCAGAAACCTGCCGAGGACGCCCGTTTCGTTCATCTCGCCAAGGGTCTCATACACCCGTTCACTCTTCAGGATCTCAAGAAAAAGGCGGACCACCTCCGGGGAGCTTCTCGTCGCACCGTTTATCCTGACAAGGCTGGATCCGATCTTCTCCCTCAGTGCCCCGCTGAAGCTCCTGCCCGTTTTTGCATGCAGGTAAAAACTTTCCATGATTTCACGGGGACTCAGGCCCGCGAGATGACCCCGGGTCGATATCAGCATGCCTCCCGATACGGCAAAACCGGCGGAAACCTTTCTGACCAGAAAATCCCTTCTGACCCGTACATAGGGCCTGCTGCACATGACCACGACCTTCTTCGTCAATTCCTTGACGATCTTGCTCTTCAGATAGTAGTAGCGAAGAAGTCTTTCGTATGCCCTGAATTTCTCCGAATCACGGAACCCCAGAAAGGCCGCGACGTTTCTCTGGTATTCGAAGGAAAGGACATCATTCTTTCGACCGCTTTCGAGATGGAGACAATACCTGACCCTAAGGAGGAAATCAAGGGCGCCTGAAAGACGCCGTGACTCGTAGTCGTCCAGAAGTCCCAAAAATCCCCGAAAGTCCTCTACTTTCAGCGCCACCGTTGAGAGCCAGTAGGCCGTATGAATATCCCTGAGCCCGCCCTCCCCTTCTTTCAGGTGTGGTTCCAGCAGGTAAAGGGACTCGCCGGAATCCAGGTGTCTCTTCTCCATTTCCCTCAGCTTGTCGCGTACGAATTCCCTGCGTCTTTTGCCTGTGATGACAGGGTAAACTCTTTCTCTGAAGACCTGGTAAAGCTTCCGGTCGCCGGCTATATACCGCGCTTCCAGCAGGGACGTCCTCGTTTTAACGTCCCTGAAGGCCTCTTCTTCACATTCACCCGGCGTCCTGAATGAATGGCTTATGTCGAGCCCCGTATCCCAGAGTTTATACAGAACGGCTTCAGCCTTTTCGGTATCCTGCCTGTGAGGAGCGAGAAACATGATGTCTATATCGGAAAAAGGGGCCAGTTCTCCCCGTCCGTAGCCGCCGACGGCAAGAAGCGCCGTTTCGGCTCCCATGTTTACGGACTCGAAGATATCCCGGAGGAAAAGATCTATTGCACTCGTATACCTGTCGGCCAGAGTAAGCCCCCCCGCCCCTTCACGGACCCATCCCTCTATCTCGTATAAAATCTTATTTCGCATGACCGAATTTCAGGGTATCGCGGACATTCCGTGCCAGGGCAGGTTCAGCTCCCCGATAAAGTGTCTGCCTGGACAAGAGAGCAGGCAGGGGAAAAAGACACCAAAATCAGTATTTTCTCCACTGTCTCGGCGGCAGGACCAATAAAGAAGTCATTGTTAAATATACCATAAACCGCCCTTACTTTTAAAAATCGCGGAGTCCCCGATTTTCCCACTGAACAGGGCGCAAAAAACGTGATCTCGGATCTGAAAGGTCTTCGGCTGAAAATCCGCTGTGACCGTGTCTGTCGCGAACGGGCGTTGCCCCTCCCCTTTTTCTCCTCCATAGGCGATAATATAAGCCTATGTCTCTTAAGAAAAATATTATCCTCAGTTTCCTCATAAGTTCCGTTATCATCGTCATCCTGGCCTTCGCCTCGTATGTGAATTTCATAGAAATAAGAAAGGTAGTCCGCTACATGGAACTTTCAGACACGGTGAGGAGCAAATCGCTGCAATTCAGAAGGCATGAAAAAAACTATTTTCTCTACCAGGACGAAAAAGAGATCCGGAGTGTGCGCATCTATCTGAAGGATCTGGCGGACGTCATCCGGGAGGGGAGCCCTGTCGACAGCCGGGGCGAATTGCAGAAATTAAAAGCCATCATCGGAGAATACGAGGGACGGCTTGACACGATCGAAAATTATGCAGCGGAGTTCCACCGGGAATTCAATGACCTCAAGCGTTCCCAACCACGGCAAGCGCTTTTTTCACCTCTCATCGAATCAACCTTTCTTGAGCGGCCCATGGTTAACGCCCGGCTGCTCGAAAAATTGTTCTCCGTGCCGGCCGACGCCGGGATCATAAGGCGTCTTTACGAAATCAATGGGGACATAATTGAACTCCGGAAGAACGGAGAGGAGATACTCGATATTTCAAAGGAACTCGATACGTCCGCAAGGGAAAAGTTGGAACGTGCCATCTCCGTACTGCAGACAGCTACCCTGGTCCTTCTGCCCCTCTTCTTCGTTGTCGGACTCGTCACCCTGTTCCTTATAAGCCACAGCCTGGTCAACAGGCTGCGGATATTGACGGAGGCCGTCAAGAAGACCGGTCAGGGCAACTTCGCCTCTCTGGCGGTCCCTGAAAAGCACGATGAAGTGGGCGTACTGATCACAGCTTTCAATGCGATGGAGCGTGACCTTCTCTTGCGGGAAGAGGAACTGAAGAAGAAGAAAAACGAAGAATTGCTCCGCAGCAGAAAACTCGCCTCCATCGGTACCCTGGCCTCCGGGGTCGCCCACGAATTGAACAACCCTCTCAATAATATCTACATATCAGCCCAGATACTCGAAAAAGAGGCGGGAAACACCGGCTCTCCCCAGGTGAAGGAGATTGTAGAAGATATCGTAGGCCAGACTATACGCGTAAAAAGGATCGTGGGAGACCTGCTGGAATTCGCGCGGGGAAGAGAGCCGCGGCGCGAGAAAATCGAGCTCGACGATGTCCTCAGGAGGGCCTATAAGCTCGCGGCGGTCACTGCAGAGACGGGAGAAATGGAATTCAGCCTCGACGATCCCGCAGGCGTGGTCGTCAACGCCGACCCCGAACAGATGGAGAGAGTTTTCATCAATCTTTTCACCAACGCAATCGATGCCATGTCGCGACGGGGCAAACTCAAGGTCACCGTCCGCGAGGGGGATGGGGGCGTCGGCATCACGGTTTCAGACAATGGCAAGGGGATGTCTCGGGAGGCCGTGGAAAAGGTATTCGAGCCGTTCTATACTACAAAAGACAAAGGCACCGGTCTCGGCCTTGCGATCGTATTCAACATAGTAACCAGGCACGGCGGCGCTATCAAAGTCGAAAGCAGGGAGGGGCAAGGGACCTCTTTCAACATTACCCTGCCCCCCGGGGAGATCGTACATGAGTCTTAAGGTGCTCATTGCCGAGGATGAGGAAATCACTCTGAAACACCTTGTTAATACCCTGACGAAGGAAGGGTACGACGTTGTCGGAACGAAAAACGGCCGTGAAGCCCTGGAGAAGATCTCCCGCGAGCATTTCGACGTACTTGTAACGGACATAAAAATGCCGGAGATGAACGGCATCGAACTGCTGGACAAGGCCAAAGAAAAAAACCCTGAAATCGAAGTGCTGGTGATCACCGGGTTCGGCAGCATAGGCTCGGCGGTTGAGGCAATGAAGAAAGGGGCCTACGAATATATTACAAAACCCTTCGATCTTGACGAGCTCATCCTCAAGGTCCGGAATATCCGTGAAAAGAAGGTCTTGAAGAAGGAAAACGCGGCGCTTAGAGCCTATCTGGACAAAGACAGGAAGGTCTCCGTTGTAGTGAAGAGCAAAAGCATGCAAAAGATACTTAACATTATCGAAAGTATCAAAGACTCGGACTGCAGTGTGCTTCTGACCGGAGAAAGCGGAGTCGGCAAGAGTCTTCTGGCCAAAATAATTCATTTCACGAGCAGAAGGCAGGAGATGCCGTTCCTTTCGATCAACTGCGCCACCCTCACGGAGGAGCTGCTCGCAAGCGAACTTTTCGGACACGAAAAAGGTGCTTTCACCGGGGCAGTGCGGACAAAACAGGGGCTTCTGGAAATAGCTGATACCGGCACGCTTTTCCTCGACGAAATCGCGGAGATGTCGCCGAATCTGCAGGCCAAACTTCTCAAGGCTATTGAGGAAAGGGAATTTTTCCGGGTCGGGGGAACAAGGCCGATAAAGGTCGATGTGAGGTTTCTCGCGGCCACAAACCAGCACGTGGGGAATATAATCGCCGAAGGGAGGCTGAGAGAGGATCTCTATTACAGGCTGAATGTGATGGAAATATTTATCCCACCCCTGCGGGACCGGAAAGATGACATAGAACCTCTGAGCAACTATCTTCTGCAGAAGCACCTGCCTAAGACAAACAAGAAAATAACCGGTTTTACCGTACAGGCTAAGGATATCCTTCTTCACTACAGTTTTCCAGGAAACGTGCGCGAACTCGAAAATATCATCGAGAGGGCGATTATCCTGGAGAAGGACGCCCTTATCAATCCGGAAAGCCTTCCCGAAAGCCTCACGATTTTTCATATTGAGACAATAGAACCCGGCCCCATAAAGACACTGGATGAAGTCAACAAGAAATACGCCCAAAAGGTCGTCGAGATGTTCGGCGGCAACAAGAGCAAGGCGGCAGAGCTGCTGGGCATATCGAGAACAAGCCTCTGGAGAATACTCAAGGAGCAATGAAATAACCTGTCCCGGTCCCGGACCGCGGCGGCTGCCATGAAATTCATGATCCGGTTGCCTGGACGAAGAATCTCCTTTTTTTCAGCTGAATCAATCTCCCTTGAATGTTTCAAAGTGAAACAATAAGACATACTGTCTACCGCCGAAAATGCTTTTTTCCCATGACCGTTTCATTCCCATAAAAGGGGATATTTGAGAGCTGAAGCGCATGCGCGAGATGTTCCGGCAGCAACGAGGAAATTGAACCGTTCATAGCTGTTCATTTCTGAAACAGCATATCGCTAACATCCATACCATTTTTCCTTATAAATCCGCAT
>JBJKOV010000089.1:0-42876 GCA_046707105.1 Thermodesulfovibrionales bacterium
CCGCCGAAACTCGTTGTTGCCTGCGGAGACTGCGCCGTAAACGGAGGAGTTTACAGAGGCAGCTACGCGGTACTGGACGGGGTTGCCAATGTAATCCCGGTCGACTTCTTCATACCCGGATGTCCGCCGTCGCCAGACAAAATACTTGCAGCGCTCCTCAGGATGACGGGAGAAAAGGTTTCAGACAAGGGCTGATCCCGCATTACGCCACTGAAGGACCAGGGGAGTTACTAATAAGTGCATTAATAGGGTGTCATTCCCGCTCGTCGGGAATCCTTCCCCAAAAAGACTCCGGACCTGCCTACCGGCAGGCAGGCAAGCCGGAGTGACAAATAACGTTATCATACTTATGTACTTCTTAGTATATTATCCGAGTTCATCGAGCTTCTTTTTAGCCCTGGAGTTCCGCGGGTCTATCAGGAGTGCGTGTTTGTATTCTTCAATGGCCTTGTAACGTATGCCGGCTTTTTCATAAGCCTCCCCGGCAGTCAATCTGATATCTACATTGGCCGGCAAGGCATCAACGGCCCTTCTCATGACAGTAACGGCTTCATCAGTCATTTCCTTCTTCGCGAAATACCTGTAAACGCGTAAAAAATATGAAGGACTTATTTCTCTTTCATTGCCCATATATCCTAGGGCTGCCAGGTATTCCTCTTTCGCCAGGTCATCACGGCCGGTCTCGCTTAGATAATCGGCGAAAGAAAGGTGCGGTTCGACCCTCTCTGGAAGTGAACTCCGAATGTCCTTATCGTCAAGGCCGTACAATACAAGGAAAGTAATGTACTTACGTGTTTTTTTCGGTTCAAGTGCCATCGCCTTCTTTATGTATCCAAGGCCGGCGTCCTTTTCTCCCCGCGATATCAGCCATGACGAATAAACCTCGTATCTCGCTGAGTTGCTTATATCGCAGTCTATGCCGGCCCGGAGCAGTTTACCTGCACCCTCTTCCTCCCCGAAGTCTGCAAGGGCAAGCCCGAGGGTCTGCAGATGCCCGGCATTCGTCGGCTCAAGCATAACCGCCTTTCTATACTGGATCAGAGCATCCTCCCTGTTCGAAGAAAGCCATTCGGCGTTGGCGATCTCGTAGTGATACTTCGCCTCAAGAGGATCTGCGAGAGATGCCTTATAAGCCATACTTTTAACTCTCGCAAGGTCCTCCCCCCCGACATGGGCTTCCGGTCTGCCGTCGAGCATGAAGGGAGAAAAGTATTTCCCCCCCAGCACGCCGATATTGAATGTAAGACAACAGAACAGAAGTACCAGTGCAGGAAACTTCAATATCCCTCCATGCCCGTAAGCCTCCTTTGCGAGTAGCGTGTCTTCCTTCGCACCCGCTCTCATCCTGGTGTGGGCGGCAGACACTATCAACCCGGCGAGAAAAAAGAAATAGAGGCCGTTGGCCCCTATCTGGAGATTAAAATCGCCGAAACTGTGGATCAATATCGAGAGGAGCCCCGTGACGCTTCCAACAAAAAGATAAACTGAATAGGGCTCCCTCCTTTTCAGGAAGGTCCTGAAAGAACTGTACAAGACGGCCAGCAGGAACCATCCCATCAGCACGCATGCGATGACGCCGCCGTCCGAGGCCAATTCTATATAGTCATTGTGGGCGTGTTGGAGTAACCCAGCGGCCGCTATCGAACGGTATTTCGGATAAATATCCACAAAGGTGCCGAACCCGGTCCCGGTCAGGGGGAATTGTGCTACGATCTTGACGCAGTCCCGCCAGATGTCGAAGCGCAAATCGTGTATGTCGCCCTGCGCATCCCTCAAGCCCTTGAATCTCTCGAATATCGGTCCCCATCCGAACCACCCGACCGCCAGCACTATGAGAGCAAAGATGGCAATGATGATGAGTGCCCTGTTGCTACTGTTACTCCTCTTCCTTCGGCCCGCGATCAACAGACAGAAAAATATCATCGACAGACTCAGACTGACGATGCCGCCACGTGAAAGACTCAGGAAAACGGAAGTGGAGATCAGCACTGCAGACAGCCCGAGAAGAATGTGTACATTCGTACCCTTTTGACTAAAGGCTTCGGATATCTTTTCGCGGAGAGATTGATAACCGGTATATGGTCTGCTCAGGAGAAAAGAGCAAAGGACGACAGGGAAGATCATTTCCATCAGACCTGCGTAATGGTCCCTGTTTACATAAGGCCCGAAGGGCGTCCCGGGATAGGTCAAACCTCTCACCCAGTAAATCTTGTTGTTCGGCAGTATATACTGGAGTATGGCAAAGAAGGCGATCAGAGACCCCAGCAGTATAACGGCAGACACTGTCCTTTTCAGAAATTCCTTCTTTGACAGAATTTGGACGGCGACGAAATAAAAGGCAACATAGGATGAGAACCTGAAGAATTCTGCGGCTGTGGCTTTCCTGCAGATTGAAAGAGGGCCCCACCCCGCATGACCACCCACCCATGCCGTCTCTCCGTACAGAGAATACGCAGCCGGAGATATGAATCTCAAGAGAGGAGGCGGAAGAGGAATTAGCTGCACTATCATGTAGACCATAAGGAGTAACAGGGGGACAATCCCGGGAACTTCATATAATGTCTTCCCGGTGTGGATGATTCTAAAAAAGAACCAGCACAAAGCAAGGATGGAAGCCGACTCCATCACAGTCAGAGACCACTGCTCGACGGTCCCGAATGCAAGCGGTGAAAAAAGCAGAAGGAAGATTAAAATTCTGTAGACGGTCACCGCATTTTGGGATCTCTCCTCTCCCCGAAAAGTCGCCCTCATGCTGTTTCCATGTCAGCCGCCCGCAGGCTGTTCCTGCCGCTAGATGACTTTGTGTCCGTCTTCTCCATCAGCCGAGTAATAGTAATTATGGTATCGTGAATAGTAGTACTTGTTCTTTTTGAAATCAACCGCATTGATAACCACGCCGAAGACATTGGCGTTAAGGTCACCGAGGGATTTAAGACTCTTCCCCAATAACTCATAAGTCGTTTTTCCGGCCCTGGCGACGATGATGGAGCCGTCGAGGACCTTGCCGAGGATAAGACTGTCGACGACGGTGAGGAGAGGCGGCGAATCCCAGATAACAATATCGTACTTGCCGCCGAGCAGGCCCACCATTTCCACGAGCCTTCCGGAACCCAGAAGTTCCGACGGATTGGGCGGAATCGGACCGGATGGAATGATGTTCAGGTTCGGCAGAGGACCTTCGTGTATGATATCCATGCCGGATGCCCCCGCAAGATATGTGCTCAGGCCCTTTGAGTTGTCAATCTTAAAAACTTTATGGATGCGAGGTCTTCTTAAATCGGCGTCGACCAGAAGCACCCTGTAATCCGACTGGGCAATCGCCGTCGCGAGGTTGATCGACGTGACGGTTTTTCCCTCTTCGGGTCCGGCACTGGTCAGGAGAATATGCTTCGGAGGCTTTTCAGCTGAAGAGAGCAGGAGGCTGGTCCTGATCGCCTTGTAATTTTCGGCGAAGGTCGAAGTGGGATGGTCGGTGACCGCGTTTTCGATCACGCCGTCGCCGGAGGAAAACATGGGAATGAGACCGAAAACGGGAACGCCCAGTTTTGTCTCAACATCCTCAGGCGATTTGACCGTCTGGTCAAGATATTCCAGGAAAAAAGCGGTACCGATTCCGCCGAATAAACCCACAATGAGGCCAAGCAGAACGTTGAGCGCCTTCCTCGGCTTCACGGGAGAAACCGGGGTGTCGGCCTTTTCAACTATCATCACATTGGTAGTCTGGATCTGCTCCGTGATGTTCTGTTCTTTTATCCTCTTGATCAGCGCTACATAGAGCTGCCTGTTTGTCTCGACATCCCTGTTTATCATGTCGTACTCAATGAACTTTTCATTAACATTAATGGCCTGACCTTTGGCCTCGGAAAGCATCCTCCTGAGATTGGCTTCATTCGACTTTGCCAGCGCGTATTCGTTTTTTATCGAGGCTGTCACTCTGTTTATTTCCTGCTCTTTCTTTGCCCTCAGAACGTTCAGGTCCTCTTTCGCCCGGATCATGAGAGGGTGTTTCTTCCCGTATTTCTGAGACAGGTCCATGATCTTCTGCTCGGCCTGCATTATTTGCCGCCGCAAAGCCTCTATGGTAGGATCGTTTGCAACGGCGGAAACGGTCTCGGCCTTTCCAGGACTGCCGGAGACCTCTTTGACCTGATTGTACAGGGTCTCCATCTCCTCCCGCTTGGTCTCGGCGGTTACAAGCTGAGTGCTGAGCTGAGATATCTGTTCGGGAACGATCGCCATCTTGTTCTGGTTCGTAACGAGGTCCTGGCTCTTGATATACTGCTGGAGGGTCCTCTCGGAGTCATCCAGCTTTTTCTTCTCTTCTTCAGCCTTGCTCGTCATCCATTTCAGCATATGCTGGGTAGAGCTCATATTAAGGTCCAGAAGCTCATCTATGTATGCCTGCGCAACTGTATTGGCAACGGATTTCGCCAGTTCGGGATTGCTTGACATGTAGCTGATGGTGACGATTTTGCTGTTTTTTACAGGGTCGACTACTATTCCCCCACTGATCATCCTTGCAAGCATGTCCTCTCTGGCGTCGCTGTTTTCCGCTTCCGCCCCCGTCGATTTCTTCCCACCCTTCCCGGAAAACATTGAAGAAAGGTCCCCGAACCATCCAGACACGGTTCCCACAAGTGAAAAACCACTGTTCGTCCCCCGCAGACCAAACCCATATGTCTTTTCAAGATCGAGCATTTGAACGACCCTTTTCGCTACTGGAACGCTTTTTATGATCTGATACTGCGTCTCGTAAAAGTCAGGATCATAAGGAATGTATCCATAATTCGTCATAAGCGGCGCCGACTCTCTTTTTTCGATGAGCACCTTCGTCGACGCCTTATAAACCGGGGTGGCAGAAAAAGTGGCTATGAGGACAACGGTAAAGACGACGATAAAAAAAGTATATACAGTATATCTCCTCTTATCGATAACCCTCAGGTAGTCCCTTAAGTGAATCTCTTTTTCTTCCATCTCCATCTTTCTGCCTCGTTTTTTTCAGAACCGGTTTTTATAACTTATGCTCTCCTGCAAAAGTACTTGCGAGTGCCTCATTCAACTAAAAGAAACTCTCAGGGACCACGATCACGTCGTTAGGCAGTACTGGTTCATCCATCTTCACCTTTTCCATGACATCATCTTTCCCCTTTTCATTCCGTATGATCTTTACACTGCCTGTTGAAGCCTTATCAGTAAATCCACCAGCCATGGTGATCGCCTTCAGTACAGTCGTCCCTTCCTCGAATTTATAGGCATCCGGCTTCCTGACCTCGCCGGTCACATAAAAAACTCCGGCTTTGGGGATATAGATGCTGTCGCCGTCTATAATAGGTATGTTCTGTGAGGTGTCCCCCATTTCTATCAGGCGCTTGAGGTCGATCGAGATGATTTTTTCCTTTTGGCCCGGAGAATCGGGTTTCCTCTTGACGATAGCCTTGTCACCCGCGTCCTTCGTAAGGTCCCCCGCCTTGGAAAGGACTTCAAGAAAAGTAGTATAGCCCTTCAGTTCATAAAGACCGGGATTCTTTACCTGCCCCATAATAGTCGCTCTCTGACTTCTGAACTCCTGAATAAATACGGTCACCTGCGGATCGATAATGTATCCCTGGGAAAGCATATCCGCTATTTTGTGGGACACCTCTGAGACGGTGAGACTGGAGATCTTCACATGGCCGATAAGAGGGAAAATTATCGTTCCGTCGCCGCTCACGCGCACAGTGGTGGTCAGATCGGGATGATCATATACCGTTATCTGAAGTACGTCACCTTCACCCACTACATAGTCTTGCGCAGCCACGGGGCGACATATTGCAAGGATTAAAACAATAAATCCGATGATCCCTATTAACTTCATATCTCCGACTTAAAACAGTCTGTTATTTGGAGCCCGCGTATAAAGTCTTTTCCGTCCGGTTGTCTTACGCGCTTAACCCAATTTGCCCGCGGACCCTATTTAGTATACTTAAAGTTCGTAACTATTATAAAGGACGACATAAAAAATAAACGCGGGCAAAAGCCCGGGGCCGGTCGGATGTTTCACATTGGTTACAACGAGCCAGTAATCCTCAAGAATGCCGTATTGCTTACGAAATTGTAGTCGGAAAAAGAGGAGTCTCTCCTGGTATATACATAACCTATGTCGCTTTTAAGCCATTTCTGGAACTCATACTGCAGCCCCACAGTCGCCTGGTATATGTTGTCTTTAATGTCAGCTGCATTCCCCTCCGCCGTAACAACGCCTTTGTATCGTTCGTTAGTGTAAGTGAGGTCCGCCAGGCCGGTGATCTTCGATGTGAAGAGCTGCTGGTATTCGGCGCCTATCTGATTGGTTATCGTATACAGGAATGCCGCTACATTCGTCTCATCCGCCTTCCTGAATCCCGTCACAGTAAGCGATGTCTTCGGAGTAAAATGATGCTTTATCTGGGCTTCAGTTATAAATGTTCCGACGCTCTGTGAAGGGCCGGTGAGGTCTTTGACCCCGTAACCAGCTTTCACCATCCCCTTCGATTTAGCCGTTATGTCCCACTGTATGCCCGCCAGAAATTGATGTTCCCTGCTGTCGAGAGTGGAGTCGCTGACGTAGGAAATATCGATAAACCTGTATTCCAGGAAAGCGGCCGTTTTCGGTTTAAACTTATAAAGGAGATATCCGGAAAGGGAGTTGTCCGTCCGGTCCATAAACTGGTTTCTCTGGTCGTTGTAATGCACCAGGAAGTTGGAATAATCGAGCCGGACACTCAGACGGTTGCCCGTATCAACACGCGCAGCGGCTTCAAGAAGATTATTGTAGAATCTGTCAATCTGCCCCGGTTCGGTCGATACGCTCAGCCCGCGTGTTTCAAAGGATTTCACGAAAAGGTCGAAGTCGTTGGCCGAAAATTTATTGCCGTTATATTCAACCCTGCCGTACCCGGTGTGGCTGACGGCATTCCCGTACGGGGAATTCGCCGACGGCAGGGGTATGTCAGCCCGGTAAAGAAGATAGGCCTGATACCTCCTCACGACCTCTGGGGCGTAGCTCGTGAAGACAAGCCCCCCCGGCATACGGTTCGATGTCTCGTCGAGCACCAGATGCTTCTCGGCAACTCGCGGCAGTGAAAGCCAGATCTCCGGCGTCAGAACGGTGCTGAGATTGGTCTTCTTGTTGTCTTTCGTCGCAAAGGCGTTGTCGGTGTAAATTTCCGTGACCGCCAAAGAAGGATGGAAATAGCTCCCTCCTCTTCCGAATATTTCCCTGTACGTTCTCAGGGTGCCGGTAGGGCCTTCTTCCTGCTGCTGAGTTCCAGGCACGCCGTTGTCTCCGGCCTCACTCACAAGGAAAGCGCCCTCCGGAAGTTTACTCCCGCCGGAGGAAACGTCCGTGGCAACTGAGCGTCCGGCTGGTAGCGGTCCCCGGACCGGATCGGATTTAACCGACGAGTACTCTGTCGCAACGCCCGTTTTTAGCGACGGGTCTTCATTTCCGCTCACTGCCATCGAAGCAGAGACTGTCTTCACCTTATTAAGACCCGGAGCCTTGGTCGTCCGGTCTCCCATCTTCCTGGCTAACACCCTGTAAACCTCTTTTTTATGAGATGTGACACCCCTCACAATGAATACCTTATAACCTTCCCGTCTCAGTTTCCTGGAAAGGTCTTCAGCGTTCTTTTTATGCCGGAAGGCCCCCCTCTGGAGATACCCAGGGCGGTGAGCCTGCCCGTTTGACTTGGCGGCCGGAACAACCGTCTCATGTCCCGAAGTAGTGGCAGACTGGGCGATCGCAGGTAAACTGAGAGAAAAGACTAATATGACTAACAGCATCTTCTTCATAATTTCCTTGATATTCTTGACAAAAAAGCCTTTATTGTCAAGCAAAATCAGCTTTGTGGACAAGGAATATCCTCTTTTTTTTGTACGCCGGCAGATACTTTTTCCGGGACCTCTGATATAATTTATTTCAGGTGAGGTATATTTACTACATAATTATTATTTTTCTGGTCCTTTCGGCCGTGCTCGGCTACGAACTCCTATCCCCCCCGATCCCTGCAAAAGATACCGCAATGATTATAAACGGCCAGATCGTCACCATGGACGAGTTCAACAGGCTTTGCGCATCACCGCCTCACCATTTGAAACCGCAAGTTGATTCGATAAATTCACTGATAACCAGGGAATTGCTGATCCAGGAGGCGCAGAGGGAAGGTATAGATAAAGAAGAATCCTTCAGAAGGTCGATTCAAAATTTTTATGAACAGTCCCTGATAAAACTGCTGATGGACAAGAAGTTCGATTCCCTGAACGTTTCTGTCGACGACAGGGAACTGAACAGGTACATCTCTTTCCTCGGCAAGAAAGTCCGTCTGACAGTATTCACCTCGGACACTGCGGAGGACGCAGAAAGAGGTAATTACAAAGACACCAAAACAAGTGAAATGAACTTCGAGGACCTTTCCAGCGACGTGAGGAGCAGGATCACTCCGCTTAAAGAAGGCGAAAAGACCAAGCCTTTCAGGGAAGGCGAAAAATTTGTTGTTCTGAGGCTCGATAAAGCGATAAATTCCGTTTCTGCATCACCCTCTGAGAAGGAAAGGGAAAACTTAAGGCATATGCTCATATCTGAAAAGAGAGAAGGGATGATCGAGGACTGGGTTGCCGGCTTGAGGAAGAAGGCAGACGTCAAGGTTCTGGTGACCCCGAAGAACTAGGAGACAGGTTATATGAAGAGGAACTGGAGGAGAAGAAACTACTTCATCAATAAAGAACTGCAGGGAAGGTATATATTCAGCTTCTTTGTCCTGGTTCTGGCCTGCGGCTTCCTTCTAACAGCGATCTTCAGTCTCCTCTCGGCCGATTCGTTGACCATAGTATACAAGAATGACACCCTGCAGCTTGGGAAGACGCCTCTCATCCTGTTCAGGGAAATCCTTGGCGCACACTGGATATTTATCGCCACAGGCGGGGTGCTGGTGATTATCGCCTCCCTGTTCCTGACGCACCGGGTCGCCGGTCCTCTCTACAGATTCGAAAAATCTCTTGAAGAAATGAACGGCGGGAACTTTGATTTTGAGATCAGGCTCAGGAGCAAGGACGAGGGAAAAGAACTCGCCCGGATGCTGAACGACTTAAACTCGATGCTCTCTTCGCAGTTGGGGGAAATGAGAAACCTGGCGGAAGGGGTAAATTCGCACCTCGCGGAAATCAGGGCAAAACCGGCCGGCGCAACCGGAGGTGAGAACCTGGACAAGACGATTGCGCTGAACAATAAACTCAGAGATATTCTGAACACATTTAAACTGAAGCACGATGAGTAATTATGTGTCACCGGACCTCGATGGGGGTTTTCACAGTCTTACTTGTATCGCTGATACTGTCGGCCTCCGTCTCTTCGGGGACCGAACTGAAAACTCGCTATGCTACTGTGGTTTATAGCAGCGAAAAATATTTAAGGGAGTTTAACGATGAGGTTTCACTTGGAAGTCTTTCCTACCTCATAAGCAACCGCGAGCCGCTAACAGCATCGGAGGAAGCCGGAAATAAGCTGGACGCCATTGTCGAGCGGGTCGAAGTGGTCCTTGACATGTTTCCGAGAGGTCTGAAGTTTACAATGGTCCTTCTTCCCTCCAGCAGGGATGTGCAGCAGGTATACAGGAGCAAGTATGGGAGGAGTCCGGACTACATAGCCTTCTATTCCCCGAGGGACAAGACACTCTTCGTGTCCGTTGACGACGTCAGGGTCGGCGTATTGGCGCATGAACTGACCCATGTAATTCTCGTTAACTATTTTGGGATTTCCCCTCCGGATAAAACTCAAGAGGTTCTTGCTCAGTTCGTTGAAACTCACTTCGGCGACTGAGGGTCGAGGACGTCGTGTCGCAAAGAGCACAGGGCATAGCGCATAGAGCAAAAAACAGAAGGGACAGGCCCAACGGTCAGCAGTTCAGGGTAGTTTAAGCCCGGATTAGCCTAAAAAAACCAGTTGAGCCACAAAAGACACAAGAACAAAAAAAATCAAACCTTTATGTTAGTGAAATACTTCATCCAATTGATGAGCATTTTCCCATTTCAACCTTTTGTTTTTCTATATTATTTTTGTGCTTTCTGCGGCGATTTGCCGTTTTTTAGCCCATATTATTCATGAAATGTGGTGGAGCCGGAAGGACATAGTGTTTCGCTCATTCTCGCTTCGCTCCGAGGAACTTGCCCTCTTTAATTATCAGAGACACACTGTATGAGTATCGGGCAAGTAAAGCCGCTCAAACACTATGCCCTTCCGGCATTCAGGAAAATTTGTGAATAAAGTAGGTTTGGATTGAGATTTTTCGCGGCCCTTCGCACTGCGCGATGCTTTGACCTTTTAGAAGGTCGACTGACTGATGGGAGGATCGGGGTTCGGCTTCGGGATAGGTTCGAAAGGTGCAGGATTGTCTGCCGGAGGGGTATAGGGAAGTCCCTCGGGCTCAAAATAGCAAAGACTCACACCTGCCTGCATAAGGCTTGCGCTGACTTCACGGGAGTCGGCGCCTGCGTCTATAGCGCACCTTGAAACAACATCCGATGTAGCGCCGGCTTGCATGGCTCCCGAAATTATCTGCTTCAGATCCCCGCCCCCGTATATCGCACATTTCACCATCAGGCAGGGACTGTTGCCGAGTTCTATAGCAGTCCTTACAACATCCAGGCTGCTCATCCCGTCCTGTATCGTGGTCTTTACGGCGCTGCAGATATTCCTCTGTCCATCATTTTCATAAAGCTTGTCTTTCGCATCCTGGCTTGCAGAGACCGCAACGGAGACGAGCAAAAATGACGACACTGCGACAAGGAACAAAACAAATCGACTGTTAAGAGGCCTTAACCGGGGTTTCATTACAAATTAATTATCACAGAAAAGATCTCTTCTGTCAATAGAACGAATGTGTGAGTACAGTAACAAAATTCAGGGTTATCAGAAAAATAGGGTTGATTAATTTCTTGCCGATGGCCGATGATAGTATAATTACTAAGAAGTACATAAGTATGATAACGTTATTTGTCACTCCGGCTTGCCTGCCGGTAGGCAGATCCGGAGTCTTTTTGGGGACGGATTCCCGACGAGCGGGAATGACGCCCTACTAATGCACTTTTAGTAGCATGGTTGGTCCAGGGAGGAGACAATGAAATTATCACTTTTTCCTTTTATGGCATGCGGCATCTTCTGCGTATGCCTTCTGACAGCTGCCCCGGCAAGGGCCGCGGCTGACGGGGGCGGCCAACTTTCCCCGGGAGTGTTGCCGCCGCCCGAGATTGTCGCCCCTGCGGAGATAGCTGAACTCAGGGGTGTTGACCACGCCACGTTCAGGTGGAGCGGCGTGCAGGGTGCGGTCGCTTATCATCTCGTGCTCGCCAGGGACAGGCGGTTTAAGAATATTGTCGAAAATACTTTCATAAACGGCACATCCTACACTTTGGGTAACACGAATTACGGGACCTATTTTTTGGAAATCAGTTCGGTCTCGGCAGGACGCTCCGAGGGCCCCTTTTCACAAAGGCGGAGTTTTATTATAGTCCCGCCCCCGCCGGCGGGAGTTTCGCCCGGAGAATTACCCGAAAACGGCGGTTAGCCGCAGACTAAAGCCGGCTTTTTCAAAAATTCACAGCGCCGTATATCACTTTTTTTCGCTGTTGCCGCTCCCCTTTTCGTCCTTCTTTTCAAAAGCGTCCTTCGCGCAGCGGAACCCGAAATTGAGGTACCGGTCGGCCGGGTCGAACCAGTAGCGGTAAGGTGTTCTGATCACCAGTTCGCCATAACTGTCGTACCAGGAACCGCCCCGCATCACCTTGAACCATCCGATTTTGGGGCCTTCGGGGTTTTCCTTAGGCGGTGTATCCGACTTCTCTTCTTTTGCAAGAGATATAGTCGACCTGGGCACGCCCAACAGCCTGGCCGACACATTAATGGTATCCTCTACAGTCTCATAGCAGAAGTTGCAGTAGTTCTGCCTGTACCAGTCGTTGACCCACTCCCAGACATTCCCGGCCATATTTACTGCACCATAACAGGAAGCGCCCTCAGGAAGCGAATCGACCGGAACCATAACGTTGAATCCTTCGTTCTTCCATTTCCGGTTGTACCTGGCTTTGGTGTCGTCCGGCATAGTATTCCCCCAGGGATATATCCTCCCGTCGTCGCACCTGGCGGCTTTCTCCCATTCTGCCTCAGACGGGAGATGCCTGCCCTTCCAGCGGCAGTAGGCGTCAGCCCCGTACCAGGACACATTGTTGGCGGGATAGTCTTCAAAACCCTTCCTCGGGACATATTTCTCCGGGTCTTCAGGGGTCTCGATCTCCTTGCCGTCTACATTGGATATCCCCATGACCGTAGAATAACGGTCGTCAGAAAAATACTTGTCGTCAGGGTTTCCCTTTTTGTTCAGGAACTCGGCAAACTGTTTTGCCGAAACCTCGGATTTGTCAATCAGATAGGCGTCCAGATACACATCATGTTCAGGCCTCTCATTGATTTCAGCCGAGTTGAGCCCCATTCTGAACCATCCTGCGGGTACGGCGACCATATCCCGGTCCTTTGCGTCTTTCCTCGGGTTTGTTGTGACACACGCTGAAAGCAAAACGGACATCAGGAGGAACGCGAAAACGGTGCATATAATATTTTTCATCATTTTCATTTGAGCAATTCTACCCCTTCCGGGGTAGATATTACAAGAACTTTCTGTGCCAATTTCCCGGCTTGCCCGGAAGGATTCCCGACCCCGAAAGGATTCGGGATTGCGGCAATAACACACCCTTTTCCGGGGCCCGGACAAAACCGTTCATTTGAGGGACACTACATCAGGTATTTCTTCGGCAGATAATTTTTCGCCTGAAAAGCCGCAGGCGACCATAGTGACAGTACGATTCGAAGAGACTGACCACTGCCCTGAGGTAATTTATTTTCCTCTGCAGCGACGCTTCCATATGTATCTTTTCAGGGCCGAATTCGGGACAAACCCGCTCTATCCTACAGACCTTGCCCAAAATTTCATCGTGCCGCACCGGTGCATCAAAAGACCTGAGGGCGTCTCCTCTTGTCTGAAACATGTACTCGCCCTTTCTGGCCCGTTTTCTTCTGACAAGCCTGTGGAGCACAGGGAAACCCGGTTGACCTTCAACAAATATGAGGTCGCCTCTTCGCAGCTCGGTCTCCGGCACTTTTTTTATGGTGACCACTTCTCCTCCCCTGAGAAAAGGCACCATGCTCCGGCCCGTCACTTTTACGCGAAGGGATAAGCCGCTGTCCAGAATATCTCTGAAAAAACCCACCATCTCCGCCTTTGCCGGAGAGACAGGCGCGGGTACGGGTATATCCGGCTTTCCATTATCTCGACACAAAGTCTTCAAGAATATCCGCCTCGATATCGGAAGTAAAATAAAGTAAATACGAAGGCACGCGGGAAACCAGCTCCTCGACAAAAGAAAAAATTCTGCCGATCGCCTCCTTGTCATACCAGGGGATCGACAAGACCGGCATAAACCTTCTGAAGGCATCCGCCTCCGTAATCTGTTCAATCCTGTTTTCTTCGCTTTGGACCAGGAAGAAGATTTGGGAAAGCGGAGCGGACTTGTTTACGGCAATGCCGGCGTCTCCGGGCCATGGTGTCCCGAAGATTACAAAAGAGTCTTCGATCTTTCTCATGATTATCCTGTCGTCACTCAAGCCCATGCATCCGGTCTTCCCAAGGAGCTGTCTCGATATGGTGGATTTTCCAGCCCCTGACCGGCCCGCGAAGATATACCCTCTTTCTTCAAAGACAACACCGGCCGAATGGACAATCGCACCGTTCCTCACAGAAAGAAAATACATGAGCAGGATCTGATCCAGCGGATAATGCAGCGGGTTTCTCACAGTTGCTCCGCTACCCGACTCATTACAGAACATAGCGACATTTCTGTTCTGAGGACAGAATCTGACCAGCCTTTGGAGGCCTGCCCACGGCGCTTCAAAAAAGAGTACATAATCGCCCCTGTCGCAGAATAACGACCAGTCATTCTCAATCTTAAAAAGGCTTTTCATCCCCTGGATTTCGGGAATCCGGCCAAAAAGGAGATCAACGGCGATTTGGTCGATTTCGTCCTGTTCAATTTTGGCCCCTTTGACAAACCCCGCATATGCCGGATCAGGAAGAAAAAGGTCCTTTTTGGGCTGGGGATTTAAGTCGAACTTCATTCCTCCGATACGGTAGAGATATTCTGTAGACAACCGTGATCCTCCATACTTTTAGGAGCCACTGGAGGCGCAAGGCTGCGAGATCACACATCCAGGAGGAAAAGGCCCACCTAGTGTCTTTGTCTTGCAGCCGTTGACACTCATCGTCTCCTCTGCCGCGAGTTCTATTACCCTCAGGACGGGCTTTTCGTACACCATTTTTTTTTCTTGTTCCATCAAGCACCTCACAGTAATTATTTGCTGACTGCTGAATACCTCGCTTTTCCTAGGGCACACAGGTAATCGGAAAGAAGATTTTCATCACCTTTTTCCAACAGGAAAAAACCGGGGCAATAACCGCAAATCATTGAAGTATTGCAATCACGGCAGCGTCGTTCCGGGTTGGCCTTCAGGTCTCTCAACCCCGCCATTCTTTTCCAGCCCTCGGCAAAACTCCCAGCGAGCAAATCATGTCCAAAATGCTTAACCATCAGACAAGGCATGAGAACTCCTTTTGGGCTTATATGGAAGTTCGTGACCCCTGCGCCGCAGCTATATAACCTGTCGTTTAACTTCACGCCTCCATATCTGCCCACGACTTTTTTCCATTCGGCAAACCTGCTTTCGTCAGACAGTTCCTTATCCAGGGCATCATAAACGGGGACCCTGAGAGAAAGCGGAGACATGTCACCGTCGAAACGGGGAAAGATGGCCGCATCGAACCGGAATTTGACACCATAGGACTTTGCAATGCGCTCTATATCGTAAAATTCATGACTATTCACAGACATCAGGATCGTCTTGATTGTAAGGTTTGTCCCCGTTTTCAAAAGCTCCTCTATCCCATTCATACAGGCACGAAATGATCCGGGAACTCCGGTCACCCTTTCATACGTCTCCTGGGTGGCACCGTAGAGGCTTATCTCGACGACATGCGGTGGTAGGTCGGCAAAAAGATCCGTCACCTTTCGGTTGATCAGCGTACCGTTTGTAAATACGGTCACGATCATCCCGTTATTCTTGGCGCGTCCATAGACGTCTCCGAAGTCCGGCCTCAAAAGAGGCTCCCCCCCGGTTATAAGCAGATAAAGGCATCCGGCATCTCTAATCTCATCCAGCAGCGAAAAGACCTTACTGGTATCCATTTCACTTCGCCCCGGATTTTTATCGTATCTGGCAGAACCGACATAGCAATGGATGCACCTGAGATTGCAACGCTGGGTAAATTCGAGGGCCCCGGATATGGGGACCCTCAGCCGGTTCACCTTCCGGCAGAATTCAGTAAAATACTCAGTTCCGTTCACAGAGGACTGGCATTCGAGCATCACTCAACGACCTCTATGAGACCGGCTTTCAAGAGTTCTTCCATAAAGTCACGGACATCTCTTTCCGCTTCTTCCCGTCCGACATCGAAACGATCCAGGAGTTCGGCCGCTATCGCATCACGATCGCTTTTTTCATCGAGACATCGCCAGATGTACGCCGCGACGGGGTTAAGCGAAAAGATCTGCTGCATGTCGGCAAGCTTTCCTTTTATCGGCACAAGGATAGTCTCACCTGCTATTTCTCGTGAGACGATCTCGCCGCGCTTTCTAAATGAGCTTTTCAGTGCCTTTTCTTCCAGACTCATCATTTTATACTGAGCGCCGGGTCTCCGATGATATTAAAGCTGTTAAGGATAAACGATGGCCTGCCCTGAGCCTGGTAGCCCGCCATCGCCTTGATAACGGCGTCCCCAAGGGTAATCACCCCGGGCTGGAAGGCTGCAGTGTAAAAGCCCTGCCCGAGGATTTTCGCATCGGCGTTCAGTGAGAAGCCGGATGGCGCCCACGAGGAGACTATCCCACCCCCGTTCTTCACAATAAGGGCGTCCGTCAGTGATTCAAAACCGGGGAAGGCATATTGGCCCACCATGCAGGTAAGGCCAATGAGCACTGGGTACCGGCCGTTGCTCAGCCCGGCAACATCGTCCACGGTCAGGAGTCCATTCTGTGTCAGCTGGTCGATGCCTGCATGTCCCATGTAATTTACAAACTGCATGCCGCGATTCAGGCCGTCGAAAAGAAGACTTCTTGCCTGATCGAGCTGATAATCCGAAAGGTATATCTCCTCCACCAGATGGGCGGCAAATATTTGAGCTATATCGTTGCTGTCTTTCGGGAAATTACCGGCGCCATCAGGGCTGTCTGCAAGCATCATGACCCCGTCAATTCTGTCCCCTTCGAAGGACTTGATCTTATCGAGGACAGTTTGCATTTCGTCATTTGATACGACGGGAATCCTGCCGACGGCGATCTCCGGGACATTGTCTCCGTTGAAATCCCCAAGAACGTTGTCCGAAGGCACCAAACCCCACGGCGTACCGACCATGAGCGGTGGGATAAGGTTGCCTCCGAAGCCCATTACGTTCTTGTAGTCATATGTTCCGGCGCCGACAAGTACGGCATACGACGGCTTCTTCTTCCAATTGTTATAAGCATATTGGAGGAAACTTTTTATCGCCCCTGGATCGTACATCCCGTAGTTGAACTCGTCCATGATACTTTCGAGCGAAACCACCATAGTCGTCATTGTCTTGCTCTGCCTGTAATCGGCAAGCATCTGAGCGGCGTCCTTGAGCTCTTCCGGTGCAATTACAATGTAGTCGGCGGCCTTCTTCTTGCGCTTCAAATCCGCCGAAGGCAGAGCGGCTACTGTTTTCCCGGTAATAACGGCAGCGGGAGTGAAAGCGACATATACGGCATTGGCGCTGTCCGGATAGAACTTCACCGAGTAATTCCCGGCCTGGCCCCCTGTCGACGCTGGAGCCACAACCTCCGGTTTCAGGGGGTCTGTAATATTAAAGACCGCTATCGAGGGCGTCGAGAACCCCGCCACCGTTATGGACGAGCTGCCTCCGGCTTTGAAGCGGAGGTAGTCGTTAACCGCCTCATACCGCCTCGCGTACGTCACGTCGAAGGAATCGATCATGAACAGGCTGTACGGCACGTTCGAGTCGAGAACAGCCTTTACCTCAAGGACATTATCACCCTGCCTGATCAAACTTTGGTCTATATTCGCGACAACCGAGTAAGGGCTGATGCCGCTCCATCTTCCCTCGGCAATGTTCACTCCGTTCAGACTTATAACCGCATGGTGCTCGGGGTTTACGCCTGTCGACGTTATTCCGTACAGCCTCACCGTGATGGCGGCCGTATGGGCGCCGGTGGAGACAGAGTATGCCTTAAAGTTAAAGTCTTTCGTATCGAGACCCGGCGTGTCTGCCATTACATAATCCCAGAACCAGTAATCGGAATCAGGGTCGGTGGTAATGCCGGGGGCAGGCATGAGATCCTGTTCCATGTGAATGGTATCAGCAAAAGAGTCCTGCACTGCACCCGCTAGAACCGCCTTGCCACCCTTAACCGAATTCATCAAAGATCCTTTCGCAGCATTCAGCCAATAGATGTTCTCATCAGTGTAGACGTTGTTGATTCCCTTCCCGAAGAAGAAGAGCCCGGCATCGCCATTCGAGGGTGTATAAGAAACCTGGCCGTCGCTGCAGCTCAATGCGAGGTTGCCGGTCTTGATCATTTGCTCCACCGACTGCAGAGGCATATTGAGTTTGGCCGAGATATCGGAGGCATCGAGGTAATAGATGCCGTCGCCGGGGACCGGGATCTTAATCGCCGAGCCTTTGCGGGTCTGCTTCAGCGCCCTCGTATTCGCTTGTTCCTGCTTGGCAGCTGCAAGCCTTGAGGCGGCGGCTGCGGACATCCCGCGGACCTTCCTGCTGAAGGTGTCAGTCACCTGCAGGAAGTCCGAATCCGGCGTGGAGGCCGCATTGCGGACCTTTGTCGCCACGTCTCCCTTGATAGTGATCTCCAGGGTGCCGTCCGAGGCAAACCTTTTCACTATATCACCGGCGCTGCTGCCGCCGAGGTCCACGGTGAACGGTCCGTAGACCAGGCTGCCGCCCTTGTTCTGGACCTCCACAATCTTATAAAGCTGTTTTCCGGAGGGAACGGCCGACTGATCGATCAGCCGGTATGTACCACCCGCCCCGGAGGTGAGAAAACCTGGAAGGAGGTACTTGTCCACTTTAACATACCTGCGAGTATTTGCGTCATACCGGTAAAGGTAAAAGCCGACTGTATTGCGTTCGGAGACTGTTTCCCATTCAACCACGACCTTGCCTCCCTGGACGTAGGCATCGAACCCGGCAAGGGATACCTCCGTCGGAGTAACTGTAGTGCAGCTCTGGTCGTTCGAAGGATTTACGTCCACGGGGATTGAGTTGCTAAGCGTTGCGCAGTTCTGGATTGCCGTGCCGCCGGTGCCGTCATTCGGATAAACATTGATGGTAAGTGTCGCAGTCGCATCTCTGTCGATCCTCCCGACATTCCATACGCCCGTATTATTATCGTAGGTCCCCTGGCTCGGATTGTTCGAGACATACGTCACTTCAGATGGCAGAAGATCGCTGAGGTCCACCTTAAAAGCATGGTTCGTCCCGACATTTGTGAGAGTTATAGTGTAAACCAGCTCTGCGGAGGCTCCGGTACCCGAAGGCGCCGCGTTGTCCACGGTCTTTACGACAGAGATATCAACAGGCACGGCCACCGTAACGTCCTCGGCAGTCGTCGAAAGTTCGTCAAAGGCAAGGCAGTTTGCGTTGGTGCTCGTGCATGACACGTTGTTTTGGTACGTGCCAGCCGGGACGGATCCGTCCACATTGGCAACAAACTGTATCGACAGCACACCTTGAGGTCCGATAGTCCAGGCGCCCCACGTCGGGTGATTGGCACCCGCAGCAGGATCGACCGTCGCAGTTCTTTGACTTCCTGTGCCGGTCAGACTCATGGACGTTGTACTCGCATACGTGAATCCGGACGCGAAATTGTCCGTTACCTGAACGCCTGTTGCCGGCGTTGCAGCGGGATTGGTCACAGTGAGAGTGTACGTCGCGGTGGTGCCGGTGGTTGAGTTCGTCACATTCGGCGTGCTCGTGCTCTTGTCCGGGACAAGGGCGCAGACAGCCGTCGAAATCGGCGCGCCGCTGTTCGAGACCACGCCTCCCGGAATTTCTGTCGAGACGATAGTGGCGGTATTGTTATACGACCCGCACGCCGACGGCTGCACCGTCAGATGGAGGGCGCCCTCTGTGCCAGGAGCGAGAGTGCCGAGGCTCCAGGTAACAGTTCGCGTACCCGCGTTGAAGGTGCCGCCGTTATCGGCGGATATGAAACCAAGACCCGCGGGAAGAACGTCGGTCACCACAACATTGGTCGCGTTCGATCCGCCCGTATTCTTGTAGTAGAAAGAGTAAATGAACGTCGGGAACGGATTTCCGTAAGCAACAAGGGATGGGGCAGACTTGTCCAGTATGAAGGCCGGAGTATCCGTCACGTTGATTGATGCAGACGCCTGTTTCGTGGCCGTGTTGATCGAAGAAGCCGTGGCCGTGTTTGTCACCGTCGTGGTGCCGGCAGGCATGGGTTTGTTGACGGTAACATTAAAGCTCATCGCCCTTGTAGCTTTGCCCGGCAGCGTGCCGACGGCGTATACGATCCTGTTTAAGACCGCATCGAAATAGGCATTATCGCCGTCATTGGCGTCGGTCTGGCCGGCCGCCTGATAGACAATAGTTCCCTTCTTATATGACATATAAGTCGGAACCGGATCGGTGACAACCACTCCCAGGGCGTCTTGAGACCCGACGTTTGCAACCGTCATCGACCAGGTCACATTCGCCCCCGCAGCCACAGGCCCGGCAGGGAATACGGTCTTGGTTATATTAAGATTCGGCCCGTTCAGGATCGTCACCCTCACCGTGTTGCTGTACTGCTGGGCGCCATACGCTACGATGCCGGTGTTGTCTTTATAAGTCGTCCCCAAAGGCACTCCCGTCAACGATACGTTCATCTGGAAGGTGAGGCTCACGGAAGAATAGGCCGGGACTGACAAATTCGTCCATGTGATCGTGCCGGAATTATAGATGCCGCCGTTTGTGGCGGATCCGACGACATATGAATAGTAGGCGCCGATCGGAAGGGCATCGGTAACGTTCACAGTTGTCGCAGACCCGGAGCTGTTTAGGACCTTAAGCGTGTACGTCGCCGTATCCCCGGGATAAAGGATAGTCTTGTCGACAGACTTCATGATCGCCACGTTCGTCGCTACAGCCGTAGTCGCCGAACTGGTTATCGGCTGGGTCTGATTGGTCGTGAGCTGCGAGGTATTGACCAGCGTGTATATTCCTGACGGGAATGGATTCTGCACCGTCACGGTGACTACGAGGGTTCCCTGCTGGCCGGCGGTTATCGTTCCCATAGTGGGGTTGTCATTGGAACTGACTGGACAGGTCAGCACCTGTCCCGACTGCGTGCAGGGGCTGGGACTTGTCGGACCTCCGTTGAGCGACGCAGTGGCAAAAGTCACTCCTGCGGGCAGGGTGTCTGTAATTTGCGAGCCTGTCACATCCGAGCCGCCGTTGTTGCCGAAATTGATGCTGTAAGTCAGGGTGTCGCCGGGCACTGCGCTTATCTTGTCAACTGTCTTGTTCATGACCACCGACGTTCCCTGGTAACAGAAATGGCTTGGCGTCGGGACCTGTTTTCCATTGGACGTAGTGAAGATGCCGTCATAATAATAGGTCAGATCAAGGACCTGATTATTCGTATTGGTGCATGCCTCAAACCTCCAGTAAAGACGATGGCCCGCCTGGGGAGCGCTCGTCGGCGTGACGGTCATCTGGTTAAGCTGGGGCGTCTGATCGGCTCCCGTATAATTAACAGTCTCCTGTCCAAGAAGCGTCTTTGCGCCGGACGCGGGGTCGTAGTCATAGACAGAGGCGTACATGGTCGTAGGATTGCCGTTTGTCTTTTCGGTGTACCACTGAGCCGTGAGGGGCGTTGACGAACCGTTGTTTACAAGCGGCGGGTCCTGATAAAAATCGGCTACCAACGTCAGGGGATTCGTCGGGGACGAACATCCGTTCGATGTGAGGTAAACATGGTGCAAAGCAGAAGGCCCGCTGCCGGCCGCAGTGGTATTGGCGATCTCCTGGCTTCCATCAAAGCCCACGTTCAGGAACTTGTTATGGAAATAATACGTCTGGCCCTGGCAGGTCATAGTTGATCCCGTCAGACCCACCGAGTAGCTGCTTGAAGCCGGCGGCGCGAAATTAGTCGCCTGGATCGACGCCGTATTCGTCGACGGATTGTCCCCGGCGTAAGGTTGAGACTGGGAATCCAGTGCCCTGAGCACCAGATTGCAGACACCCGATGCATTTGGAGCAAGGGTCCCGATGTTCCATGTCACCGACGTAACAGGATTGCCCGACGTCGTGCCCGCCGGGCAATTTGTTCCCGCGGCCGAGGACACATAAGTCCAGCCCACAGGAACCGGATCGGTAATGGTGGTGCCTGCCGCGCTCGCATCGCCGACATTGGAAAAAGCGATCGTGTAGGTCACGTTCGCTGTCGTCCCCTGCTGTATCGTGGGGTCTATAAATATCTTGTCGCCATTCTTCTGGATGGTAAGAAGGGGCGCAGCCACGCCGGTCACGATGATCGTTACGTTAGCGCTCTTCGGCGCTGTCTCGTTGGAGTAGATCGTTGCGGTGTTCAGTAATTTAGTCGGCGCAAGCTGCGGATACGGGCTCGTCACCTGGGCCATGAAAGATACGGTGAACGGTCCGGAATCCGATTGCAGATTGCCGACGTTCCAGGTGATCATCTTCGTCGTCGCGTTGTAAGTGCCGCCGTTTGAGGCGGAAACAAAGGTGAGCCCCGAAGGGAGGACATCTGTTATATACACCCCGGTTACATTTGCCGGAGAGTTGTTCGAGTAGGTGATTGTATAGGTAATGTTGCCCCCCGGCGCCTGGGTCGCGACACTCGCGCTCTTTGCAATCGTGAGGTCAGGCGCTCCCACGCCGATCTGCACATAATTGCACGATATGTTCGTCGTCTGCCCCCATGATGCCACATTAACATTGGAACCGCATGTATTTTCATACGTCCCGGCCGTGTTCGGGGCCTGCGCAGTAAAGACGATCGTCCCTGTCCCTCCGGCGGAAATAGTTTTAGCAGGGGAAAAGGTCCATGTAACGGTATTTGTCGACACCGCAGGCGTCCCCGGAGCCAGGGTGCCCCCATTGGTGCTGACGTATGTAAAATATTGTGCCGGTGAAGAGCCGGCCACCGTCGGCAAATAATCCGTGACGTTGTTTACCTGCACGGTATTGCTCGTATTATTGTGCACCGTGACCGTGAACTGGACATTTTGTCCTGTTGCCACTCGACCGGGATTCGCGGTCTTATCGACAACCACCGTCTCCCCGCAGGAATTGTTTGACAAGCTGGAGCCGTAGACAATTCCCGGCGTGGGGTCAGGGTTTACTTTGTCCGTGGACGACGCCGTAGTGCCGTCCGGCAAAGTGTCTCCCGCCTGGACAGACTGCAGAAAGCTCCATGTGTGGTAGCCGATATTGTTGGTTGCCACTACGCCGATCAGATAACTGCCGGCCTGAAGTCCGCTCCCGGCAGTGTTCCATGAATACGTCCACTGTCTCGGGTCGGTCGCCGACTGTGTGCCCGCCCCGATGAGGACCCAGGACGAACCGTCATCAGCCAGACCGTTGCCGTTCGCATCGTAGTAGTAATAGAAGTTCGCCGCAGTAACATTTGTGTTGCACGCGGTATTGGTAATAGCGCCCCGCACCTGCGCTGTAAGGCCGGTCGTGCAGCCTGCGGGACTGGCCGTGACCGAGTCCACGACAGGCTGTGGAACAATCTCGGGACCATTGGGACCGCAGAGCACAACCAGATCGCCAAAGGGGACACAGGCGTCCGGCGTGGCAAGGAGGCTTTCGTTGGCGACGACATCCTTCTGGAACGGGTTAGTGAGGCTGTTTGCGGTCGAAAAGAAAAGCCCCGTCGGGTTCGTGCAGTCGAAAGAATAGGTACCGTTGCTCAACATCCCGAGGGGGATCTCGTAGTCAACAAAGTATTCGTTCTCGTTGTCCTGGCTGCACTGATGAGCTGGAGGCGCAAGCAGGGGGTCGTAATCGCTGATGTCAACAGAGCGGGTGGTCCCATAGTCCCAGACCGTCTCGGCCGAACCGTTCGGCCAATAAGCGTCGGGAGAATTGGAATTGTGAAAATTGAGGATCAGGCCGGACGGTCCGGGCGCCGTTCCGTCATTTACGAATGCCGTCGGGTTATGCCACAGTTCGAAGATGTCCCTGTCGTGGGGGTCCATGTTCTGGCTCAGTGTGTTGCTGTATACCGTGCGCAGGATGTCCACCGGATAAGCCGGCATGCCGGTCGAGCCGTCGAGCTGCATCCCGAATTCCCTGTATCCGTCGCCGTCGGTATCCATCAGCACCGTCCACTGGGCAGACTTCCACGGGTCCACATCGCTGAAGGCGCTCGGGGCCGGACCCGTAGCGTAAGTATTCGGTATCTGCTCGACCCTCCACCTGAAAAAAAACATCTGATAGGCCGGATCGTAATCAATATATATGCTGGGGAGTGATTGGTCGGGGCAGCCCGAACTGACGTTGACGTAGTTCTGCGGCCTGGTCCCTCCATTTGAAGGGTCAAGAACGCGGGGATCATTGATCGAGGCATTTTCCCAGGTATAGGCCATCCATGAACTATCGCCCGGCCATGGGGCCGGAGAGAAGTTCGGACCATAATTCCCGCCAAGTGCTCCCCCGTTCCAGTACGGCACATAGCCAAGGACATTGGCCTCTGCCTTAACGGGCGGTATGGCGGCAAGAAGGAGAGAGATAACGAAGATAATGAAGGCATAGGGAAGCAACTTAAAGCCGCAACGTCCAACCGGTAATGACATTTTTTGACACTTGTCATGACAAATAAGTTCAGAATGCGCGGCATTTGAGCCAATGCATTCCCTGATAAGAGCCTGTCTTCCGTCGGCCATAATCCTCCCCCTCACACTCCAAAACATTTTTAGACATCCCATTATATTAAATCTGCCCGTCGATTGTAAATCGAAAAATATATAATCTACGTGGACTTAGGCATGGTACATCATCCTGAATGCCTGGTGCTTCATAGGCCCTGATACAACAAGTCCATCTATCCGCTTTTACTCTCCTCGGCCTTAGCCGAACATTGAATATTAGCAATATGGCTGCCAGCTATTCTCAATAATCCTCGCCTTTACCGTCTTGCCTTAGTGCGCGAACTGACAACACCCGTTTATGAGAACTCCACTAGCGCGCAAGGGCCATAACGTCACGCCCTGTTAAAGCGGCGTCCACATTTGCCTGGGAAATGGTACAGGTATAGTCCTTGTTGATGCTGTTGCATATGTTCGCCGGGTTTACCGTGCAATGTATATCCCCTTTTTCCCTCTCTATATCCGGGTACCAGTAGGACTGCCATTGAGAAACCTTGCACCCCGTGGGACCGGTCATACTCAGAACCGCTGACGAATGGGCCGCAATCTTATTCGGCGGGTTCAAATTTGCCTGACAGCAGTAAACTCCCGGCGGAAGGCATGTACTGTCGATGGAATAAATCACCATCTGCCGGGAACGGTCGGGACTGAGAGGAGTGTTCGAATTATTGACTATAGTTATTGTATGCGTAGTGTCACCTGCAAGAACCGCCGGCGCAAAGGCCATGGAAAATACTATCAACGCAGCAATGAAGACGGTGCCAGACAAAGTCTGCTTTTTCATGCGGTCCTCCTCTTTGCTTTCAGGTATTTTAACCCTTATAATCGCAATAACGAAAAGCACCAGAGAAACCGACAAATAAAAGAACCTTGCGAATGCAATTCTGCAGCATTTTCTGTATGGTCCTTTCTTTTTCAGCATTTTCGCCAGACATGTTTAATAAAGCAACATCCCGATTATTCCCGCTGCTGGAATGATCCATACAATGTCGATGCGCAGGCGCATCAGCGCAAAAAGCGACAGCAGAAAAATAATCAAAGTCGTCCAGTGCAAAACCGCCCCGCGGCCGATTACCACCGCGGCGGCAAAGATCATCCCGACCACTGCCGGGCGGACCCCTTTGAGGGCCGCCTGCACAGCCGTCGACCGCTTGATCCGGTCGAGGACCTGCGAACTGTTTACCATAAGCAGAGCGGGCGGGAAAAAAATGGCAAAAGTGGCGAGCGCGGCCCCCAGCAGGCCCTTCACCTTATACCCTATAAAAGCCGCGCTTATCATTATAGGTCCCGGTGTGATCTGGCCGAGCGCTATGGCGCTCGTAAACTCCGACTGTGTCAGCCAATGAAAGCCGGCCACTACAATTTTCTGGATCAGGGGTATAAACACATAGCCGCCCCCGAAAAGCATAAGGCTCATTCCGGAAAAGGTCACAAAGAGCCTGCCGTATGAGCTCTCGCCGAGCCCCGGCCATGGTATCAGGAACATGACCAGGAATCCGGCCAGCAATAAAAAGGAGAGAGAGAATTTCACCTTTGCGATTCCGGCACGGGAGGACGGCTCGAAGACCGGCGGGAGTACCCCGCCTTCAGTTTCATTGGAAGAGCGGCGACGGTAGAAAAGAAGCAGGCCGAGAAGACCGGATCCAAAAATAATCATCAATGTGGAGTAAAACCCCCCGATGCCGAGCAGGACACAAGCGGCAGCCAGACCGATCAGAAATTCGGCCGGGCCTTTCACCGCCTTTTTGCCCATGCCCCAGGCGGTACTGAAAACTATTGCGGTCACCGCCGGCACGAAACCGGCAAAGGCGTTGCTTACTGCCGGTATCCTGCCGTAGTGCAGGTAGAAAGAAGAGAGGCCCACTAAAAGGGCAAAAGACGGCAAAATCACGCCGACGGCGGCCGCCAGCACCCCCAGCCCTCCCCTGATACGATACCCGACAAAGGCCACCACGTTTACCGCAATGGGGCCGGGGAGAAGCATCGCCAGAGAAATGCCGTCCAGCATGTCATCGGCCTGGAGTAACTTTCGTTTCCGAACGATGATATTCTCCACGACCGAAATCAACGCCGTAAAACCCCCGAAGGCGATACTGCCGATTTTCAAAAAAGTCCTGAACAAAAACCAGAGAGAAACCTCTGGTCGTGATGACGCCGTATCTGTCTGTCTTTCCCGCCCCCCGGCTTTGTCCATCAGTCACCCGCCGGACGGTCGGGACTCTCTCCCGTCACATATTCAAAGATGCTCATATCGCGCTCGCATGCTTCCCTGATAAACTCGCAGGTGTTGTTTCCGTTGAAGGCTGCACTTAAGAAACACGATCCCGGTCAATTCTCTGTTTCAGCTCTGTCCCTTTGGCTTTTCTCCAGCGTCCTGCCGTACAACCCCTTATAGAAGCCCCCCTGGGCCATAAGCTCTTCGTGCGTACCTGTTTCCAGCACCTCGCCATTATTCATAACCAGAATCTTATCGGCCATATCTATCGTCGAAAGACGGTGGGCCACAATGAACGTGGTCCTGTTGGCGGCAAGTTTATTTACCGAATCCTTTACAAGGGCTTCAGTCGCAGGGTCCAGGGAGGAAGTCGGCTCGTCAAGAATAAGGATGGCCGGGTTTCGCAGGAATGCCCGCGCGATCGATATCCGCTGTCTCTGGCCCGCAGACAGCCTCACGCCGCGCTCTCCTACCTCAGTTTCATATCCGCCGGGAAGGCCCTCGATATCGTCATGAATGTGGGCCAGACGGGCGGCACGCACAACGTCTTCCCCCGACGCAAGGGGACTGCCGTACTTTATGTTCTTTTCTATAGTATCATCAAACAAAAACACCTCCTGGGAAACAACACCGATCTTTCCTCTGAGCCAATCCGTTGGTATTCCTCTGATATCGCGGCCGTCCAGATATATGCCCCCCTGCTGCGGCGTCTGAAACTTCAGAAGGAGGTTCACCAGAGAGGTTTTGCCAGCCCCCGTCCTTCCGGCGAGTGCGATAATCTCTCCGGGCCCCGCCGAAAAACTTACATTCCTGAGAACCGGTCGGCCCTCCTCATACCAGAAGGAAACGTCATCGAATATTATTTCCCCTTTTATGTCCCCCGGGGCTGCTGCCGTCCGTGTATCATTTCCTTCCGTGAATTCCGGGATCAGGTTGAAAAGCTCCATAAGCCTCTCCATAGACGCGAAAGAGGGCTGGGCCATTATATGGAAAGTAAGAACGCTGTTTAAGGCCCCTGAAAGAAGAACGGCGTAGGAAGTGAAGGCAACGTAATCTCCGATGGTCAGACGTCCCTGCAGCACCTCATGGATGCCGGCCCACATAATGACCAGATTAGCGGCGAAAAGGGAACCGGCTGCAGCATAATTCGAAAGTAGCGAAAGGAACATGCCTTTTATTCGTTTATGGATAACGGTCCTCATGCCGCGTGAGACCTTCTGCGCCTCCCGTTCCTCCGTCGTATGCGCCTTGATAGTCTCCACCCCTGACAGGATCTCCTGTATGTCGCTTGAAACGCGCGCACTGGTTTCGCGTTCCTGGAGACTGACATCCCTGATCCTTGCGCCGAAAAAATAATTTATCAGAAGGTAGAGAGGCAAGGCAGCCGCCAGGATGAGAGACAGTTTCACGCTGAGCGCAAAAACTATCAGCATACCGAAGAAAAAATAGAACGTCCTGGCAAAGACCTGCATAATGCTTTCGGAAAAAAACAGCTGGAGGACATATATATCATCTGATACCCGAGACATCAGGTAACCCGTCCGCTGTCTCTTAAAAAAAGGTACGGGAAATCTCAGGAGGTGATCGAACAGGGCTGTCTGAATGTTGAAGGTCATCTCCTGCTGGAACCTCAATGACAGATACTTCTGGATAATTCCTGTCATCCCGGCCACCGCCCCCACTGTCAGCACCGCCAGCACAACAAGAGTCAATGCTTCCGGCGCATGTTTGACGGGGTCGAACAGGTTGTAGACGCCCAGAATCCGAAGGTAATGTTCCACCCCGTGCAGATTTTTTTTCAGGACGATAAAATCAATCAGGACCTTGCCGCTCAGCGGCATGAGGGAGCTCAGAGCAGTGGCAATAAGGGAAAGAATAAGGGCCGCCAGTCCGGTCTTCCACAGGGGCCTTACAAATCTGCCGAAAAACAGAATATCCCGGTATCCGAACTCACTGTGCCCCGGTTCGGGCTTCTTCAGGATGTCCCTGAGATATGCCTTTGCTTTTTCAAGTTTAGTCACCGGCTATGGTCTTGAGGCCTTAATGAATAAGCATACAATTTTTGTACGCCCGAAAGCGAGTCCGGTTTATTAACGGTCTCATGATAGGTTGTCCGCGGAATCGATACCTCGGTCAAGGTCCTCGGGCATGACGAAAAAGACTATGAGATCTCTGAATATTGCTATGCGTTCGTTAATGCTGTTTTAAAACCGCGGTGAGGGGAAATCGGGACAGACAATTATTTTTCGGCCGCCTTTCCCACCAGAACCGAGCACTCGGCGTGGCCCAGCACCCGCCTGGATACACTTCCCAGCATCCCTTTTATTCCCCTCAATCCCCTGCTTCCTACAGCTATCATGTCCGCTTTCCACCTTTCCGATTCTTCCAGTATGCTGAGCGAGGGGTCTCCCCTATGGATAATCATACCGACCTTTGAAAACCGTCGTAGCAGGCGCTGCTCCGCTTCATGTACAACCCTCCCGGCGCTCTCCGATTCCATTGTCCGCATCCTCGCCACAGTCTCCTTCAGTTTTTCATCGGCTTCCATACTCAGCGTCTCGGATATATCTGAAACATGAGACCAGGCAGTGTTAATAATCCTCACCTCGGTATCATCAGGAAGCGGAAGAGCCATGATTAGATCGCCTGCCGCCTGCGCTGATTCCGAACCGTCCGTTGCAAAAAGGATCTTTAATCCCCCCTCTGCCACCCATTCCGCCGGTTTGGTGACCAGAACG
The DNA here is from genome assembly GCA_046707105.1 of Thermodesulfovibrionales bacterium. Taxonomy (GTDB): domain Bacteria; phylum Nitrospirota; class Thermodesulfovibrionia; order Thermodesulfovibrionales; family UBA6898; genus JARRRD01. Next base: position 29,027 of record JBJKOV010000089.1, read on the forward strand.
GACTTCGGTGAATTAATAACAACCGACCGCGTGGAACTTCCGAGGAAAAAAGCCTTCAGCCCCTTTATGCCCCTGGCTCCCATCACTATCAGATCCATATCCGCGTTTACCGCGATATCCATAATTCTCGCATCGGGATACCCCTCTTCTTCCCTCGTGATAACACTTGCCTTCACGGGCTTCAGTATGTCTGTCGCCGTCCTGAGAATGCCCGGAGCGGCCCTTCCGATAAACTGTTTTATCTGAGTACTGTAATCGTCCTCATAGGGTATTTCGGCCACGACGTGAAGTACTACGATCTCGTCACGGGTGGAAAAGTCAAAGCGCGTGAGGAACCTCGCAGCTCTCTCCGAATATTCAGAACCGTCGGTCGCCAGCAAAACTCTCATATCATCCCTCCTCAACCAAATCGTATCACACTCCTTAAGGACCGACAACCCGATTCCATCCGTCGTAAAGATTCTGCATCCCTCCAGTCATGCTTCTTCTCCTTCCGTCGTGATTGACCTTACAGACAAGGCGGAGTCCTTTCCGGCGCCGTAGCCGGGCAGGATCGGGATTGACAGCATCAAAATCACCGACGTAAAATCAACTGCAGAATATGAGCGGCATATCGAATCATGAGTTTATCGAGACATTTCCGGCGCTCCGCAATGCGCCTGATCGGCTTGTGAAGGGGATTCTCTCAAACGCCTTTTTTCGGTCGTTCCCTTCGGGAATGCTCATCTACTCCGAGGGGGATGCCTGTTCAGCCATCGCGTTCGTTCTCTCCGGAGAAATCCGGGTTTACAAGGCAGCCGAAGGGGGAAAGGAGATTACCCTCTATGAGATCGGCAGAGGGGAGACCTGTATCCTCAATGCCTCCTGTATATTGTCACACACTGCATATCCTGCCAACGCGGTCTCAGTAAAGAGCGGGACCATGCTCCTTGTCCCTGCCGATGATTTTCGCGAGGCTATGGATACCAGCAGGGACATGAGAGAATTTGTATTTGAGATAATGAGCAGGCGGCTTACGGCGGTCATGGCGCTTGTGGAGGAAGTGGCCTTCGGCAGAATGGACGTCAGGCTGAGGGAACATCTTTCGGAAAAGGCTGTTCGCGGTGTTGTCAGGTCTACACACCAGAAAATAGCCGGTGATCTGGGGACTTCAAGGGAAGTAGTAAGCAGGCTGCTGAAGGACCTGGAACGGAGGGGAATTGTGGCCCTTTCCCGGAGCGAAATTACCATCCTAAAGCCTTAGGGCACCATTCATTTCTTTTGTAACTTTGTCACAGACAGCCTCGCCGGTGCGCCGTTATACTTAAGAATAAGCAAGAATTCATCTCAGGAGGTAGAGACAATGAAAAAGAACATCGGTTCAACAGAAAGGGTTATAAGGGTACTCGCGGGGCTGGGTATTATCTCGATGGCGTTTGTCGGTCCCAGCTCCCCATGGGCGTTTCTCGGGATTATCCCACTGGCCACAGGCCTCATAGGATGGTGTCCTCCATACGCCCTCCTGGGGATCTCTACCTGCAAAAAAAGCAGGTAGACGGTTGATGTCCGGGGGAGAGGTTTTGCGGAGAAGATTCAGGCCACCCTCTGCGCCTCGCCTCCGAACCTTTCTCTTATCTCGCCACGTCCGGCTGCATCGCGGTAAATGAGGTCGTCGGATTCCAGGTCATATTCCGGTATCCGGGGGTCATTCCACCAGTTCAGGAAGTGCTGGTGGAACGGGACATACAGGCCGCCAGGATTCTGGTTGTACCTGAAGACATATTCAGGCAGGAACTGGGCGTCATATCCGGCGTGATAATGCTTCACCCATATATAATCGCCCGATATCAACATCTTGAGGAAAGGCACGTCGTCATAGAGTTTGAGCCTGATGTTCTTTTGAGCAGCCCTGAGTGTTTTGAGAAAATCTATGCTCTTCCCTATCTGCTCTCCGAACCTCTCCAGGGTTATATCGGGGCTCAGAATGCTCTTGACCCTTGCGGCCGCTCCCTCACCGTAAGGATTGAGAAGCATGATCTTCGCCTCCCGGCAATTTTTTACAACCTCATGCAGGTCGCTCTTCGCGTCCGCAAATGTGGCGAAGCCGGTGGAGCCTATGAGCATGATGTCCCGCGCGAGTCCTTTGCTCTCCTTCAGCCTTCTGTTCTTCCTCTTCGCAAAAAAGCCTCCAGCCGAGGAAATGTGGACGAGTCCGGCCTCCTCCGCCATTTTTGAAAGCCGTCTGTCTTTCCAGTTCCTCGCAACGTAGTTAAAAAAAAGTATGAGGGCAACAGCCAGGGACACTTCGACCCCCGCAAGAAATATCTTTTCGTCGCCGCTGAAGGCCCAGAATGTCAAAAACCTCCTGGCGATCAGGTCCGCGGTATAGGGAAGGGAAATAACGATTGAGGCGCTCAGAGCAATCAGAATAACGTGATAGAGAATATGGGCCGGGGCTTTTATCATTTGTTTGAAACGATTTTTCTTGAACATGGCAACCTCGCTTTTTTGTTCTGCCTTTACTGGAAAGGTTTCTCAGGAAAAAATGATCAGGGTTGTAGCGATGAGGAAGGCGATGTCAGTCTTTGGACTCCGGTCATCAACGCCGGCTTCTTCGGAAAGATAGGCCAGCATCCGCAGACGACCCTCGCCCAGTGTCGGGAGTTTATCTTTTATCTTTTGAATCAGCTTTCTGTCGGTCACCCTTTTTTCCATCATTGAGAGGACTTTAAAAGCCTCCGATGAAGGATTCAGCAGATGGTAGCGGTTGTCCGACAGGGAATGAGCAACCGAAAGGCTTGGCATCCCGTCAAGGGTGCCGGCATCTGAAAAAAAATCGGATTTCACTTCCAGCGGGGCTTCGGTCTTCGCAGGGGCAACGCCCTTATCGGAAACGGCGGACATTTCCGTTTTGTTTTTCGCGAAGACGCCACCCGCGATAAAGAAGGAACATAAGATGACAACGAAGGAAAAGAGAATTGTCTTTGCTATCATAGTTGCACCTCCATAAATATCTGATGATCACTCGTTAAACGTGCACTTTCTCCAAGTAAGATAATACCACGAAATTTTTTCATGGGAGATTAATTTATCTTAATGTCTGCCGGCGCTGAGGCGAGGTCGTGTCTGAGACGGGAACAGCCGCATATGCAGGGATGTGGGGTGAATCCTTAGATTATTACCCGCGCCCACCGCTCTTTTCGCAAAATTCCATGTTTAGTTCGATCATCTTCTTCTGAACCTTACCGTAGTCAAGGCCGAATGACTTGTGAAGTTCTGCAGCTATGTCGGAATATCTGCCGAAGACCTCTCCAACGGAGGAAGCCAGGTATTGATGCCTGAAGTCTTTGCATAGTTCGTGCGCCATATCCGTGTCGATATAAGGTGTGCTTTTCAGCGCCTGATCCACCTGAAGGGCTATCTCTTTCCTGATTTCGTCAGTCTCCTCACCGTTTGCACGCCGTTTGAAAAGGAGCCCCACGGCCAGGTTCTCAAGATCGAGGCATTTGCCGAAGTTCACACAGTTCGGACAATTGAACCGCAGTTCGTCTTTCATCGTCTCGATCAGGTACGTTTCAGCCACTTCCCTGAACCCGTCATCACCTCCGGGGCTTACCATCGAAAGCAGCTTCTCCACAAACTCACGACTGTCTTCGACAACTGCTTCAGGGGTCTCAGCTACCCTCTTTGCGTTTTCCGAGCCTATGATGCTGTTTGCGAGGATAACATAATAACGCATCTCCTCGGGAAACAGATCTAGTTTCCTCCTGAATTCCCGTTTGTTGAGCTCGTACGAAACAGCGAAAAGAGAATATGTCCTTGTCTCCGACATTACCTGCCTTCATTGAATGAACAGCTTACTGCGCACTCTTGAATTATAACTTCTGCGGAAGCTTTTAGTCATGTACGCCCCTGTTTCACAAGTCAACGGGTCGGGAGACGACTTAAAGAAAAGCAGGCGAACCGTGGCGCTAAATTCAGCAAACAAAAAGGCCTGCATTTCTGCAGACCCTTGAATTTACTTGGTGGCGGGGAGAGGATTTGAACCTCTGACCTTCGGGTTATGAGCCCGACGAGCTACCAGACTGCTCCACCCCGCGATAGTTTTATAGAATAACTTATCACACGCCGGATTGTCAAACCTGCCACCTCCGGTTCGGGGTCCCTTTTTCAGCCGGCAGGGATCTGGAGCGCGCCCTCATTTGCGGTAATAAGACTCCACCATGTTGAGGTAATCGATGAACCATTGCGGATTGATCTTGTCGATGAAGCACATTCTTTTGCCCATCGTGTCGTTTATTATCTCGCCCTTTGGGTCGAGGAACAGCAGCAGACAATCATTCTTGAAATTATATTTATTGCCCAGATCCTCTTCTTCCTTCGTCAACTTCTTTTTCAGGTCAACCCGCACGGGGATAAAATCCTTCATGACCTTGGCAGCGATAGACGGGTTGTCGTACACCTGTTCCTGCATAGCCTCGCAGCGCGGACATCCCTTCCCGTAATAGAAATCGACAATAAGAGGTTTGTTCTCTTCTTTCGCTTTTTCCATCCCTGCTTTGAGCGACAGCCACTGAATACCGGCATCCGCCGCAAAAGCGGTTATGGAAAACATCATCCCAAAGATCAAAGCCAGCACCCCGTATTTTTTCATCTTTTCCTCCTCGAAGAAACCTGCCGAACGGTTTGAACAGTTTGAACGGTTTGAACGGTTTGAACGGTTTGAACGGTTTAAACGGTTTGAACAGTTTGAACCATTTTTTAAACCCGGCCCTTCAACCAGTCTTTCGGCTTGATGACATGAAACTTGCCGTTGCCGTCCGAGAAAACGACCTTCTTAATGCGCGCGTTCAGGATCATTCTCTTGCACATCATGCACGGTTCAGAGTGGCATTCTCCCAGCCCGCTGTCTTCTCCGGATATGTAGATAGTCGCATCCTTGAGTTCATCTACGGAGGCCCTGATAATCGCATTCGCCTCGGCATGTACACTGTGGCACAATTCGTAACGTTCGCCGTGTGGTATCTGCAGTTCCTTCCTCGTGCACTTGCCGACCTCCAGACAGTCTTTCATGCCGGCAGGCGCACCGTTATAGCCTGTGCTCACAATAATATTGTCCTTTGTCACGACGGCGCCGTACCTCCGCCTGAAACACGTGGCACGCTCCGATACCGCCTTGGCGATATTGATAAAGTATTCGTCCCACCCGGGCCGCAGATGTTTCTTCTTTGCGCGCGATGTCAATTAAGTCCCTCTCTACAGCTATTATAAATGACCCCCCGGTTTTTTCGCCATGCCGGCAGAATGCCGTTTTCTCAGTCGGCATAGTGTCGCGGGGGAATCCCACTCTCGCCCACCGGCCAAAGGAGGTCAGTGGGTTATCCAGTCACTTTTATTCACTAGTTCCGGGGTTGGCCCTTTCGTCAGTTGGACGATATAACATCCCTTTGATGCGTACCTCTGCCCCGGGCCGAAACTGAAGCGCTCGTACAGCGGAAAAGTCTCTTCAGTTACAATCCCCCCCATCCCTACGAAGTTCTTGCTCATGCCGACGACGTCGAGCAGGTTGTCGCGGTAATATTGTCCGTTCATGTCCATCAATACCTGAAACAGAACCTTGATGGTCGAATATACCTTCTTTAGCGTAATCAGCGCATTGCCATGGACATTAGTGATCCCCATAAACGACTCGACCATCTTTGTATATCGCGCCTCGTCCCGGGGCAGTCTGAAGGGATATGTGATATCGGTAAAATCACGTGCCCGGTCGTCTATGGTCCACATGGACTTGCCTAGATAGCCTGACGAAACAAACACCTCCCCGGGCCTGTTTTCGGCAGATGCCAGGGCTTTAAGAACAGGCAGGGAATCAGGCCCGTCCCATATGATAAGCGTGGACCGATTTCGCCCGGCCAGCACATTCTCCAGTTTCCCGGAAGTCAGATTCTCTCCCTTTTTCAGCGTAACTGTAACCGGGGCCTGATGTTTCAGGTTAAGCCACGTCTCGTTAAATCCCGTGGACAGGGCACGCCCCTCAGGCGAATCACGGACGATTTCAACAATTGTATCGTCCTTAAACGCTTCACCTTTTCCATTTAGATAACGTGCAGCGCCTTCTCCTTCCTGGTAAAGGCCCTTGGAGAAATAGAGAGTATACCAATCCGTATCGGAGATGACGGGGAAATCTGTGATCGGAAGGATGCACGGGATGTGGTTGTCTTCGCTGAATCTGTGGATCGGCAGCCATTCTCCCTTCGTCATCCCCCCCAAAAGGGCAAAGACCGGCTCCTCTCGGTAATATTTTTCCAGTTGGCGCCGCCAGGTCTCAGGCGGACCTTTTAACAGCCAGACGGACAGCGATAATCTCTTGTAAGCCGCCTCCCTTGAAAGCAGCATGGACCTGGCCATCAGGGCCTGTCTGGGGTCCCTCTCGTAAGTACGAGCCATATTATTTTTAAGCCTGATATAATTCTCAAGAGGGATGAGCATCGCGTCGCGATCTTCGGGGCTGACATCGTCGGTGATGACGGTCGCAAATCTGAGCGCAGCATCCGAAACGCCCGGCGAAAAATGCGTGGAAAGCGACTCCAGATAGAATATGAGGAAAGCCAGGTCCTTATCGTCGACCATATACCGGGGCATAACTTCATTGAGTTTCCGACCTGAAGGGTCTATACCGGAGCGTAGTGTGTCCGCCAGTGATTTGTCGGTATATGCCGGCCGGAAGGGAGGGACTGAGGTTACTTCAAAGCCTTTATAAACGGCCTTGAGCGGGTGAAAGAGACTGCTCCCGTTGACGGGCGGAGTGACGACATTGCCCTCATAAGAGCCCAGCCCGCTTCTCAGGTGACAGCTGACGCAGGTAAAGGCGGTTCCCGCAACCGGGATGTCCCCTTTCACAACAGCCTGCATCGGCTCTCCCGAGGCCAGTATCCCCTCCCGGTAAATCCTCTCTCCAATGCGCAATGCCTCTTCCCGTGACACCCCGGAAATGGTGACAGGCCCCCCGCCGCCAGCTCTCGCCGGATCAATGCAAACAAGCGACAGAAGAATTGAAACGAGGCCGAAAAGCAGAATAATTGGATTGCCCCGGTCTTTGCCCCGGGACTTCATTGTCCGAGCACCTTATTGTATTCGGCCATGAGGTCCGATGTTCCTATGAGACCGTAAATGCGGACCCATCTGCTGTCAGCGGACGAATGCAGAAAAGCCAGCGGCAAGTGAGACATCTTGTCAGGGACATATGCGTCGAACGCCTTTACAACCTTTTCGACATCCTTCCGGGAACCTGTCAGAAACTCCCATCCCGGCCTGGCATTAAACCGTTTCAGATACTGCGTCAATCTTTTCGGAGTGTCATTCTCCGGATCTATCGAAATGGAAATAAGCTGCACATTGCCGGAATCCGGTCCAATTCTCCTCTGGAAATTTGCAAAGCCAGCTGAAAGCACCGGACAGATCGTTGTGCATGTTGTAAAGATAAAGTCCACCATCGCCACCTTTTTTGAGTAAAGCAAGGTCCTGAGTTTCACTTTCGCTCCATACTGGTCCACAAGCGTCACGTCGGGAACCACGTAGTCTTCAACAGTCCGTTTGTATTTTCCACCTGTTGCAGCGTGAACCGCTTTCACCGGAAAGAAGTAAGTCATCAGTAGCAAAAGGATTGAGACTGAGATTGCCATCCTCATTTTCACTTGTAGGTCTCCTTGTAATTACTTCTTTAAACTTTCCCGCCGCATCTTAATCAGAAAAGTTCATTCTCGGACAACGCCGGGGCGCCTCTTGCCAGGATAAAACAGAGGGCCGACGCTCTCCCCGTCGGCCCTCTGTGACTAAAGGAATCTTTCCCAGGAGCAGATCACTGAATGATCAGATTCTGTATGATCAGCGCACCGCTGCCGCCCCCGACCGAGAGCGATCCCTGCAGGGTTGTCATTCCTGTATGCGCGAGGAACGATGAATCGTAGCCGCCTATAAAAGTGACAATACCGACCGCGGGCGTGAAGATGATGTTCTCGTTGATGAACGGGACCGCCCATGCTTCGATGGTGTTGCCGTTAGTAGCATCGCCGAAGGCGCCCGTGAGATTCACATAGTAAGTACCGATGGGCGAGAGGAGCACTGTCCCCGCCTGGCCGGCGACAGTAACAGTCAGAGGCGCGGACGTCACGTCAGGAGTCGTCGATGTCAAACTGGTCCGCACGTCGACTGTTAGTGTGTAGCTCCCTATAGGAGTGTTGGCAGGCAGGGTCCACGTGGTGCCGATACCGTAATCCTGTACTACGCCCCCGTCCAGATTGAACCGATATTGATAGGGGACGGTGGAGCCAGTGGCTGTCGGGGTAAACACTACCGCCGTACCCATCGCATAATGCTCAGGCAGCGGGCTGCCGAGAGGGGCCGGGTCCGCAGCAATGTCAACTCCGGTGGCTTTAGGCCAGCTGTCTGTAGTCACAGTCGCCGTGTTGGAAGGGGTGGAATCTCCTATAGCGTTGAATGCGATAACGCGATAGCAGTAAGTAGTGCCCGAATCTACCAGTGTGTCGGTATAGGTGGTAATGGAAGCAGCGACCGTTATAATCGGCGACAGATTGCTGCAGTCGTTAGTAGACCGTTCGATCCGGAACCCAGTCTGCTGATTGGGCTCTGATGCCGCTATACCGGCAGTCCAGTTCAGTACGACAGTGTTCGATTGCGTTGCAGGCGGCACTACCGGCCCCTTGTCTGCCGTAAGGCTGGTAGGAGCCGGAGGCGCAGCGGTCGGCACCTGAAATACGATCGGCCGCATCATGTCGTTTTCTTCATGTCCCAGGAGGTGACAATGCCAGACGTATTCCCAGTAGAAGTCCGTAAGTTCGTTGGTTGTTGTAACAGGGGCGTTTGTATAGGGGTCCACATTAATAAACTGATCCCCCGTGCTGTGAAGCGGCCTTGTCACGTCCAGGGGCCGGATGCTGTCGGGCAGCGGTCCCCAGGATAACGGTATAGACGGCTTAATGGGCTTCAACGCAATGATCACATCTTCCAGCGGGTTCATCCTCACCGTTTCCTTCCAGCCGAGCTCGTTGGAGTCGGGCGGCCTGACGGCCCCGTCCCATCCTACACGGTTGATCAGCTGGACATTGAAAAGGTGGACATGAATGGAATGTGTGTCCACACCGTTATGGGTTACCTTCCAGACCTGGGTCTCGCCGTTCTTTATTATCTCGGTGGGCGGATCGACATAGCCAAGCGGTATCGTAGTCTGAGTCGTAAAGTTGGTAAGCGGCAGCTCGGTACCCAGTGTCGCGTTCATTCGCCCGTACTTGAGTTCGAAAAGCTCCTGAATGGCCTTCCGGATTATCGGAAGCGTTATCGGCCTGCCCGTCTGCATGCCGGTCACAGGGTCTATGGGCGTAAAAGTAAGAGAGGTATCAAAGATACTCGAGTATGTGTCGGTGAACATCGTGCCGAATGCAGCCCCTAAAACGGACTCCGGTACGATAGGCGTGGGCTGCGTTTCGGCAAAGGGCCCCTGGGCAGGGGGTGTCGGCGCGAAGGCGCTATCAAGTCCGGCCACGTCGAACGGCCCAGCCGCCGCACCGAGGGTTGAGTCAATCTGGAACTGCATCATGGTGCGGGTGTTGGGGCCGTAGCCCGGCAGGGTCGAAGGCGCTCCGCCCGTGTCGGTCTGGTCGGGGTCGCCGGTGTAATAGTCGTAACGCGTGTCGTATGCAGGGATAGGCGCCGGCGAATCGTTATACATAATAAGCCGGGAACCGTCAGGCACCTGGGAAAAGTCGATAATGATGTCCGCCCGCTCTGCAGGTCCAAGCATGATTGAGTGGTTCGAGACGTTCAGTACCACAATGTCCCTGCGGTTGTAGTTATATCCAACAGGAGTAGAAGGCACAATCACAGGCGCCGGAAGCAGGCCGCCTTCGTTGCCTATCTGGATAATTGCGGGCCCGGCGGTTGAAGGGTCGGGCACGCCGCCGTCTCTTGAATCCGTCGGCCACGTCGTGGGCCAGCAGCCCGCCGGCAGTCCGGTCCCGTTGTTGATCGGGTAGCCGGTGCCGTCAACAGCGGCAATGGCAAGGCCGTTGGGGTCTGTAGTTGTGGGGGTACAAAGGGGCGGGGTCGAAGACGACGCATGCGGCACGGCAGGGACCATATTAACTTCAGTGCATATAGTCGTGGGACCGTTATCTGAAACAGTCCCGTTACAGACATTGCCGTTTGCATCGGCGGCATAATACAACTGCAGGCCTATCGTGCGGTCATTGCTTGCGTTAAGGACCCTGAACCGGTAAGCCTTTTTCCCCACCTTAAAGACCGGGTAAGCGGTGCCGTTAATGATCGGGGTGTCCATAAACGCCTCCGGCACAATGGAGGGATTGGGTGTCCCGGGACACATTACACCTGTCGGATAGCCGGGGCACTGGACGGGCTGGCCCACCAGAGTAGAGGGGTCCATTGGAGGCCAGAACCAGGGTCCGTAGTCCCACCGGCCCATAGCGTTCACGCCGGCTTCGTCTGCCGGGTTCTGGTTCGGCATATATACATGCGGGAACCAGAGATTGCCGTATCCCCCCCATTTGGCGGTGTCCCACGTAGGGTCTTCGGCCGCCAGCTGGGCGGGCGGGGGCACGAAACTCTTGTCCTGAATAATAAGGGGGACGCCCCAGTTGTAAACCCCTCCTCCGACGGCGCCCTGGGTCTTATCGAGCCCGGCCTGGTCCGGAATAACTCCGGTACTGATAAGGTTGTCCTCCACGGGATCGTGAATTATATATCCTGCGGCCTCTCCGGCGTAGACGTTCAGGCGGGTGATGCCGAAGGCGTGGTCGTGGTAAAACATCAGCCTGGAGCTCAGCCCGTTGGGCCAGTAATAAGTCCCGAGCCCGTCATCGTCGCTTGGGGTAAAGCATGCATTTCCTGTCGTATCGGCACACGCAACCCCCGAGCCGTTTACCATATCGGGGACGTTCCGGAAACTCAGCCCCTTTTTGAACATAGTCGTTTCCCCGGGCGGAGTGACCCACTGGTGGGGCGTTCCGTCGCTGATCCAGGGGTTATCGCCACCGTGGAGGTGGAACAGGGCGCGATTGGGAGAGTAACTGGCACAGTTCTGTGTATCAAAATTGCACGATCCGCCCTGAGAGTCAAGAGGTCCCTCACCTGCGCCCATGATCGTAGTGTCTACGGGCAGGAAGTAGCCGCTGTTCGGAACGATCTGGTTTACGAGCTCGACACGCGTGGGTGTGTGCCGGGAGGCTACGATCAGCGGCCCCATATAGTGGGCGACACTACCACCATCGGCCTGGGGGGAAAGGTCCGCATAACCGCGCAGGTGGGTCGCGGGCAGATCGGAATGCATCTGTTCGGTATAGTCCACGACTCCGATTCTGTAATAATCAGATGCGGGAAACGTAGTCGTATCGGCCCTTGCTATAGGGATGAACTGGCCGAGATCGTTGTGGTTCGCCGACCCTACACCGGGCAATGTGTCGACAAACTTCCTCATTCCCCCGGAGATAGCGTAGCCGCTGCCTCCGTTCGTAACGGTTATGACCGTAATAACTCCTTGTTCCACCGTTGCCGTGGCGGCAGCGCCTGAACCGCTGTTGCTGATGATGCTAACGTTGGGAGCGTTGTAGCCGCTGCCCCCGTTTATAACCGTGATGCCTGTAATGACGCCGCCCTGTACGGTTGCTTTAGCAGTAGCGCCCGTTCCGTTGCCGAAATCACCTATCGAGACAATTGCGTCGACTGCCGGGAGCGGGCTGTTGGCATAGTTCGGAGTCGTCCCCAGATAATCCGGCATCCCTCCGGGAGTAACGGCAAGAAGCGAATATGAGCCGCCGACTGCTGCACGGCCCGCAGCAGCGCGGGCCGCGGCGGCCTCCCTGTCACAATTTGAAATACTTCTCATTACTCCCTCGGTGTACGTATAATGGAGCGTGCCGTCGCACTGCGACGGCTGCGCCCACACGTTACCGGTCCCCCAGGAAAGAACAGCAACTATCGCGACCAACCCTGCAAACATCACCAGACTTCGTCTGTACATAAGTCCCCCTTTTGAATTTCCATTGTTCCCGTAATATCGTCTTACTTTAGTTTTAGTTCAGCCGGACTTAAGGCCGCATTACATCACATAACGCGGCTGTTTTCTCCCCTCTTCGCTGCTTTTCCGGCAGAAGTCGGGGATCGGGAATAATATTCTTTTTACCGCGGGGAAACTTCAGCTTTTGCTTTCCCCCCCCTCTTAACGCTAAGTCGTATCAGATGATCACATTAAGTTTAAATATATCGCGTACCTTCGTGCTATCAGACAGAAACTTTTTTTTCTGTAGGAGTTTGTCTTACAAATTTTTAGGCTTAGACAACAACAGATCCCTCAGACAGCCTCGTCACAAATGATCTCATTCAGAGTGCCCAGAAATCCTTATTCCTGCTAAGCCAGGCCTTGAGACGCCTCGGTATCCTGCCTTCAGAAAGTCCAAGCTGAAAGGCCAGGTATTTCAGGGCGGCTTCGAGACACCCATAGGGTATCCAGGCCCATTCTTTCTCTCTCGCAAGAAAGCTCGTCTGCTCCCGGAGAAACCTTATTCCCTCTCCCGAAGGGGGGACCAGATCGAGCATCCACCTGTTTCTGCCCAGAGCCACGCCTACATCAAAGTATCTTCCAAACTGCTCATTGAGTGAATAATGGTGCGAATGATATACAACGGCAGAAGGTTCATATGCCACCTTATAGCCTTTCAGGATCATTTTGGAGGCGAGAAGCATGTCTTCATTCATTATGGTCTTCTCGGGAAAGCCGCCGAACTCTTCGAATTCCTTCCTCCTTGCCGCGGAGCAGGCGTTCGAGAAGAAAAAAGTCTTGATCCCCATAGACCTGATATGATCTCTGCCCTTCACCTCCGCATTTTCCGGGTAATTGAAAGCCCTCGCGAAACGCTCAAGCGGAGCAGCGTCTTCCCCCGCTATCTGCCGCCCATAACATAGCGCAATACCCGGGTCCTGCAGAGGCCTGAGAAGATTTTCAACAACGCGTTCATTTGACGGCAGTACATCCTGAGTCATGAAAATTAAATGGTCGCCGGCCGACGACCTGACACCCAGGTTACGTGTACCCCCATGATCAAAATCTTTCTTGTCTATGACGATAGTCTTTGCTCCATGGGCTTTGGCAGCCGCAACTGTTCCGTCGGAAGAAGATGAGTCGACAACGGTTATTTCGCAGGAAACCGTCTGGAGTTTCAATGCCTCCAACAAATCAGGGAACCGTTTCCCCGCATTCCAGGTAGGGATAATAATGCTGATAATATCTGCCACGCCCCTCGATCCTTCGTCTAATGCCGCATTAGTCCAATGCCCAGGTACCGTGGAGGGAATCCGAGTATGCCGGAAATACCGGGATTCCGGGAAAGAGCACCGGCAGGATGTGTTCGCGGCCTGATTCTTCGAAATCGGGGGTCCCGGGCCCCACTGCCGGCCTTTCCTCGCTTCTTTTCATGCTGAGCTAATTGTAAAGCATTTTCAAATTCCACCGCAACAGAACCCCACCGGAAACGTTTTGCATCTTCTTATGACGGGGCGGCGAACAAAGCTCCGGCAACATACAGTCGGCCGGCAGTGGATTGACTGCCATGGAGAAGGATAGCTTTGGTAAAACCGTTCTCCTGTGTTATAATTTTTAATGCCTGAAATGGAAGCGTCTTCCGCCGTCAGTAAACAATTCCTTACGCTTGACGACCTACCGAAGATTCCTTTCGTCATGAATGGGATATCGTCCCGTTTCATAAGGGAAAACATGGTCGTCCCCCTCGAACTCAAACAAAACACCCTGAAGGTGGCCATGGCAGACCCCGGGGACAGGGATACGA